>NZ_JAGTWO010000001.1 GCF_018842675.1 Candidatus Pantoea bituminis
CCCTGCAACTTTTCAAAAACCTGTCTGACGAAACCCGGCTCAGCCTTGTGCTGTTACTTCGCGAAAAAGGTGAGCTCTGCGTCTGCGAGCTTTCGTCCACGCTAAAGGAATCACAACCCAAAATTTCCCGACACCTGGCTTTACTGAGAGAAAGCGGCCTGCTTATCGACAGGCGAGACGGCAAGTGGATCCATTACCGTTTGTCTCCGCACATGCCAGCCTGGGCATCAGCAGTAATTGAACAGGCTTACCTGTGCCAGCGAGATGACATCCTTAAGCTCAGCCAGCAGGCTGAACGCGATAACGCAACCACCAACGGCAAGCCTGTCTGCATTTAAAAAATTTCACCATCATATATGCGATTTTTTGAATGTGTTTTGTGCGGGATAATTATCAACCCGGATTAACGGGCAACTTTATTTAAAAAGGAGAAAGTATGTTTCTGGCGGGTGCGATTTTCGTCCTGACGCTGATACTGGTTATCTGGCAGCCGAAGGGCTTCAGTATTGGCTGGAGTGCAGTCATCGGTGCGGCTCTGGCGCTCCTGACCGGCGTAGTACAGATTGGGGATATTCCGGTGGTCTGGCAGATTGTCTGGAACGCTACGGCTACCTTTATTGCCGTCATCATCATCAGCCTGCTGCTCGACGAATCCGGCTTTTTTGAGTGGGCGGCGCTGCACGTTTCCCGCTGGGGAGGCGGAAAAGGCCGGCTGCTGTTCACCTATATCGTTCTGCTGGGTGCGGCGGTAGCCGCCCTGTTCGCTAATGACGGGGCGGCGCTTATTCTGACGCCGATCGTCATCGCCATGCTGCTGGCGCTGGGCTTCAGCCCCGGCGCCACGCTGGCGTTTGTGATGGCAGCAGGTTTCATCGCCGACACCTCCAGCCTGCCGCTCATCGTGTCGAACCTGGTGAACATTGTCACGGCGGACTTCTTTAAGCTGGGTTTCAGCGAGTATGCCTCGGTGATGGTGCCGGTAAATATCGCCTCCGTGGCCGCCACGCTGGTGATGCTGCACCTGTTTTTCCGCAGGGACATCCCGGCCACCTACGACCTGACGAAACTGAAGGCGCCGCGTGAGGCCATTCGCGATGCGCGCACTTTTAGAACCGGCTGGATTGTTCTCATCCTGCTACTGGTCGGCTTCTTTGCTCTCGAACCACTCGGCGTGCCGGTAAGCCTGGTGGCAGCGGTGGCGGCGTGTATTCTCTGGCTGGTTGCCCGCAAAGGACACGTGATTGATACCGGCAAGGTGCTGAAAGGCGCGCCTTGGCAGATTGTTATCTTCTCGCTGGGCATGTATCTGGTGGTGTACGGTCTTCGTAACGCCGGCCTGACTGATTACCTTTCTGCCGCCCTGAACCGGTTTGCAGAGCACGGCGTCTGGGGCGCAACGCTCGGCACCGGTTTCCTGACGGCGGCGCTCTCTTCTGTCATGAACAACATGCCTACCGTGCTCGTTGGTGCGCTTTCGATTGACGGCAGCACCGCACAGGGCGTGGTGAAGGAAGCGATGATTTACGCCAACATCATCGGCTGCGACCTCGGCCCGAAAATCACCCCCATCGGCAGCCTCGCTACCCTGCTGTGGCTGCACGTACTGGCGCAAAAAACATTACTGTCAGCTGGAGCTACTACTTCCGCGTGGGCATCGTGATGACCCTGCCGGTACTTTTTGTGACGCTGGCCGCGCTGGCCCTGCGCCTGTCTGTTTAACCTTAACCCCGGTGTTGCGACTGTGCAGCGCCTTTACGGAGTACCGCTTATGACTGACATCACCATTTATCACAACCCGGCGTGCGGGACGTCCCGCAACACCCTGGCGCTTATCCGCAACAGCGGCACCGAACCCAAGGTTATTCTGTATCTGGAAACACCGCCGTCACGCGACGAGCTGAAGAAGCTGATTGCGGACATGGGCATCAGCGTACGCGCTCTGCTGCGCAAGAATACCGAACCGTACGAGCAGCTCGGCCTGGCAGAAGACCGCTTCAGCGATAACGAACTGCTCGATGCCATGCTGGCTCATCCGATCCTTATTAATCGCCCGGTGGTGGTGACGCCGCTCGGCACGGAGCTCTGCCGTCCGTCCGAAGCAGTTCTCGACATTCTGCCAGATCCGCAGCAGGGAGCGTTCACCAAAGAGGATGGCGAAGTGGTCATTGATGAGCACGGTCACCGCGTCAGCCACTGATTTTTCACCAGGCTGCAGACATAACGAGTGTGAAAAAAGCCGGCATCTGCCGGCTTTTTTATATGCTGCGCTGATTGACCCGCTCTGAGAGCTGAGCGGCACTCTCTTTTCTTTCACTGTAGCGGTCGGTCAGGTAGTTGCTTCGCCCGCGCGTCAGCAGGGTGAACTTCATCAGTTCCTCCATGACGTCCACGATGCGGTCGTAATACGGTGAAGGTTTCATGCGATCGTCCTCATCAAACTCGGCCCAGGCTTTTGCCACGGATGACTGGTTCGGGATGGTGATCATTCGCATCCAGCGCCCGAGAATGCGCATCTGGTTTACGGCGTTGAACGACTGTGAGCCGCCGCTGACCTGCATGACTGCAAGGGTTTTCCCTGCGATGGCCGGACCGCCCCGGACGTCAGGGGTATCCAGTCAATTTGCGTCTTCATGATGCCGGTCATGGCACCGTGACGCTCAGGAGAGCACCAGACCATCCCTTCTGACCAGAGTACCAGTTCGCGCAGCTCTGCAACCTTCGGGTGCGTTTCAGGTACATCATCCGGCAGAGGCAGGCCGGACGGATTAAATATTTTCACCTCCGCGCCCATAGCCGTCAGCAACCGGGCAGCTTCTTCCGTGGTGAGCCGGCTGTAAGAGCGTTCCCGCAACGAACCGTAGAGCATCAGGATGCGGGGCGGGTGCGGCACTTCTGCGGCCTTCAGCTTCTCTTCCGTAAGGGGCGCATCCAGGAGCGTCGGATCGATATTGTTCAAGGCATCATTCACGTTATTCACAATGGAGTCTCTTTAAGGGGGATCGCGGCAGTCAGGCTGCAGTCGCTGCCGCCGGCGCAGCACTCTTCAGTCAGAAAAGCCATCAGCTGCTCAAGCTGTGAATAACAGGGCCTGCAGAACAGGGTTCGGCTCTGACGTTCCTGACTTATGAGGCCAGCAGACATCAGCGCAGAAAGATGATGGCTGAGCGTGGAGGCAGGAATATCAAGGTGCTTCTGTAGTTCGCCAACCGGCAGGCCGTCATGACCCGCCCTGACAAGCTCCCGGTATATGCTGAGACGGGTCGGGTGGCCCAGCTCCCGAAGTGCGTTTGCTGCTGTATGTAAGTCCATACTACCTCCAATAACTATATTTCCAGAATAATGGAAATTTAGTTAGCGTCAAACATTGATTTAATCAACTTGGCACTCTATTGCTGACTTAAAATGACTGGGTTGTTTCTGAATAGGTAATGCATTAACGTCCGCTTCAGGCACACAGCGTCAGGCGCTACTCTGAGTCTGCTGTGAGCGTAAAGCGGACGTTAACTTCACTCGGATATAATCAGTTTGTCGGAAGCGCTTTAAAGGTGAATGATTCGAATTAAAGGAAGACTTCGATTTCAAGTGCAGCAAGAATTGCAGCTTCCATTTTCTCAAGGTAGAGCAAGTAGCCGGGCTTCCGGGCCGCTTTATTTAATTGATCCCTGATGGCTATAAGGACTTTTCAAAATAGTTCTTGTGCCGTCAGCCGGTAAAGAACGTAACGTGTCAAATTGATGCGTTTTCCCGCAAAAAAGAGGTTAGCCGATGACCATACAGTCCTACAGCCAGTCCGGAAATAATCAGCAGCAGGGCGAGAATCTTCACCGACGAGACATCTTCCCCAAATATCACCATGGATCCCAGAATTCCGAACACCGGTACCAACAGCGACAAGGGCGCCACGGTAGAGATCGGGTATTGCTTAAGCAGGGAATTCCACACCCAGTAGCCAAACAGCGTATTGGGATAGACCTGGAACAGTATTGACAGCACAGAGCGAGCGTCAAGGTGGTTGACTAGCGCAGTGTATCCATTGGCACCATTGACCAGCCAGTCCAGCAAGAAAAGTGGTATCGGAGAAAAGGCGCTCGACCAAACCAAAAAGGCAAATATCTGCTTCGTACCCGAATGTTTAATAATGATATTGGCGATACTCCACGCCATCGCACCTGCCAATACCAGCAGCGTACCGAAGAGAGTAACGGAACCATCAGTAATAAAAACAATACTCAGTAAGCCCGTACAAGCGAGAGTGAAGCCTGCGATTTGATAACGGTTGAGACTTTCTTTAAATACCAAACTTCCCAGTAGGATGGTAAAGAAGGCGCTGAATTGCAGCAGAAGTGATGCAATTCCGGCAGAAAGCCCGGTTTTAATCCCCAGGTTGACCAGCCCCCATAAACCAATGCCAAAAACCAGACCATAGCTGATGATATAGCGCCATTTGACGTCAGGTTTTCTTATGAAAAATAATGCAGGCAAGGCGCATAGCATGAAACGTATACCTGCCAGAATTAAGGGATCCACGGCATTCAGCCCCAGCTTGATAACTGAAAAGTTAACCCCCAGATTGCTGTTATTAGAATCGCAAGCAGCAGATGATGTAATTTCATGATTTAGGTAATCCTGACCATAAGATAAAAGCACAGGCACTCACGAATGCACCCGCGAAGCAGACGGGCTGCCACCCCAGAGCGCATAGAGCTGAGTTGCGACAAGCGCGCCAAAGGCGCTGCCCACGGAATAAAAACACATATAAGCTCCGACGAGGCGGCTTGCCTCTGAGGGCATGGCTGAAATGATGATGCTCTGATTGATCACATGGACCGTCTGTACCGCAAAATCCAGCGCGATGACGCCGATAATCAGCCACAGCAGGGATTTTTCGGCATACGCGATGGGTAGCCATGAGAGTGTCAGCAATGCCAGAGCTGATCCGGTTGCGCGCTGCCCCTTGCCTCTGTCTGCCCATAATCCGGCTTTTGATGCCGCCAGCGCACCCGCTATGCCAGCTAAACCAAACATGCCTATTTGAGTATGCGAAAGCGACATAGCAGTGAGTGGCATGACCATCGTGGTCCATAGCATGCTGAAAGCTGCAAAGATAAGCAGAGCAAGGACTCCGCGCTTCCTCAGTTGAGGTTCAGTGATGTACAGACGAAAAATAGAGAGGAGTAGAAAGGCATAGGTTGGTTTTTCGCCTGCGGCGGGGAGGGCGGCATCACTTTCGCAACGATTAATGTGATCAGCAATATCAGGCAGGCAGCAATCAAATAAACAGCCCGCCAACCGGCAAGATCGGCAATGATTCCTGAGACGAAGCGGGCCAGCAGGATCCCCAAAACAATGCCGCTGGTCACCTTGCCTACAACCTCTCCGCGTCTATGGGGAGCTGCCAGTATCGCTGCCCATGCAACCATGAGCTGAACCACTACCGCCATCAAGCCGATCAACAGCATAGCGCAAAGCAGGATCGCCAGATTTTGTGATAATCCCGCCATTATCAAAGCCAGTACTGAAAGTATCAGTTGAGTAACAATGAGGATTTTTCGGTTCACCCGATCTCCGAGCGGAACCAGAAAGAGCAAGCCGGCTAGATAGCCTGTCTGGGTAAGGGTGACTACGCTGCCAATTATACCAGGTTCAACATCCAGGGTGGCTGCCATAGATTCAAGTAAAGGCTGAGCAGAATAGACATTTGCCACCGCCAGGGCACAAGTCACTGAGAACAAAAAAATTATCCAGGGAGAGAGCACCGGGTCATCTGCTAACGATGTCTGTATCGCGACGTCAGAATTCTTGCCTGCTTTACACTGCATACTTGCCTCATCTGGTTTCTTTTTAAAACTATATTGCGAATAGAATCTACAGTGGTGGTTTTTTTTGCAACCTCTTTTAAGAGGGGGTATGGTTGGATCACTAAAAGCAAACTGAGAGATAAAACGGATGGCAAAACAAGAATCACTCAGGACCAGCGAATGTCCCGTTGCCAGGACATTAGAGTCGATTGGTGAACGTTGGTGTTTGATGATTATCCGTGAGGCATTTGATGATGTACGCAGGTTCAGTGAGTTTCAGAAGAATTTAGGACTAGCCAAAAATATTCTGGCTTCCAGGCTAAAACAACTGGTCGATATCGGTGTGTTTGAGATCTGTCCTGCTTCAGATGGCAGCGCGTACAGGGAATATGTCCTTACCGATAAAGGGCGAACCATTTTCCCCATTGTTGTGGCTATACGTCAGTGGGGAGAGCGCTATATGTTTGAGAAGGACGAAATACATTCAGTCCTTGTGGATAACACGCACGGACAGCCTGTCCAAACATTGGAGGTACGTTCATGTGATGGAAACATACTGCAGCCTACCGACTGTCATCGTCGGCGTGTGATTTCAGGCAAAAAGGAGTGACAGGCCTTTTGTTTTGAGCCGCCGGTTTGTTAACCAAGGTCCAGCGTTGTCTGCGGGGAAATGATCCGTGAAGCCCTTATGCTGGTGGGAGCGGTCCCTGTAATGTTAACCCGCTGCCCGCCGATCAGCAGGTTAATGACATGTGAGCTTTCCGGCCTGAAGCTTTATTTGTGAAGTGTCAGAACGGCACAACGCAGTTTGCCACGGACACTCTGTCCTCTATGAGTGAAAAGCGGACGTTAAGCCTGAATATCTTCCCTGACGGATGCCTGTTTCTGTCTTGTAACCCTGAGTGAATTTCTGGTTGCCCTCGGGTGCCATGATTTATCTCAGCCTTCCCGTTGCTTACCCGTCATCGGAACTTTGCGAGCAGAAACTGCCTATAATTTTTACTACTCAACTGGCAGGGGAAAAACATGTTTAAGGGATTTACGCACACAGTAATCAACGTTTCAGAAGCAGAGCTTAATGTACGTTATGGTGGTAATGGCCCTCCGGTTTTGCTGCTGCACGGTCATCCTCGTACTCATGTAACCTGGTCAAAAGTCGCCCCGGAGCTTGCCAAATCATTTACCGTTGTATGTCCTGATTTACGTGGTTTCGGCCGCTCATCTAAACCTGCCGACCGGCCTGATCATGCGGGTTCTTCCAAAAGAGCTAAGGCAAAAGATTGTATTGAGTTGATGAGTCAACTGGGCTTTGAACAGTTTGCACTTGTTGGACATGACAGGGGCAGCTACACGGCTTACAGGGCTGCCCTTGACTATCCGGAACGAATCACCTGTCTTGCCGTTCTGGATTGTATCCCAATACTTGAAGCTCTCAGCCGGTGTAATGAGAAATTTGCCAGACAGTGGTATCACTGGTTCTTCTTTGCTCAGCCAGAGAAACCAGAGCGGGCCATTCTGGCTGACCCGGACAAATGGTACGGAAGCCAGCCGGAATCAATGGGAGATGAAGAATATGTTGAATTCAGGCGAGCCATACACGATCCGGAAACAGTACACGGAATGATAGAAGACTATCGCGCTGGTTTATATATAGATAAAGAGCATGAGCTTCAGGACCGTCAACTCGGCCGGATAATTGAATGCCCGACTCTATGCTTATGGTCAAAATTTGATGATCTGGAAGACATATACGGTGACGTGTTGGGTATCTGGAGAAGCTGGGCGCCAGATGTCACGGGTAAAGCCATAGGTAGCGGTCATCATATGGCTGAAGAGGCGCCAGAAGAAGTTACAGCCGAACTTAGAGATTTTCTTTTACAACATATTTAGCAGTTCAACTTTTCCTTGTTGATTAACTTACCTACGGGCCAGGCGCATCCGTTTCTGGCATGACGCTTTCCACATGTAAGTAGTCCACGTCAGTTATGAGCGAAAATCGGTCATAAAACATGTGACTACTCGCTATTCCGATGTGTCTGGATTGACCCTGGTGAATATGCACAGCGCCTCCGGGACGATATGGCTGTGGCAGGTCTATTTCATGTCGGGACACTGAATCTGCTCTACAGACTCAGTGTAAACCTGCTGATTACCCATCGAGAGCGCGTCAGCTGCAGCCAGAATCAGGTCATGACTGCTTTCATTACTGAGGAATACTGATCGGATTTTTTCATCGGAAATACTGTTCCCCAACGTGCAGTGTGTGCGCAGGTCAGTGATGATTTTCTGCTCCTTCAGCGCGTACTCCAGATTTTTGTACGGAGCCGCCGCTGCCGGTAGCACTGAAATGAGTAGCATAAAGCCGGTAACCACAGTCACAGTGTTCATATTCAGACTCCCTAAGCCGTAAATTATTTCGAACGTTCGTAAAGCAGCAGACCGATTGCGCTAATCCATATGCTACCAAGGTCCGTAAAATTCAGAAAATAGTCTGGTGTATCAGTTCAGGAACTGCAGGTTAAGGCCGGCAAAAATCTGCCAGCGCGGCTGTCCCGGCCCGTCGTCAGCGACGGATGCCTGCGGCTCAATGAAGAAGTTATAGACCGTTTTGCCCTGCTTGATGACCTGGCCCACGCCCAGCCCCAGCGGCACGCCGTAACTGTCATTCTGGAAGTTGTAATTCCAGATAGGTGCAGCGCGCAGGTAAGTCCCGCCGCCCAGCTGATAAAAAACGAACGGCTGAAAAGCGCCCACGTTTACGTCACTGCGGTCATCTTCACCGGCAAAGCTGTGCTGCCAGGACGCCAGATAGCCGTACTGAATTTTGGGCGTACTGGCGTTGAACAGGACGTTAACCAGCCCGGCGGACCATTTTTCGCTACCGAGAGCATTCTCCGTCGCGGTGGGCGCCGTTATTTGCGGGCCAAAACCAAAACTTACTGCCGGGTTGCCGGTATCGATCAGATAAGCGGTAAAAAGGTTCAGGTCGCCCAGTCCGGTCTGATGCCCCCGGTGGGCGGAGAAGGATAGGTATTAACGGGCAGGGAGGCGCGCAGCAGCCACTTACTTTCGCCCAACGAAAAGGGCTGCGCATAGCGGAACCAGAACTGGTTCGCGTCTTTGTTACTTTCGCTGACGTCGCCGATGTAATAGTTCTGCATGTTAAATGCAGTCATGTTCGCCAGCGGGTTGTTGGCCTGTGCCGCGTCTGCCGGCGGGTCTGCCGCAAAAGCATTACTGGCAAGGGTGGAAAAAATAAGCAGGTAAAGGTTTTCTTTACTCTCTTCATCGGCTGTTCCCCGAAAAACGTGGTCCCGGAAATAACAAAGCCGGTAGCGAAAGGCTACCGGCTGCGGGTTTACGGCGTCACCATGTTGAACCAGAAGTCGAACTTATCCATGTAGCCCAGCAGTTCATTCACCTTACCGGCATCACCGGTAATTTTTACCTCGCCTTTATCCTGCGCCTGCTTCAGCGTTTCCTCTTTCAGAATGACCTTGTTGAGAGTTTCACGTGACAGGGTAAGAGTGGCGTCGGCGTTCTGCGCTTCCGAGTTTGCGGTGTGATTAAGCACGCCATTTTCCAGTTCCAGTTTGTACTTACCACCGTCACCGCCAAAATCAACGTTCAGCACGGCTTTCGCATTCGCGGCCTTCTCGCCGTTAATGTGCAGCGCCAGGTAGTCAAAGAACATTTCCGGCGTCATGGCGCGAACAGTATCTGGACTCGCGGTGTTTGGCGTCGGCAGCTGTTTCACGCCGTTACGCAGCTCCTGCGCACCGGTCAAATAGAAGTTACGCCACGGGCCGGACTCGGCCTGATACCCCATCTGCTCCAGCGCATCCGCCTCCAGACTGCGTGCGGCCTTGTTGTCCGGGTTGGCAAACACAACCTTACTGACAACCTGCGCCACCCATCGGTAATTTCCTTTGTCATAATCGGCTTTCGCCTTCTGCAGGATGCTGTCAGCGCCACCCATGTACTCCACGTATTTCTTCGCGGCATCTTCAGGCGGAAGCTCATCAAGCGTCGCCGGATTGCCGTCAAACCATCCGAGGTACAGCACGTAGGTTGCCTTCACGTCATGACTGACCGAGCCGTAGTAGCCGCGGTTCGCCCACATGGTGGCAAGGGACGGCGGCAGCTTAAACTGTGCGGCAATCTCATCGCGGGTCAGACCTTCGTTTGCCATGCGCAGCGTCTGGTCATTAATGTAGCGGTACAAATCGCGCTGGCTCTTCATCAGTTTGTTAACATTGTCATTTCCCCAGGTCGGCCAGTGATGTTGAGCCATCAGCACCTCAGCCTTGTCACCCCAGAGGTTGATGGCGTCATTGATGTACTTAGACCAGGGGAGCGGTTCGCGAATTTTGGCACCGCGCAAGGAATAGGTGTTATGCAGCGTGTGGGTCACGTCTTCTGCCGTCTGAATGACCTTTTTCTCTTCAATAAACCACAGCATCTCTGCCGGCGCTTCGGAGCCAGGCGCCATCATAAAGTCATAAGTTAAACCGTCTATAACGTGCTTTTCACCCGTTTTCGTCACGTAATCAGTTGGCGCAATCAGCGTGACCGTGCCCGCTGAGGTGGTGGTGCCCAGTCCGGCACCGACCTGGCCTTTCGGGTCTGCCTTGAGCAGATTGCCGTACATATAGCTGGCGCGCCGGCTCATGACGTTACCCGCCATGATGTTTTCTGAAACGGCGGATTCCATAAAGCCCGCTGGCGCATAGATTTTTACCTTGCCGGCTTTGACATCTGCTTCATCCACTACGCCGCGAACACCGCCGTAGTGGTCAACGTGACTGTGGGTATAGATAACCGCCACGACAGGTTTTTTGCCGCGATTTTTAAAATAAAGATCCATGCCAACCTTCGCCGTCTCGGCGGAAACCAGCGGATCGACAACGGTGATGCCTTCCTTGCCCTCAATGATGGTCATGTTGGACAGATCAAGATTGCGGACTTGATAGATACCGTCAGTGACTTCAAACAGGCCGCTGATATTGATCAGCTGTGACTGACGCCACAGGCTGGGGTTAACGGTGTCGGGCGCTTTTTCACCCTCTTTTATAAATGCGTACTGTTTAGGGTCCCAGATAACGTTACCCGATTCCCCTTTGATAACGGTATCGGGTAAAGCCGCAATGAAACCTTTATGAGCATCCTCAAAGTCACTTTTATTGTCGAACGGCAGTTGCTGATAAAGCGCATCGTTGGCCTGTTTGGTTGCAGGCGCTGCGTCTTTCGGCGTTTCATCCGCCAGTACGCTTATCGAAAAGGTAGTAAGCAAGCCGGCCAGGGCAAAACTACGGGCCAGGGGTGTTAGTTTCATGTGAGTCCTCAGGGTTTCAGGCTAATGAAAACGAGCTCTGGTATAGCGAAATTTAATTAAGGTGTTTGCCAGGAAAATTTTGTGTGCATGAAAAGGATGAAAAATTAAGAAGGAGTAAGGTTCGTTAACAATTTGATATAACCATAGCGAAAGTCTTACATTTCACCAGTTTGAGTTAAGTCGCGCTTCGAAATTTATACGGGAATGTTGATAGGAGTCAAAAAATCGACATTTAAGGATATTTGTTGAATGATGTAATCGTTTGATTTTTATTACTTTAATAAATAAAAGTGTTACAGGTCACAATTAAATAAAAATATTACATTAATTATTCATTTTAATAATTAGGAATATCCTCATGCCGGATGGTTCTGCCTTGAATACTCCTGTTTCGATTGCGATGAAGAGGCTTTATTAAGAATGCTTAAGATCATTAGTTTTTGCAGCCGCGCTAACGTTACCTCGGAATGAGATGTTTTTAAAAATTCACCGCTGCAGAACAATGCCCATATTAACCAAGAGGGCTGAAACGTTTTGCAGAGTGTATGTCGGCTTAATATAAGGTTGCCCACGTTTAACTAAAAAAACAGACAACAAAAAGGCCGCATGTTTGGATATTAATATCCGCTTCTGGCACAAAGCAGCCCGATGCGAACGAACTGTCCGCCATGTGCGGTCAGCGGACGTTACATGAAAATTTCAGCTGATTATGTTACACCAGCCGCTTTCCTGAATTCTGACTAACAATCAGTAATGTACCAGTCCGCCATCTACGGCGTACTGGCTACCGGTAACATAGGATGCGTCATCGGAAAGGAGGAAAAGCGCAACTGCAGCGGCCTCTTCTGCTTTTCCTGCACGGCCAAGAGTGACCTGACTTACCACAAAATCTTCAAACTGCTGACGCGACTCTTCCGGCATAAAATGCCTGAAGTTTGTTTCAATCGGACCTGGCACCAAAGTGTTGGCGCGTATACCGCGTTCAGCCAGCTCAGTAGCCCAGCTTTTAACCATAGCGACAACGGCACCTTTCGTTGCTGCATAAAGGCTTGTCATTGCCGCACCTTCGTATACAGAAGAGGATGAGGTTACCAGAACAGATGCCCCTGAATTGAGTGACTTAGAAAGGGCTGCCAGCTGCAGCATCGGACCACGTACATTAGCGTTCATCATGCGATTAAAAGCATCTGCCGTTACCGACTCCAGAGAACCTACCTCTGCAAAGCCAGCATTAAGCCACAATCCATCAAGCGAACCCCAACCGCTTATAGCTGTCCGAAGCTCACTTATGTCTGCTTCGCTTGTAGCATCGCTTTTTAGAATGAGAGAAGTCACAGGCAGTGAGCTGCGGGCGCGATCCAGCCTTTCTTCATTGAGCCCTGTAATGGCAACATAACCACCTTCACTGACAATGCGCTGAGCACCAGCCAGTCCCATGCCGCTGGTACCGCCAGTGATCAGTATGCGTTTCCCTTGGAATCTATTCATGAATACTGCCTTTAAGCTTTAAGATCAGCATTTACCTTACGAAAAATAAACATCAGCCGTCATCTGTATCATCATGCAAATATGTCATTACTGCTTCAATGTCCGCTTTGGCACAAAGCAGACAAACACATGGTCAAGTCCGCTTTGAGCGACAAGCGGACGTTAAACCAGTGACTAATAGCTATTCTGATGTGTCTGGATGGATAGAGCGTGGTGATTCATTTGGATTCCCTAACGCCCTTTACGGCCAGCCGGTTTTTCCAGATATCCGGGTCACGAACTGGATTCAGCATCCAGCCTCATAAGAAGTTCGTCATAAAAAACGCCATCAACGCATAATGCAGCGGTATCGGTTGCCCATTCTCTGAATCCAAAGGATCGATAGAGAATCTGGGCTGCATGATTTGTTGTAATCACTGAAAGTTTTATTGTTTTAGCTCCGCTGGCAGCTTCTATTGCCGCTGCCATAAGCGATTTCGAAAGACCCGTGCCTCTCATCTCAGCGCGCACATACATTCCCCAGATAGTGGCAACATGACAAAGTTTTGGTGCGGTACTGCGACTAACGCCTATCATGCCTTGTAAGGAATTTTGAAGATCGAATCCTCCAAATACATTTTCAACACGCAACCTTTCAGCAAAAAACTCTGCAGATTTCTGTTTCCAGTCTTCATAGGAGGCACCAAAGGCATCTGGATGAAGTCGCAGGGCCTCAAGTCTTATTCTTATGAAATCGTCAAGGTCACTGTCGTTAATGCGGCGCACTGTAAATGCTTTCATCCTGAGCTCCTTGCTGTCGTAAATTTTTCAAACACTTAAATATATTGAATTACCTTAACTTCTGACTCACGAACAGAAGAAACACAGATGTGAACAGAATCAAGCCAGATGAGATATGTTATCTCATGAAAAACTGTCTTTTCTCGGGAGCGACAGATGCCGGATTACATTTTTTAGAAAGGGTGAACAAATTGCTGTGCTGGAAAGATCAGAAGCCGAGAAAGCCCCTCTGCTGACCGATCAGGGTTATGAAAAGCAGTATGAAGAGATTGATGCCCCAAATGCTGAGCATGCTCTTGCACGCTATGCTGACATACGCAAAGAAGAACGCACAACTGAACATGCTTTTATAACGGGCACAGTATTCAGCACAATTGTGACAGCAATCCTAAGATAAGACGGCTGAAAGGCGGTTTTTACTCATCTGATAAGGTCCGCTTCTGGCACAAAGCAGACAGGCACACGGTCAAGTCCGCTTTGAGCGACAAGCGGATGCACAATATTTTGATTAATCTGGATAAAATTTTGATGGTATCGCGGACTGTATCAAACGTTTTTCCCGGGAAGGGGAGGCGTTTCTTCATCACGGCTCTGTACTACTGAGCCGGAATGGCGTCGCCAGATCACCACGGAAATCGCCGTAATGAACAGGGTCAGGATAGCGGAAACAAGCAGCGTGCCGGGTATACCGTACCGCTCCAGCAGCATGGCATACGCAGACGGGGCAAGCGCCGCGAGAAAAATCCTGGTGACAGCAGTACGCCTGTTTTGCGGGCGTACTGCTGTGGATCAAACAGCACAAGAGGAAGTACGGCCTTCACAACCGTGCACAGTCCGTTCACGGCCCCATAGCCCAGGACGAAGAGGGCTGTAGCCACAGGCGTAACGCACCCCGCAAGGCCGGCCAGAAAGCAGAGTGGCAGCAGGACACCGATAATAAGGTTTAGGCGTAGCGCGGAGAGGCGTGCGCCGGAGGCCACATCCAGCAGGCGGGCACTCACCTGTCCCACGCCCCAAAGCATGCCAGCCAAGGCGGGCAAGCCATAAGCGGCCAGTATCCGGGGAAAATGCGTGGACACGCCCGTGGAGACAAAGCTGATCAGCGCAATCAGGGCGGCATACCACAGGCCGCTGATGAAACCTTTTCGATCTTCTGCCGTCCCGGCCGCCGGAAGACCGGACCGACCAACCATGGGAGGGTTTACCCGACGGCCTGCCGGAACGGCGGTCAGAAAAAGCAGGCCCACCAGACCCGCACAGCCGTAAACGAGTAAGGCATGCCGCCAGTTGGTAATGTGCAGCAGGGCAGCGCCAGCAGTCCAGAACACGGCTGACGCAAGACCGCCCAGTAGAGTAACCAGAGAGACTGCTCTGCGGGCCCCTGCGCCTGCGGTTTCCACAAGCAGGGCAAACGCAGCGTCATACAGGGCAAGCCGCATGCCGACTCCCGTCAGGACCCAGACCGCAACCCATGCCGTTGTGGAATGAGTAATCGCCATCAGAAAACACCCGATAGTTATGGCGAAGGTTCCCGCCATCATCATCATGCGTCCGCCGGCTCGAGCCATAACGGAACCGGTCAGCGGCGAAACCAGCCCCATAACCAGCATGGCAACGGTCAGGCCAGAGAATGTCACCACGGGAGACCATCCCGTTTCCGCCATGATGGCGGTTCCGAAAACGCCCGGCATGTAGAACGTAATACCCCAGTTGATAAGCTGCGTCATGCCGATGCAGAAAATGCTGCGCCCTGTCAGATGTCCGTCTGTCAATCTGTGCTCTCCGCAAGCGTGGTGTCGCCCAGCCCGAGCGTGCGCTGCAGGATGACCGTATCGAGCCAGCGCCCGTGCTTGAATCCTACCGATCTGAGTGTGCCGGTGATGCTGAAGCCTGCGGCGCGGTGCAGGGCAAGGGAGGCAGTGTTTTCGCTGTTACCCACCACGGCCACGAGCTGGCGGAAGCCACGGGCTTCTGCCCAGGCTATCGCTCGGGATAACAGCATTTTGCCGGTGCCCCGCCCCTGACAAGTGGCGTCAATATAGACGGAGTCTTCCAGGGTAAACCGGTAGGCGCGGCGTTCCCGGTAAAAAGACAGGTAGCAGTATCCCCGCACTTGCCCTTCATCAATCGCCACAAACCAAGGCAGTCCTGCTGAACGCACCTTTTTCAGGCGGGCTGCCATTTCAGCCGCATCCGGCGGTTCGGTTTCAAAAGTGGCAGTGCCATGTAATACGTGATAAGCATAAATCTGCTGGATAGCAGGAATATGTCTTTCATCTGCTTCAGTTATTTCCATCGGTATGGCTCTTTTTCTGGTGAGAAACAAAGACTAACCCGGATGAATAATTTCAGACAGGCCGCGGGACTTATCAGCGGTATAAGGAAAACTTTGGCATGGCAAACCTGAACCTTGATCATCTTGCTACTTTCAGGATGGTCATCAGCCGGGGCAGTTTCTCAGGAGCGGCAGAAGCACTCGGACTATCACAGCCGGCTGTCAGCCTGCAGATAAGACAGCTGGAGCAGGCGCTTCATGTCCGGCTTATTGAGCGAACCAGCCGGGGGATAAGGCCCACTCCTGCCGGGCTGACTTTTTCTGAGCACTGTATGAAAATTGATTCCGTGGTAAATACAGCCATTGAATCGGTGTCTCGGCATTCAGACGAGATAACCGGTACCGTTACTGTCGGCACGGGTGCAACGGCCTGTATTCATCTTCTGCCTCCCTTACTGCAACAGCTGCGACAGGCACATCCTCTGCTGAAAGTGGACGTACGCACAGGCAATACTTCCGATATTGTCCGGAGCGTGGAGGAGAATCGTATAGACATTGGACTTGTAACACTTCCAGCAGCCGGCAAATGCCTGAGCGTAAGCCCGCTGGGTACGGATGAGTTTGTTGTCATCATGGAAAAGGATGCATCAGAGCAGAGCGCGAACCCGCTGCCTCCCGACGCCCTTTTGTCACTGCCGCTGATTATATTTGAACCCGGAAGCGGGACACGCGCCTTGATCGACGAATGGTTCCGGTATGCCGGGCATACTGCCAGCCCCATGATGGAGCTTGGCAGCATTGAAGCCATTAAAAGGATGGTACGTTCCGGTCTGGGCTACAGCATCGTTCCCCGCATGTCCGTTGCGAGTATTGAAGAAAGGCAGGGTCTCAGTCTTTACTCTGTGACGCCCTCGCTTCATCGGACTTTGGGGACAGTAATGCGGGAGGATCGGATTGTCAGCAGGGGCATAAGTGAAGTGCTGAAAAGACTAAACGGCAGTTTTGCAAAAGAGGAAAGCAGATAAATATCAATTATCGTTAGCCCAGGTTCTGTCAATACAGAGTCACTCAGAGCCGCCTTTGGAGAAAATGCCAAAGAAGAGCTTGCTTTCTTACTTCAAAAAGCTCGCCGGGGCGCATTATACCGTTATACCGCGGACGACGTTCTGCTGTTCTGAACATGACGTCAGAAAATACCCCCTTTCAGGAGAACCGGAAACATATGCGAACCCGGGTTCACCGAAGTGCATGCCAGCAACACGTAAATTTTGACGAGCGGCCTGTTCAAGAATGGTTTTTCTTGTTTTCTCTGCCTGGGCTGGATCACAGTCAAATGAAATTGAAACTTCAGGCCGGGCTGACTGAATATGCGGATAATGCACAATATCACCCCAGATCAGCAGGCTTTCATCGCATGAATTTATCAGAAACCCGGTGTGTCCAGGCGTATGTCCCGGCAGACTTACAGCCTTGATCCCCTCACTGATTTCTGCTTCATCAGTAAAACGCAGCACAGGGCCATAAGCTTCCAGCGTGCGACGAACCAGCGACCCGGTCATCTGTATGCGCTCACCCATGAGTTTCAGCTTATTTTCATCCTGCCAGAATGCTGCTTCATCACGACTCAGGAAAAGTTTCGCGTTTCTGTATGCAGGCTGACCATGCTCATTCAGCAAACCGCCGATGTGGTCTGGATGTCCGTGAGTCAGAAGCACGGTATCTATATCGCCTGGATTAACGCCTGCCGAGAAAAGGTTTTTTTAAATTCGCCACCAGCATAATTCAGTCCTCCCATCCCGGAATCCACCAGTATGACGCGTCCCTGTCCGCGTATGAGGTAGCAGTAAATGTGAATATCATCGGGAGCTGTTACTCCTGACTTCTCCTGAATTTTTCCTGCTTCGGTTAAATCAATTCCTGACAGTAAACCCAGGCTGGCTTTCATTCGCCCGTCGCTTATTGCGGTTATCGAGTAATGGCCAATTTTTTGCGAAAGAAAAGGTGACGTATCCATACTGTCCTCGCTTAATGAAAATAAAATTATAATTTGCAGCTTCATTCGGTCCGTGATGTTTAAACCAGCCAGTAACAGTCGCTGGCAAGTCAGTGTTACGGTCACGGCCTAAAGATATTGAAGTTAAATGCCTGATGAGACTATGATAATTTTCGACTCAGTTGAGACCAAAATTGTTGTGGACATAAAATTACTGCGTTCTTTTGCCACCGTTGCCTTATTCGAACATGTCGGACAGGCAGCAGAAAGGCTTCATATTTCTCAATCTCCACTCAGCAGACAGATCCAGCAGCTTGAAAGTGAATTAGGTATTACGCTCTTTCATCGTGATAAAAAGCGGTTAAAGCTAACTGAAGAGGGAAGAAAATTTCTTAATGAGGTAACGCCTTTTTTACAACATCACGATCGCCTGAAAGATTACGGCCGGCATCTCTCGCATGATTATGCAGGGCGACTGGATATAGGCTATGTAGAAGCGGCACTCCATTCCCGGCTTCTTCCTGAGGCAATTGCACGGCTTGGTATGGGGCATGAAGCGGATATCCGCCTACATGCTATGCGTTCAAAGCAACAGATTGAACATCTGAGGGAAAGAGCCATTGATCTGGCCCTGCTGCATACGCCACCTGATGCTAATGGCATGTTCCGTCAGGAGAAAGTTTTGACGGAACCTGTGATACTGGCTATGCCAAAAGAAAGAATGCTACCGGCTCCCGGCCCTGATGATCTCAATGGCCAGCCGTGGATAGCAGATCAGGAAAACCTGAATCCTACGGCGCGGGCGCGATTGCTCGCAGCATGTCAGAAAGGCGGTTTTCGCCCCAATATCTGTCTGGAAGTCAGCGGGCCACTGGCTGCGCTGGCCTGTGTGGAGGCCGGGTTGGGTTTCACATTCATACAGAAAAGCCTTGCGCGGATTGTTCCGGATAATGTCGCTCTAGTATCTCTCCCCTGGCTGCCGCTTGAAATCACCCTTTTTGCCGTATGGCGGAAAGAGGAAACAAGACCGCTGACAAAACGTTTTCTGGCAACGCTGGGGCTGTACTGATGTAAGAATGTGATGTCCGGACGCATAAATGCAACGAAATGACAATTTTTGTGTTCCTGGATAGGTAATAAAACGACCTTTGCCAATTCATTACAATAAAAATCTGACCGGGAAGTTTGCTGTTATATCTAACATTCAGGAGCATGTATTCACCGTTTCGCTTCTTACTCTACCCGCGCGCTTTTTCTCTGTGAGGCTTCTTCCTACTTTCATTTTATCGGGTCAACGATTTTCCATTGCTGGTGGTACACAGCAGTTACACTGGTTGCTGATGATTCAGAACCAGTGGAGGGAAGTCTGAATGGCCCCTCTGGCTTCCCGGCAAGCCGAATTATCAGCGCGATAGCCTAACCGGCAGAGTCGCCAGGTTCTGCCGAACCGCCGGAAGCCAGTTTGCTCAGGCATTCACCTTGGTTCCAGATGATTAACGTTGAGATTGAAAACGGAGTTATAGCCATGAGTAATGCACTTGTACCTGAGTTTTCTGTATCAGATTGGCGCAATTCAAAAAGATTCTACTGCCAAATCCTGGGCTTCGAATGTGTATATGAGCGCGCTGAAGAAGGCTTTTGTTACCTGAAACTGGGGGAAGCTGAACTCATGATCGACCAGATAGGAGAAGGCCGGACATTTGAAGGAGGGCATCAGCCGACTGGTTACCCGTTCGGAAAAGGGATGAATGTTCAGATTTTGGTTCCCTCAGTTACTCCCCTGATAAACTCATTGGCACAGCATGGCATTGGTCTTTTCCTTCCTGTTGAGGACCGCTGGTATCGTGTTGAGGCAGTGGAAAGCGGAAACCGTCAGTTTATTGTTGCCGATCCTGATGGATACTTACTACGGTTTTATCAACATCTTGGAACACGTAAAGTCAAAAATTCCGAGCCGGATACTCCCCATCGATAGTTCGGCCATCACATTAGTCAATTAACCGCCTTTCTAACTCCCCCTTTTGTCCACTTCCGGCACAGAACAGACATTTACGCGGGGCAAGGTCCGCTATGAGCGAGGAGCAGACGCCCGAATGAATAGTAATTATTCATTATTACTTTTATCAACCGAATCAACTTCTCATTGCATTAACTCACTCAAGAAATTAATCCTATTTTCAATAAGGTAACACCGCACCGTTGCAAACTCATCTTTTTTACTTCTGGCATAATATCCTTGTAAGTAGTGATGCAACCCCTTCTTAATATTAATTATTTAATCTAGTTAATAATTAAACGGTCAAGATGGTTATATTCTCCGCGAGGAAAGATGAATGGAAATTTTTATCAAGATTTTCTTCAACCACAAGAATGTCTATATCTTCACAGCTGGCAACAGAGAACCTTGCCACGCCTGGAATTTTCTCTGAGGTCAGCCCGACAATAACTTGGCTACTCTGCGCTATTGCCGCTTTCTTAAACTCACAGTCATCAAAATTAAAACCCGTCAGCCCGGCTTCTGGACTCATGGCACACCCTCCCATGAAAGCCTGATCGAACATGATGTTTCTTAATTGCTCAATTGCTGTGTTCCCCACAGAGCCGCCACTATCTTTCTGAATACGCCCCCAAGCATAATAACTTCTATATTGGGATGTTTTAAAAGCGCAGCAGCGATATCTGGCGCGTTTGTTACCACCGTTATGGTGAGTTCATCAGGCAGAGATTTTGCCATTGCCAGGTTTGTGCTGCCTGCATCAATAAATATGCAGTTCTCACTTGTAATCAAGCTTGCACACCTTTGCGCGATTGTGTTTTTTGCTGATAGATTTTGCTCTTTTCTTGAATCCAGTGTTCCTGCATCTGGAAGCTGCAATACTGCCCCTCCGTAGACTTTTTTGCATACTCCTTCTTTACTTAATTCATGAAGATCACGACGAACTGTGTGCTCTGAAACTCCCATCTGCTGGGCGAGTTCGATACAGACCACTCTCCCTGGTCACGCAATATTTTCCTGATCAAGTCTTGTCGTTGTTTGGGGAAAGCTGCATAATCGAGCATGTAACACCTCTTAAATCATCACAAACGAGCATTGGTGGGCATGGTCGCGCAGGATTAATTCTTTGTCAATCACTTACTGGCTTGTATCAAACGCTCTGCCAGTAAATAACTTCCAGCTTTCAGGATAGGGAATAAAATGAATCAGAAGTCACACAGGATCTCTTCCAGTCGGGCGACACGGCTGGCCTTCTTCATCGCCGGCTTTGTCACGGCGACGTGGGCGGTTCTCGTGCCATATGCTCGTGCAAATACGGGTGTTAATGAAGCAACACTTGGAACCTTACTCCTGTGTCTTGGGGTTGGAGCTTTGATTGCGATGCCAGTAACGGGCTCACTGACCGGCAGGTTTGGCTGCCGTACTGTCATAGTTGCAGCCATTGCGATAGTTGTAGTAAGCACACCTTTACTGGCGGTAATTAGCAATCCTGTACTTCTGGGGCTTACTTTACTGGTCTTTGGCATTGGCGTTGGTGTGACAGACTGCGCCATGAATATCCAGGCAATCCTTGTTGAAAAGGAATCGTCTGTTCCGCTGATGTCCGGTTTTCATGGCATGTACAGCTTTGGCGGTATAGCTGGCGCGGGTTTGATGACCCTGCTTCTGGCTGCAGGTCTTAATATTATTGCTTCCACTGTGCTGATAACGCTGACTGTTATCGTCTTAGCCATATTGAGTTATCCGGGATTACTGACTTACGCCAACCCTAAAGAAGGTTCCGCCTTTGCCGTGCCGCGTGGGATCGTACTGATCTTGGGAATGGTCTGCTTTGCGGTGTTTCTCACCGAAGGTACTGTGCTGGACTGGAGTGCCGTTTATCTGACGCAGGTCAGAAATATGCCTGAAACGCTGGGTGGTCTTGGGTATACGTGCTTTGCTGTGGCTATGACAGCAGCCAGACTGATGGGTGATCGGATTGTCGGAAATCTTGGTCGTTTAACCGTAGTTGTTGGCGGATCACTGACTACGGCAGTCGGTCTGGCTTTGATTACTTTCATTCCTTCATGGCATCTGTCGCTTCTTGGTTACATTTTGATGGGGGCTGGGTGCGCGAATATCGTCCCGGTGATGTTTTCGGCGGTGGGCCAGCAAAGCGTCATGCCTCAGTCCGTTGCTGTTCCTGCAATTACTACGATGGGTTATCTCGGCGTATTAAGCGGCCCGGCTATTATTGGATATGTCGCTCATTTCAGTTCGCTAGCACTAGCTTTTTCACTGATTATGGCATTAATGCTGTTTGTCGGTGCGATATCATTCTCTCTTAATCTTAGACAGAATAATTCGGCGAAGGAAAATGCATGAAAATTTCACATGTAGCTTTGTGGACGACAAATATTGAAGCACAAAAAGAATTCTGGCGTGATTATTTTGGTGGAACATCTAATGAATTATATATCAGTACAAACAGGCCTGGTTTTTCCTCTTATTTTGTCAGCTTATGTGATGGGCCGACTATTGAGTTAATGAGCCTGGATGGTTTGGAAAAGGGGCTGCATGGTAAAGAGCTTACGGGATGGGCGCATATCGCTATCAAACTGAACTCTCGTCAGCAGGTTGATGAGATGGTCATTAAAGCATTAAATAATGAAATTTTAGTGAGCCCAGCCCGCGTTACGGGAGATGGCTATTATGAGGCGATTATTCATGACCCTGACGGTAATTTAATTGAAATAGTAGGTTGAGTGTAATAGTCAGTGTTTTGATTACTGTGCATCTATACACGCTAAGGATTTCTATGTCCGCTATTGGCACAAAGCGGAAGTTCACGCCTACTGGCCTGTTTGAGTACAGGCAGTTTTTTATTTGTGGTAGGAGTGGGGTACAGCACATCCAAAAGTAAGGGGAAACGAAACTGGCAAAGTTTGTTGGTAAGGGACGCAAACAAGCCAGAAGGTTACGACGCGAGTAACCTTAAAGTCGTTTTAAGCAGTGATCACGCGATACCGGAAGGTTTTTAGGCGTAATTGCCCCTCCTTCTGCTGCCACATGAACTCCTTCAGAACATCAGCATAAGTGAACGGGTGGGGGAACAGGCTCACGGAGCCACCATTGTGGGATCCGTAAGCAACGCATCGGCGATATCCAGCATGGCGCGTAAGCGATCCATGTGCCGAAGATCTTGATGGTAGCCTACCCAGATATCTCTTGAGGGGGGAAATCAGGCGTTGCAATGCGCTGCAGCCCAGTGGTGGCATCGCCCAACGGTTGTGGTAGCACGGCGATCCCCATCCCGCGCAGACACATTTGCGCCTGAATCGCCCGACTCGTGCTTTTGAAGGCACATCTGGAGTGCGGAAACCGCTCGAGCAGCCATGAGACGTCAGGAAAGTGTGATTGCTCGGTATTCATCAAAATTAGCCCCACCGAAGAGGGATCGGTGAGCATTGTCTGTGCATTTTCAGGCGTGCCATAGAGGGCGTAGGGCATGCTCATCAGACGTCGCTGGACAATGTCCGGCTCGGTAAAGGGCACAATGCGAAACGCTATGTCGGCATCACGGCGCGCCAGATTGATCAAGCGATAGCTTGCGATGACTTCCGGCACAATTGCCGGATGGCGGCGCGTCAGTTCGCCCAGAATAGGGGCCAGAACATAGTTAGCAAACCACTCTGCTGAAGATATCCGCAATATCCCTTCAAGACGTTCGTGATTACCTGCCAAGCGGCGTTCCATCGCCAGCGCGGAGTTTTCCATCGCTTCGGCCAGCTTCATAACCCCGTCGCCGGCGTCCGTCAACACCAGCCCCTCCCTGGTCCGGCGAAACAGCGCTTGCTGCGCCTCATCCTCAAGCGCCTTTATGCGCCGCCCGACCGTCGGATGGCTCACGCCAAGCCTTCGGGCCGCCTCCCCGAAAGAACCGTTACGAATGACTGCAAGAAATACCCGGACGTCACCCCACTCCATGTCATCGCCTCACCGTTCAAAAATGAACATTGAATATACAAAAGTGGCAGTTCCCAAACAATGATGTTGGTATCACCATAGCCTCCACCACCAGACCGCGCCAGGCGGCCCTATCAGGAAGCTGAAAATATGAACAAATTGAAAGGTAAAGTTGCCATCGTAACTGGCGGCTCCAAAGGTATCGGAGCAGGCATTGCCCGCCAGCTGGCGGCTGACGGTGCGAAGGTCATCGTTAATTATGCCACAGGCAGAAGCGGTGCCGATAAGGTCGTTGCCGATATTGAAGCCGCCGGTGGGCAGGCCTTAGCGGTAGCGGCGGATGTCACCAACCAGGCAGAGGTTGAAGCGTTGATCAACGCGGCCATCGGCAATTTCGGGCGGCTGGACATTGTGGTGAACAACGCCGGTGTTTACCAGTTCGTCAAAATTGAAGAGAGCACCGAAGCGCTCTACCGCAGGCAATTCGACATCAATGTTCTGGGACCGCTGTTAGTGAGCGCTGCCGCCACGCCGCACCTGGGTAAAGGCAGCAGCATTATTAATATCAGTTCGTTCGTCACCCGCGTCTTTATTGCTGAGAGCGCCATCTACAGCGGCGCCAAAGGCGCGATTGACGCCATCACCGGCGTACTATCACGAGAACTCGGCCCTCGAGGAATTCGTGTCAACGCCGTCAACCCCGGGCTGATCGAAACGGAAGGAAGCCACAGCGCTGGCGCGATGAACTCGGACTTCCAGACATGGAATGAAGAGCAGACGCCGCTCGGCCGCATCGGTCAGGTGAAGGATGTTGCCCCGATCGTTTCATTTCTCGCATCAGACGAGGCGGGGTGGGTCACAGGTGAGGTAATTCTGGCCTCCGGCGGCATGCGCTGACACCCAGCGCAGTCGGAATCCCTCGGGGTGACGCGCCCCGTCCTGACAGGTTAACTGCACATTTTGCCATCACAAAACGCCCCTTACCGGGGATTGTACCGTTTCATAAGGAGTGCTTTATGTCGGCACATAGCATCCCGCAAGCCGAGCCACGTCGCTGGGCAATGTTTGTCATTTTACTGGTTGGGGCATTTTTGCCGCCGCTCGATTTTTTATCGTTAACGTGGCGCTGCCTGCCATTCAGAACGAGCTGGGGGCATCATCTTCCGCTGACCAGCTGGTCATTTCATCCTATGCTGCCGTGTATGCGGTAACATTAATTACCGGCGGCCGCCTGGGCGATATTTATGGTCGTGGAAAGATGTTTTTTCTTGGGCTTATCGGGTTTGCCGCTGCATCGTTGCTGTGCGGGTTAGCCTGGTCACCTTGGGTACTGATTACCGGACGCATGTTACAGGGTGCCACCGCCGCCATTATGGCCCCTCAGGCGCTGGCTTCCGTGCAGGCCATTTTTCCCGAAGCGGAGAGACCGTTAGCGCTGAGTATCTATGGTGCAGTGTTTGGTCTGGCCTCCGTTATCGGACAGGTACTGGGCGGCATCCTGATTTCAGCGGACCTGTTTCACTTGGGATGGCGGGCTATTTTTCTCGTTAACCTGCCTGCGGCGCTGCTGGTCATTCTTTTTGGCCTGCCATTGCTGAAAGAAACGCGGGTGCAATCTGCACAGCGACTGGACCCCGTCGGCATGCTGCTAGCAACAGCCACGCTGTGCACGCTGATAGTGCCGTTGATTGAAGGCCGTGAGGCGGGATGGCCCTGGTGGACGTGGCTGTTGTTTCTTACTGTCCCGCTGCTGGCCTCGTTGTTATGGCGTTATGAGCGTCGCCTGAGTCAGAAGGGAGGTTCGCCATTGCTTAATCCGACCGTGTTACGCGCGCCAGGGCTGGGCCAGGGACTTGTGATTATTTTACTGTTTTATTCGATCGGCGCGTTCTTTCTTCTGTTTTCTGTTTATCTGCAAGGTGCGTTGCATTTTAACGCCCTGAACGCGGGCACGCTTTTTCTGCCCTTTGGCATCGGCTTTCTGATTGGTCCGTTACTGACACCTTACCTGAGGCGCTTTGTCGGAAATTACCTTAGCGCAATCGGGATGGGATGCGAAACCGTAGGGCTGGCGGGCATGGCATGGTTGATCGCCACGACGCTGACGGGCAGACCTCCCGCCATGCTGCCGCTCGCAGTTCTCCTTTTTGTTACTGGTCTTGGCCAGGGGCTGGCGATGCCAACCCTGGTGCGGATGGTGACAGGCCGGGTTGCGCCACAGTTTTCAGGTATGATTGCTGGCGTAACCAGCTCGGTATTACAAATTAGCACTGCGCTGAGCGTCGCCGTCATCGGCGGTATTTTTTACAGCATGTTGGGCAAGGGTGACAGCGGAGCAGTCATTACACATGCCTTTATCGTCGCGCTTCTGGTGATGGCAGTCTGCCTGGCTACTGGGGCAGGGTTAAGTATCCGGTTAATCCGGCGCTCCTTCGATCGCTCTACAGCCCCAGCCAGCTTTTCCCTCAAGTAACACAACAAATCTCAGTTGGCTGCGAACTTCCGCGTGATTCGGCAGCCAGCTGAGAACCCGTTATTTTTCACTTCAGCTCTCCTTACAGGCCGCTCAGTCATCCGTTGAACGAGTGAGTTGTTCCCACTGTTCTATTTCATTATTTAATGCAATCAGCTTTTGCCGCACTAAGCTCAGTGCATCACTGCCTAACAACAAATGCACGGGGGGACTCTGGCTTTCAATCAATGCCAGCATGGCATGGGCGGCTTTAACGGGATTACCGAGTTGCTTACCGCTTTTTTCCTCACGAGCCCGGCGAATGGGGTCGAATAAAACGTCATAGTCCGGGATACTGCGAGCACTGCGTACCATTGAGCGCCCGGCCCAGTCCGTGCGAAACGAGCCGGGTGCTACTGCGGTCACGTGTATGTTGAACGGGGCAAGCTCTTTGCTTAACGTCTCTGATATCCCCTCCAGTGCAAATTTGCTGCCGCAGTAATAGCTGATGCCTGGCAAGGTAATGAAACTGCCCATCGAAGTGATATTAATAATGTGCCCACGACGGCGTTGGCGCATGCCCGGTAGCACGGCTTTGATCATCGCCACCGCGCCAAACACGTTCACGTCAAACTGGCGGCGCATCTCTTCGAGGGACGATTCTTCAAGAATGCCTTCATGGCCATAACCGGCGTTGTTCACCAGCACATCAACCGGACCGACGGTTGACTCAATCTCCTCAACTACCTCATCAATATGCTCAAAGTCCGTGACATCAAGCAGTCGGCCAAAAGCCCGCTGCGCATTGAGCGCCTCGAAAGCCTGCTGCGCTTCACGGTTGCGTACGGTTCCAACGACCCGATGGCCTGCGGCGAGGGCTTCCTGTGCAAGCGCACGACCCATGCCGCTGCTGACGCCGGTGATTAAAATCGTTTTTGCAGATGTCATAAAAGAACTCCCATGAACAGTGAGGGTTGCATGGTATTCTCTGTTCTGCTGCATTTTTAGGCCTTATCTTCTCTTTTTCTTGCCTGATTTTATGAGGTGTTATGATGACCGTAATGATTGCCTTGATGAAGGCACTTGCGGTGCAGGAGGGGTACAACCTTACTGCCTTGCCTGATGTGCGAATTTTGCGTTCCGATCGTCCGCTTGCCAGAACGCCTGTGCTTTACGATCCGGGGATCGTGATTGTCTGTCAGGGCAGCAAGCGCGGCTATTTTGGTCAGCAAACTTATTTATATGATGAACAGCACTATCTGGCGGTTTCGGTACCGGTGCCGTTTGTGATGGAAACCGACGCGTCGGCAGAACATCCGTTGCTGGCGATTTATATGCATCTGGATCTTCAGCTGGCCGCTGAACTGATGTTGCAAATTGAACAGCATGACGCCCCGCATCCTCCCGCTGCTCCACAAAGCATGATGTCGAGCCCGATGGACGACGCAGTAAAAACGGCCGTGCTGCGCTTGCTTGAAGTTCTGATCAATCCGCTTGAAGTCGCTATCCTCGGCCCTGCGCGGGTACGTGAGCTCTATTTCCGCGTATTGACGGGCGCACAGGGCAACGCAATGCGTGCCGCGCTGGCCTTGCAGGGGCAATTCGGCAAGATAGGCAAAGTGCTTCAGCGCATCCATGCCACCTATGCTGAGCCGTTAACGCTGACGCAACTGGCTATGGAAGCCGGCATGAGCGTGCCGACGTTTCACAGCCATTTCAAAGCGATAACCCGGATGCCGCCGATGCAGTATGTGAAATCGGTACGCCTGCACCAGGCGCGAATGTTGATGGTGCGCCAGCAGATCACTGCCGCCGCCGCGAGTTACGCTGTTGGCTATGAAAGCCCATCGCAATTTAATCGCGAGTTCAAACGCCTGTTTGGTCTGCCGCCGGCTGAGGAGATAAAACGCATGCAGCGTAACTTCGCCGTTCCGCCTGTGCAGCAAGCGTCGGTATTTGTTTCATCGCATTGAGGTTTATTCGGCATAGCTGAATAGGCCGTGAGGTATGTAATGTCCGCTTCTGGCACAAAGCCGCTTGCCGTGGCCCCCATGTTCGCTATCAGCGAAAAGCGGATATCTGCGAGTAAGCTGTTGCATATTTTCGTAGCCCAACGCACATGCACGCTGCACAACTGAAAGAAACGCGAAGTTATATATGCAGGTTCAAGAGGCTGGCTCACTATTCTGTCGTACGGAATCGGAAAGAATCTTATCTTCTGACCCGGTTACCGTTTCGGAAGCCACAGGAAGGTAGAGAGCATAGAGCTATAGACAGACTTTTAAGGCTGTAAAGGCGTGAACCACATGAAAAGCGCTGCCTTGACAAACTGACTACCTACAGATAGGTTGGATGATGCAATATTTACACTCGATACAAGGGCTATCCTTTTCTTTCGTATCGGTAATCCGAGACTATTTATGACTGAACTTTCACAGAAAGCTAACGAAATTGTTGCCCATACGCGTCGCCTGCTGACCACCGGCGGCTATAAGAGCTTCAGCTATGCTGATATTGCCGAAGTCGTGCAGATTCGTAAGGCCAGCATTCACCATCACTTTCCCGGTAAGGCGGATCTCGTGCGCACTGTGGTGGCGCAGTATTGTGAAGAAGCGCGTGCGGGTATGTCAGCTCTTGATCGTCAGCTCAACGACCCACTGGCTGAGCTTAAAGCATATATTGGCTACTGGTCCCAGTGTATCAAGGATGGTTCTTCCTCATTCTGTATATGCGTGATGCTTGCTGTGGAGTTACCTACCTTACCAGCCGAAGTGGCTGCTGAAGTCTCCCGTCACTTCCACGACCTTTCCAACTGGTTAACCTCGCTGCTCGAGAAGGGGCAAAGCGAAGGCACATTTCAGCTACAAGAAACGCCAGCCGTAGAGGCGAAAGCCCTGATGGCCACGGTACATGGTGCCATGCTGGCGGCTCGAGCTTTTGATAATGCCGATATGTTTCAACAAATTATAGAGCCTGTTTTTAATCGTCTTATTGCTGAAAATTCGCCATAACGGTAAATGGAGATGCAGCATTTTATGTCTCCTCCTTTTTAATTACTTCAGCTGTTTATCCTCGAAATATTCCTCTATAACTGAGTGGAAATATGATGCAAACGATTGGAATCCTGGGGGGCATGTCTGCGGCCTCAACGCAAATTTATTACCGAAAAATGTGTGAGTTGGTTCGTCAGCGCTTGGGTGGCTTGCATTCTCCTGAGCTGCTGATTCGTTCGCTAAATTTTGCAATCATCGAAGATTTACAGATCAGAGGCCAATGGGACGAAGCCGGTTCACTTTTGAACACCGAGGCAAAGGCGCTGGAACGCGGAGGCGCTGATTTTATCGTTCTGGCAACAAACACAATGCATAAACTGGCTGAGCAAATGATGGACGGTATCAGCATCCCGCTGCTGCACATTGCGGATGCAACGGCCGCCCGGGTTGTCAAAGAAGGTCTGCAAGCGCCAGGTCTGATGGCGACCGCTTTTACAATGGAGCAGTCCTTTTATCTTGATCGTCTCAGGGCGGCTTCACTTCAGCCTGTTGTTCCCGATACTGCCGATCGGGCAGAAGTGCATCGCATCATCTATGAGGAGTTGTGCAAGGATATAATAGTCCCAGCCAGTCGCTCTGTTTATGAAGGCATAGCGCAGCGTTTAGCTGAAAAGGGTGCAGATTGCGTGATTCTTGGATGTACGGAAGTGGGTATGTTACTAAATCAGGACAACGTCCCCGTGCCCGTTTTTGATACCACGCTGATTCATTGCGAAGCAGCGGTTGAGATGGCGTTACATCCCTGATTACACACATCCTGATTCTATTAATGCATTATCCCGGTCTTGCCAGCTTCATGCATGAGTCAGGAGTATGAAGTGTTGGCCATCATACCGGCAAAGCTCATAAATAATGCATTCGCAAAGCTCGCAGAAACTCTGTTCTTGCGAGCTTTGCCCTCGTTAAGGTTTATCCTGTATATAACAAGATTCATTAACCAGCATCCTGACAATTGTATCCACCAGGAATGGTGCAGCATGGTTAAGTTCTCTGTCTTCTAATAGTTTTTCAGCTATTGTCAGCGCGAAATGGCGAACCGCTTCCTTTTCACCAGCGATTACAGACTGAGAAGGCTTTTCAACCGCCTGCGAGTTTGGGGCGCCGGATTCATTCGGCATACAGGCCGGACATGCATAAATTTCAAACAATTTCCTGTCAGGAAAACGGATAACCGTCATTGCCTTTCTCCATCAATGGGATTGCGTTCATGGTGGCAACCTTTTTCAGCAAGGTTGCGCCATAAACCGGACAGTCAGGGTTTACGCATGCCGGTCATACTGCGGAACACGCCATCTCGCAGTACAAAAGCATGGAGCAGCGCAGCGGCCAGATGCAGCATTACCGTAGCGAATAGCGCGAGCGCAAACCAGGTATGCAGGGGCGCAGTAGCGCATACAAGTCATTATTCACGGGCACAACAGGCGGCAGGACAATTCCGGCACCGAGAGTAACAGGATAACCCGCCGCTGAAAGCATCGCCCAGCCAATAAGAGGCTGGGCCAGCATCATAAAATAAAGTATCCAGTGTGAAAGATGCGCCACGCCACGCTGCCATGCGGGTAATGTCGCTGGCAAAGCGGGCGTTACGGTTGCAAAACGCAGCCACAAGCGAACCACGACTAAAACCAATATCATCACGCCGAGCGGCTTATGTATCGCCACCAGTAAACTATGCAGGGATGATACGCTGGCAACCATGGCTACGCCGATAAACAGCATTGTTAAAATCGCTGCGGCCATAAGCCAGTGCAGGAAGCGCATAGCTGGATGAAAATATTCGACATGCTTCATAATTTCGCTCCTGCTTGTTGAGCTTGTTCCCGAGTGCGCAAATTGTACGACCTGGCATAGGCCGACGAACGCGCATTCAATATCGGATCGTCAGAGGCGGCTATACCATCGGGCAAAATCAAAGGATCAAAATTGATGTCATTGCAGGGGCCTTGCTGCTGAGGAGTGGCCTGGTTTATCACCAGCGTGCCGGCATTAATCGTTTGACGATCGGCTGGCCATGCTTTAGTGGCATCATTACTTTTATCGCCAGCCTGAGCCAGTGTGATGACTAAATTCCACCTGAGCGCGCCCTGACCAAGGCGTTGTATAAGATCTTTCTGCAAAAAATCGCTGTCATGTTTATTGGCATCGCTGACAGGGTCTGCCTTGATGGTCGGAACCACACTCCAGCGGACCAGATGTGAGTTGCCCGATTTATCAATCAAGCGGAAGGCATTGAGACTGTTAAAGCGATCGCTGGCCCAACTGGAGGACGGCGTATACTGCTTAGCCCATGCAAAAAAGGTTTTACTTCCGGATGATTCGTTATGAAAGCGTTGAGTTTATTCGGGTTTACTTTTCCGGTACTGGTATCAGGCAGTGTAGCCGTCTGAAGTTGATAAAACGCTTCAACCGAAGAGACAGGAAAGAAGGGCATGGCATTCATACCCGTGCGCCACTGTTCACCATTGGCTTGTTGAAAAAGCAGAGCCATGCTGCGTACCGGCACAGCGTAATCGGGTGCGAGGGATTACCACCCGCAATGGCGAAACGTCCCGTTACGGCTGTTTCTCCTCGGGAAAACAGTGACGCACGCGATAAAACGCTGGCATTACCATTTGAGATAAAACTGCCAAGCACGCAAATGCCTTTAGCATGATTCCGACGATAGGTCGGATGCACGCCAGATGACTTTTCTAATACATTTACAAGCTTGTCTGAGGTAAGACGTTCAGGTGCCAGCCAGCCGCCAGTCCAGAGAAATAACAACGTTACAGTTACCGGAATAACACCAGCCAGCGCAAGACGCAGCAATATTCTTCCGGTGAAAATTGATTGCATTTTCATATTTCACTTAGCGTTTACATAATGGATTCAATGTAATTTATCGAAATTTAAATCTGAATCGATAAAACCCCTCTTTGATTAAGAAAAGCTAACCGGTTTATTTTTTCTGATGATCGCCGTGAGTGATACGGCTGAAACAAGAAAATAGAAAGCGCCAAAGGCCGCATAACCAGCAATGTTAATAATGGAAGGTGGAACAGGCATTTGAGCCTGAAAAATAAAAAATGTCCCGGCCAGTGCGGACTGCGCACCACTGAGAGCCATACTCCACTGAGCGTTATTATTTTTCCAGCGTTGAATCGCCGCCCCAAGCTGCAATAGTCCTGATAAAATTGCCCATCCGCCAAATACAGCGATGACTGCATTCATGCTTTTTGTGATTGTTAATATCACTGCCAACGTAGTGATTATGCTGACAATAATATTGCTGGTCTGCATGAGATTTTTTCCGAAGCCGCCGCTCTTAGTTGAATCAATATAATTGGCTAACGCATCCCAGGCAGGATAGATAACCAGTAAAATGGCGGCAAAACCAAATGAGTGCTGACCAACAGTAAAAGCGGCTGCAACCCACATTAATGAAAATCCGGTACGTAAATAATAATATTTTTTTAGCCAGTAATGAGAGGGTATATTTTGCATCGGCTTAATATTTAGTGACATTTTATTCTCCAGCATGTACGTATGCTTCAAACACATTATTAACACAGAATTAACCAGAAATGCCATCCTACTAGTAGGATGGCATTTCTGTCAACGCGGTTATCTTTTTTCCAGAGGCTTTGCCACAAAAGGATAAAAAGCATGCTATTTATGCTGTTTGGTGCCGGCTATCTGATTGGGCCGTTGCTGGCGCATTATCTGAGGTGCTTTGTAGGAAATTACCTGAATTCAGTTGGAATGAGATGTGAAACCGTTGGGTTAGCTATGAGCGAAAAGCGGACCTTGATTGATAGCGTCTCTGTGAGCATGAGCAGATTAGGCCCCACGATACTTCGCGAGGCCTTTAGCCATTTTACAGCGACGGATGTGCCCCTTTTACCGGGCTGACTTCTTCAAGCAGGGATGCGATATGTAAAATGGTTCTCTCTGCATGCCATTTGCCAACAATCTGAACGTTAACTGGCATTCCCTCGCGACTTTTTCCAAACGGAAGCGCTATACCGGGTAATCCCGTTACGTTAAGTGGGACCGTGGCACCCTGAAGATAAGTTGCATCAACTTCTTTGCCGTCAATAACAAATCGGTCAACGCCATGTTTGTGTGCCGGAATGGGAAGGACATGCGTTATAAGCGCATCATACTGAGAAAAATACTCTGCAAAACCATCCCGCAGTCTTTCTGCTGCCTGCTCCGCATCAATAAAATCAGACATGGAAGTGTCTGGCAGTGACAGCATAGTTTTGGCCATCTTATAAAGCTCATCAGGGCTACGACCTGCTGTTGCTGCCGCAAATGCAGGCTTCATTTCCATGACGTGTATCCGGTTGAAGACATCCAGCGCAAAATCCTGCTCCAGCGCCGGGATACTCACGTGCTCCACAACCACGCCGGGTCCCTGTAACGCTTCAGCTGCTGACCTGACTATTGCTGCCACTTCAGGGTCAACAGGACCAAAGCCCGGCCCGGTCATCCAGCCAATACGAAGCGGACGTAATGATGCAAACGACAGTCCATCTGGGTAAACCGGCGCATTGCTGGAAAAAGCATCGTGCCCGTCCGGCCCAGACAGTTGTGAGAAGGCCAGGGCAATATCGCGCACAGAACGGGCCATTGGACCCACATGCCAGAACCGGCGGGGGCACGCGGCCAAATGCCCGTCATGGGCACGCTACCGTGCGTTGCTTTCATGGACGTGATTCCAGTCTGCGCAGCCGGTCCGCGCACTGAAATGGCCAGGTCTGTACCCAGCCCAAGCGGAGACATTCCTGCAGCAATAGCGGCTGATTCACCCCCGCTGGAGCCACCGGGCGTGCGTGTCAGGTCCCATGGGTTATTGGATCGACCGGAAAGCAGATTATCGCTCTCAATCCAGTATGAAAATTCCGGCAGGTTGGTTTTCGCAAGCAGGATGCCACCTGCATTTTTGAGACGCGCCACGCTGGTAGCATCCTTATCAGGAAGACGATTTTTAAAAATAGGGGAGCCACGCTGTGTCAGTACGTCGGCCGTATCTATCGAATCTTTCACCGTGAAGGGAACGCCATGCAGGGGACCGAGAGCGTCTCCTCTTATCACTGCGGCTTCCGCTGCAACAGCATGTTTCATTGCATCATTTGCCATTGTCACAATGGCATTAACGTCTGGGTTTATCGCTTCGATACGGTCAATGTGCGCCTGCATAACTTCAACAGGTGAGATTTCACGACTGCGAATCATTGCGGCCAGTTGGGTTGCGTCTGAATAAAAAATATCTTTGCTCATGATGATCATTGCCTTATCTAACTAACGTTTGGTAGGTAAACAGTAGGCGCATAAATTTACCCTGTCAACACCTACCTAACACATGTTAGAATTAAGGCGTATTCTTCAGGAGAGACATGATGAGCAAGACATCTAAAGACGAAATATTAAAAGCAGCCCGTCTGGCGGCACAGGCTCATGGTTACACCGGGCTGAATATTCGCGGCCTGGCTGATGAGGTCGGTATCAAAGCCGCAAGCATTTATTATCATTTCCCCGGCAAGGCGGAGTTAGGTGCGGCAGTTGCACAGCGCTACTGGGAAGACACGGCGCACGACCTCGAAGCAATACGTGAAGCAGAGGGCAATGCGCTTAAAAGTCTGAGCCGTTATCCGCATATATTTCGCCGCTCGCTTGAAAGCCAGAACCGGCTATGTATGGGCAGCTTTATGGCTGCTGAGTATGATGATCTGCCGGAGCCGGTGAAAAAAGAGATACAGAAATTCGCTGACGTGAATGTGGTGTGGTTGAATACGCAGCTTCAGGAAGCAGGTATCGCCAGTGCTGAAGACGGGGAAAAACGCGCGCGTGCTATTTTTTCCGCTATTGCCGGCGCACAGCTAATGGCCAGAAGCCGGAACGATATTCACCTCTTTGACGAAATTATTGAAGGATATGCACAATCGGGCTTGCTGCCTTCCGTTACGAAATGAATATGATAATGCGGGGATGAGGAGTTTAAATCAGGCATCTGGCCGATTGGCAGTTCCTTAACCGGCAGAACCGGTAAGCTCCGCCAGAAGCGGAGTTTCGGGCCTAACGGCTGGGGGCTGATGGCAACGGCAAGTACCAGCCCTGAATCTGGCCGCGCCAGTTAGTCTTATAACCTCAAATAAGGTCGAAAAAAGGGAAAGCGAGGGACCTGCTGAAGATAGCGGAAGAGGGGTTAGGTAACCGTTAAGTCTGGGAAAGGTGCGCTATGAGCGAAAAGCGGACGTTCTGCCTGCAAAATTTATTACGATGCCGGTGGTTGGCAGTGCTAAAGCAGTAGTAACGAAAGGCAGTCTTCATCCACTTGTCAATGTCAGTGTTCATAAACGCGGCAATATCCTTTATGAGATTGCAATACAAATCGTTATATATTCAAATGCATAACGATACTCATGCTTGAAAAGGATGTTAAATGAATCTGTATATGTTCTATATCGGTGGCAATGCTGGGAAATCCAACATAGAAGTGCACGACATTCAATTTGTTGCGGCAAACAGACCAGAAGATGCCTGGCCCGCTCTTCGTGATGTATGGTTCGGGGATAAGGATAAAATTCATATTGACGGCTACAGCCGTGTCACCTGGGCTGACGGATATTCTGTTACCCTCTCCGCTAAACCTTCCCCTTCAGCAAACAGGTTATTTTTCGTCAATGCAGGCGGCTACCGACCTGATACGCTCGCTGAGTTACATGAATTCGATTTATTTGTGGCCGAAAATGCGCAGCAGGCTAAGAAAAAAGCGTTACAGACGCTGCTCTGTGGCACCGACCATCAGCATAAAGATAATTTGAAGGACGTGGATGATTGCCTGTTACTTGAAAAGGTAGGTGAGTTCTTTATTCATTTGGTTCCCTGTGATTCCGGACGTCGTGATCAACCAGAATGGCAGGGCTATCAACCCATAGGTATCTGACATTGGCCAGACTGCAGGTGCGGCAGTAATGGCTAAACATTTGTTAATCCGGCAGGTTATATTTATTCCTGCGGAATCAACGGAATAAGGACAATACCGTGAAAATCTACTGGACCCTGAAAAGCATTCCTGAACTCGCCGATTTATCCCTGCGGGAACGCGGAAGGCGCTGGAGGAGCGCATATAAGTCCGCTTTCCGGCACCGGGAAACCTGGTGCGGGATGGCGCTATGCGGTAGCTGTGCGGGCGCGGGCGTCTATTTCTTCGGTATGGTGGGCGGCGTACTGATGGCCGCACTGGGCGGTTTCCTGTACGGCCAAATAGTGACATACGTTGCTCTTAAATATTGCCGCCACCAGCTGCGCGGCGAAGCCGGCTGATTTTTGGAGATACAGCTTTCCCGCTATGTGACTTCGCAATTGCATGCGGTTTGGCTATCCGGTCGTATTTTACTTGACCATCGGCAACCAACAATCCAGGCAAAGTTGACGGGCAGTGACCTGCCCGCAGGTTAATATATTTCAGTGTTAGCAATGTCCGCTTCTGGCACAAAGCGGACATTGAGTAGGGCAAGGTCCGCTATGAGTGAAAAGCGGACATCAATCTTTAAGCATGTCCTCAAATGCCAGGTTCCACGATAAAACCTCAACTGATGCTCGCAAGCCATGGACCCAAAAAGGATCATCGGAAAATATGGATAAGGCCTCTTCTTCATGCTCAGCCTTCACGACCCATAGCGCTCCGACAGGTTGATCGTTATGCTTTTCACGTAATGAACCGGCAGCAAGAACCACACCTCGTTTTTGCTTTAACCAGTCTAAATGAGGATTGAGATAGTGTTTTCTGACATCGTATTCACTTGGGTGATCGGTGAACCTTATTGCGAAAAGCATTTCTTCCCCTTTTCTAGCATTCTAGTTGGCGATTTCTGGAAGTTAATAAAGATCAGAGCCTGATTTCATTGAATGTTAAAACCCGCGGCAACACATCTGTGCAAACTAAGTGCAGGCTGCATAGTTCTCTCTCCTTAAATTAATGACATCATGGATGACTTTACGCCATGCTGGCATGACCCGGTCCACTGGCATCAGGAAGGAAACAGCCATGATCATCAGACCCAGGCACACCGCTAAGGATTCGAGCCACAGCAGTAACGATAACGTCAGCACAGACAGCCGGACAGAATTCTGGCGCGATCCGTCCGTTAACTATGTAGAAAGTCGCCGCGCCTGTAACAGCCGCGCGTGCTATAAGCCACACAGTCATCCGACTTTTTCTATAGGCGCGGTTGATGCAGGCGGTAGTACTTTCACTGGCGCGACATCTGGCCCGTGCTCGTTGCGGCCCGGAATGATGGTTTTTATTCCGGGTGGCTGTGTTCATGCCTGTAATCCTCTGCCTGACCAGAGCTGGAGCTATCAGATGCTGCACCTGGATGCCGGCTGGTTAAGTGCTTTAGTTGCAGAAATGAGCAATTTGTCGGGTGGGTTCATCAGTGAAAGTGAAATTCGACTGGTTGATAAAGACGTTGTCTATCGTCGCTTCTGTGAACTGAATAACCTCCTGTTTTCAACCGCCAGTAATGAAGATAAAAATGCTGCGCTGATAGAGTTTATTGGCGATTGTGACTGCGGCGAAAATATGGTTGAAACATTCCCGGCCGTGTCGCCCTGTGCCAGCCTGGCAGTAAAAGCGTTATAGATGCACTGCAACAGACCGAGCGGCAGCCATGGGGGTTAACAGAGTTGGCAAACCTCTCAGGGCTGAGTCGTTATCAGCTGATAAGGGCGGTTCGCGTTGCGACCGGAATGACGCCGCACTCTTACCAACTGAATGTTCGCATTAATCAGGCGCGCAGCTGGCTTCAGTCAGGCCATGAAATAACCGATATTGCCTACCGACTGGGTTTTGCCGATCAAAGCCACTTCCAGCGTGTATTTAAGGCTCATACTGGTGTAACGCCGGGCTGCTATCGGGCTTGAGCAAAATGCAATTTTATTCAATACAATGCTGTTCCAGTTTTGCATCCTGTTAAAAATTTTTTTAAGAGGATCATACTGTGATGCAACAATTTTTTTCGTGGCAGCGGCACATTTTCTGGCGCTGCTGTCGCCCGGTCCGGATTTTTTCCTGGTTGCGCGTACCTCAATAAGAGCCGGTTGGCGGCGTGCAGCAAATGTATGTCTGGGAATAGCGATCGCGAACGGCGTATTTATTCTCGCCGCTTTCAGCGGCATAACGCTTTTCCGACCGGACAGCATCAGCTTTATTGCTATTCAGCTCGCAGGCTGTGCCTATTTACTGTACATCGGTCAACTTTTTATCCGCTTTGCTGGCAGGAATTCCATTGCTGAACACAATGTCGAAGTAGATGCTCGTATGACAGAATCTGCGGACGTAATGAGTCCTTACCGTGAATCAGGCATGGGCTTTTTGTCTGGTATTCTCAATCCTAAAAACGCGCTGTTTTACGTCAGTCTGGCCACGCTGCTCGGCGGGACCCATACGGCGATGAGTCTTAAAGTCGCCTATGGCGTGTGGATGTTTAGTATCGTGCTGCTGTGGGATTTGCTGGTGGCAATATTCATTGGCAATCGCTTGTTCCTGAGGTACTTTTCGCAAATGTTGCCCTGGCTGGAACGTATCTCAGGTGTCATCCTGATTGGCCTGGCCGTGAGTGTTATCGCGGTCAATGTTATCAAACTTTCCTGATAGTCCTCATGCCTTTAACTTCTGCTTTGGATTAAATGCAGGCATGCGTATATCCCTCTGGAAAACATCCCCATGGCACAATTTTGAGTGGCTATGAGCGAGAAGCTGACCAAAATATAGGAGCCTGTTAATCAAACAGGATGGGCCAGCGGAAGCCCATCTTAACCCCTTGATGCAAGGGTAAAAAGCGATTAGAGAAAATTAGGTATCTGATTAAGAAAACAGGAGCTTGATGATGAAAATGGCAGCGATTTCGGACATTCATGGAAATATTTTCGCGCTAAATGCCGTGCTGCAGGATATCGAAACCCGGGGAGTAGATTTTGTTGTCAATCTTGGCGATGTTTTTTCTGGTGGTCTTTGCCCGGCAGAAACGGCCGAGAGGCTTTTACCGCTGAATTTCCCCACGATAAAAGGTAATCACGAACGGCAGTTGCTTGAAACGCAACCTGAAAGAATGGGGCTGTCCGACAGCCATGCGTGCAGGCATCTCAGACAGGAACACTGGAACTGGCTGCGAAATATGCCTGCTGAGCTAACCCTTCATGATGAGATCCTAATGGTTCATGGGGTTCCGGGTGATGACAGTATTTATCTTCTTGAAGAGGTGACGGAGTCAGGCGTCAAAGTCTCTTCTCACGCAAGGGTGAATGAGTATGTGGAACATCAGACCGCTTCTCTTATCCTCTGTGGTCACACTCATATCCCCCGACGTCTTGAACTGAGCTCAGGATGCCTTATCGTGAATCCCGGCAGTGTTGGTTTACAGGCCTATGAAGATGATCAGCCCTATTATCATAAAATGGAAAGCGGTTCACCGCATGCCCGCTATGCGATTCTGGAAAAGTGCAACGATAAATGGTCCGTAGCGTTTCATAAGGTAGCCTATAACTGGGAAAAAGCCGCCGAGGTTGCATTGGCTAACCATCGCCCTGACTGGGTTAACGCGCTCACAACAGGAAGAATGGAATAGGGTGTAGTGGTAAGAAACCTGCCTCCATAAAAATCCCGGTCGGCTTTGTGCGAAAAGCGGACGTAGTGACATCGGTGACGGCGGTATGTTGCAGTCTGGCGATTCACTATCATCCATTGAAGGATGATGCACTTACCATCAGCATTTTCTATCCTGCGGATACTTATACGAAAGGTAACGGCATGATCACAGTAGAAAAATCAGATCCACATTCTCCAGATTCTCATTATTTAACAGAAAAACTGTCAGCAGAGCTTGCCACCATTACCGGTGATAGTGGCAAAAGCAACTTCACATCAGACTCCATGAATGGGGACAGATCACTGTGGGTACTGGCAAGAAACATAAAGGGAGAAGCGATAGGATGTGGCGCTATCCGACCGCTAACAGGGAATATAGCGGAACTTAAAAGGATGTTTTCAGACCGGAGCTCTCCGGGTATTGGTAATGCTTTACTTACTTTCCTCGAAACTTCCGCGAAGAGCATGGGATATACCGAACTCTGGCTTGAAACCCGGCTTGTTAACCACAGGGCAGTACATTTTTATAAGAAAAATGGCTACGTGCGCATTGAGAATTACGGACCATACATAGGCCGGGAAGAGGCTGTATGTTTCTCTAAGCCATTACAAGACTGACATAAAGCTTACTCAACCTGAGCCCCTGTTTGTGCAGCGTGCGCATGTCAGCTATGAGCGAGAAACGGACGATAACCTCTTACGGTTGTAATTAGTTTTCCGGAAGCTCCCTCAAAGGAAATAGTGTGATTTACAGGAAGCATTAGATTTCAAGTGCAGCAAGGATCGCGGCTTCCATTTTTTCCGGGGTGGAGATTGGTGCGAAACGCTTGAGCGGTTTGCCATCGCGTCCGATCAGGAACTTAGTGAAGTTCCACTTGATCCGCCCACCCAGCACGCCGGGCAATTCGTCTTTCAGATAACGAAACACCGGGTGCGTTAAGGCGCCGTTGACCTCCACTTTCTCGAACATCGGGAAGCTTACACCATAGTTAATGTGGCAGGTCTGCGCGATTTCGTCAGCACCGCCGGGTTCCTGCTTACCGAACTGGTTGCAGGGAAAACCTAGCACCACCAGACCCTGGGCGGCGTACTTCTTGTAAAGCGATTCAAGGCCTGCGTATTGTGGCGTAAATCCACAATGGCTGGCGGTATTAACGACGAGAACCAGCTTGCCAGCATAGTCGGCCATAGGGATGAGCTGGCCACGCAAACTGGTGGCAGTAAATTGATGAAAGGTGGTCACGTCGGAATCCTCAAAGCAGAATCAGTTCAACATTGAAATTGCCACGTAGCCCGGAGCTGCAAGGGCACACGGCGTGGTTTGTGGCGAGGCTTAGGTCGGCAATCCGCTTCTTCAAGCGAACTCTCCTGCTCCAGCTCTGCCTGCTTCACGGCAAAGACAATCTGCGCTTCGGTAAATCGTGACTTTTTCATCGGCACAACCACCGCTCAGAAAAGTGAATATCATGCCGAAATTCTGTTTCTGAATGGAGCAGTATTTCGGGGCAGGGCCAACCTGACACTGATATCCGCTTCTGGCACTTCTCGGCTAGTCTGTCCGTTTTGTGCCAAAAGCTGACTTTAACACGTTGAAAAAGCAAAAACGGTGAACAGAACCCATACTGAACTCATCGTACGCAGGAAGTGTTAACCAGGAATTACCCGATGTTTTTCATGTTCTGAGGAGGCCAGTTTATTATATTTTTCATATACTCATGCGCGTGAATTAGCTAATCCGCAGATGACCAGGAAGAGAATGGTTACTGTTTTTTTGACTTGACTGACAACGTAAAGTTGTTGGCTGAATATAAGGGAAAATAATGCCATCGTTATTTGGTGAGTTATCTGGCACTCCATCATGGGTGCCTGCTGTATTGCTCGTCACTCTCTCACTCGCACTCGGTTTTCTGGCGCGATTTATCCTTCTCAGATTCATCCGCTACTGGCAGAGTCGTGATAAGAAGCTATTCAAATCACTTGAAAAGCACCTTCGTGGATCAATGTTTCTTTTCATTCCCTTACTGTTAATAAGCGTAGGGGTTAATTACGTTAACATTCAACCTGACTCACTTAATTTTATTACAACAACCACTCATGTATTTATTATATTATCCTTCTGCTCCGTTTTGATTCGATTGACTAATGTTGCGCAGGATATGCTTTTTATACGTTATGACATTAATCTTTCGAATAATCTTCGCGCCCGTAAAATTCGCACCCAGATAATCTATGTTAAAAAAGTCGCTATCGTCGTACTCGTGACATTCTGTGTTTCTCTGATTTTACTCAGTTTTCCTGGTGTTCGAAAATTCGGCACTACAATTCTGGCAGGTGCCGGGGTTGCCGGAATAATCATTGGTTTTGCCTTACAGAAATCCCTTGTTAACTTGTTTGCCGGAATTCAGATAGCCTTTACGCAGCCGATAAAAATCGATGATGCTGTGGTCGTTGAAAAAGAATGGGGCTGGATTGAAGAGATAAACCTGACCTATGTTGTGGTGCGTCTCTGGGACCTGCGCCGACTAGTGTTACCCATTACATACTTTACAGAAAATGCGTTCCAGAACTGGACACGTAATAACGCACAAATTTTAGGTTCTGTTTTTCTTTATGTTGATTATTCCATGCCGTTAGATCCTCTCCGAGCGCATTTTGAAAAAGTTCTCAGTGAAACAAAGCTCTGGGATCAACAAACTCAGGTGCTCCAGGTTACGGATACGAGTGAAAAAACCATGACTATCAGATTATTGATGACCGCTCAGAATTCCCCCATCGCCTGGGATTTACGCTGTCACGTTCGGGAAAAAATGATTGAGTTTATTCAGCAAAATTATCCCCAGAGTCTTCCTCACGTGAGGGCTACCCTGACCGATTCCGGTATTTGACAGTTTGAGAGTTCAGTAATTAAGCGCTCTCGTTTTTATAGGGTGGAACGTACAGCGTCTATAAGCATGCGGCACAAGCATCAGGACCGCTGTACCTCCGCTCTTCCCTCATAGTGCCAGCTGCTTAAACGTTATGCTTACAACAGCATAGCCAGCAGCACGACGCACAACAGCAGCACATAGATTCGCGCATGCCAGACATCAGGGACGGCTGGGATCACCCGGCGGGTAAAAAGAATGCCCATCCAGCCCGTGAGCACCAGTAAGCCCATAATTTTCAGGCTGATGAAACCCAGGAAGCCCTCTGCCGGGATTTTTTGCCAGCCGCTCACCGTATAAGTTACGGTGCCGCACAGCGCCACCGGCAGCGAAAGGGGATTGGCCGCGCTGGTGCAGTCTCGCATCGCATAGCCGTGTCGCCGCAGCAGCGGCACCGTCATAACGCTGCCGCCGACACCCAGCAATGCGGCAATGACACCAATCACTATCCCGCCGCCAGTCACTGTTGCCAGCGATAAACGGCGCGGCGCGCTGCCGCTGAAGAAACCTTTGCGCAGCAGGCAGTCGCCAATCGTCAACAGCATATAAAGGATAAACAGTACGCGAACCCATTCTTCGCTCAACAACCCTGCCAGCCACGAGCCAGCCACTGCGCCCGTGGCGATGAACCACAGCAGCGGCAGACATGCCTGCGCTGAGATACTGCCCGCACGCCAGTTTCGATAGCTGACCCAGCCTGCGTTGAATATCATGACCGCCGTCGAGGTGGCGACGGCGATATGTAATGCATTCCCTGTCATATCAGGCTGATGGCGCAGCAGCTGATAGACAAAGGCACCACAACGAAGCCGCCGCCGAAGCCAAACAGCACCGTTGTGATGCCAGTGGTAAACCCTGCCAGAGCAATAATAAGGATGTCGTTCAAAGAAATGTTCCGCTATGAAATTGAACCCGCAGCTTATCCCCCTTACGCGCCACTTCCCATTTGCGCAGCGCTCAACTACCCTTGCAAACCGGTCAGAAGGAGGCAAAAGTGCGCAACGTGAGCATTGACAATGTTGATAGTCTGGCGCGTGACGTGGTCGCGATCGGCAACGATTATGCGCAGGGTTTTTACTGCCTCTCCATCGGCATCGCCGCGCGCAGCTGTTGTATGGCGCAACCGGTCAGATGCATGTATCTACCCGTGACGGGGAGTGGGTAGTGCCGCCACAGCATGCGGTGTGGATCCCGCCTGAAACTCTGCATGCAGTAAAGTTTGTCGGCGTGACGACGCGGAGCCTGTATATCGCGCCCGAATGCGCGGCGCGCCTGATCCACCGTAACCGCTGCGACGTTATCAGCGTCTCGCCACTGTTGCGTCAGTTACTGCTTGAGGCTGTCGATTTGCCTCCGCTCTATGAGAGCGAGCACGAATGCGCGCTGATGAACCTGTTGCTACTGGAACTGGCAGCCATGCCAGCGCGCGCGTTCGATATTCCATTGCCGCGGCAGCCTGCGCTGCTGGCGTTGTGTCAGACATTTCTACTCGCGCCAACTGTCCACGATCCTGCTGAACGCTGGGCCAGGGCGATGTTTATGAGTGCCAGCACCTTTCGCCGCCATTTCCTGCAGCAGACCGGCATGTCATTTTCCGCCTGGCGCCAGCGGGCCTGCGTGGTCAGCGCGCTGGCGATGCTGATAACGGGCAAGCCGGTGAATGAAGTGGCATTGTCGCTTGGCTATGATAATGGTTCATCCTTTGCGACTATGTTTCGCCGCGTGACGGGCCAGCCTCCTTCATTCTATCATCCGGCTTAAGGCTGCCAACACGGCGTAAAGCCTGCATACAAAGCGCCTGTATTATTCCTGCCCTCTACAGCCGCGCCAGGCTCTGCCGATTCTCTGAATATGCGCATGATCATTTTTGTATTGGCGGCAAGATGCGTGTTGCGCGGAGCAGCGTAGGGATGCGACCGTCCGCTTTGTGCCAGAAGCGGACGCCCACAGGTCCCTTAAATTTGTTAAATCTCGCTTAGCCAGGCGAGCAGGTTATTATCGATGCAACTCAGAATTTATGACAATCCCTTGATTTTCATAATTAGACTAAACATAGCTATTATCGGGTGCTAAAAGCCAGCCTGGCTGCAAAGCATAAAAAGAGCCCTCCGGTTGCACGATCCATTGCTCTGATGACGCGGCTTTTTTTAGTATGCCGGATGCAAAGTGTGTGGACATGATAAGAGTAACTGACCACAGTGTGCCGATAAGGACATGAATGCTGACGAGGATAAATGTCCAGATTAAGGGTGAGTGCCCGGCTGGTATGAACTGAGGTAAAAACGACACATAAAAAATGCCCATCTTTGGATTGAGTACATTTCCAAGCATCCCTTTTACAAACCAGTTTCCCTGAGAAGATGTATTGCCATCATTTTCACTGAATGACGAGCGGGGACGCCTGAGCAACTGTAAGCCCAGCCAGCACAGGTAGCCTGCTCCGCAGATTTTCAGAATCGTGTAAGCAAGCTCTGAAACCGTCAGCAGGGCCCCAAGCCCGAGTGCGACAAGTGCCCCCAGATGATACAGCCGGTATCGATTCCCATGGCGGCCTGAAAAGCTTTCTTCCCACCTTCGGCGCAGGCAGTTCGAAGGATCAGTGCTGTATCAAGACCGGGAGTGAGGGTAAGCAACAGTGCAGCTAAAGAGAAAGCGAGAAGTGAATCGGTGACTGACATTTTCTTTATCCGAAAAAGCGGATGCTACCTATTAATTTCCGGTTTATCAATAGCTTGAAAAACAGCTCTGGAAAAAATAACAAAAAAACCGACAGCGTGTGGATCAGGTCACAGCAAACACGTTGAGGCCGTATTCAGGTTGTCTTGAGGTATGATGCCGCTTTTCGCTCATAGCGACTTTTCCCCGTGAGCATGCCTGCTTTGTGCCAAAAACTGATACTGGCAGAACTCCTGCGGCACACATTTCATGGCAACTTTAAGCTGTGAGTGAAGACGCTGTTAAATTGCAGCGTACTGCCTGTACCGGTCAGTCAGTACAAGGAGGCTGAAAATCCGGCATTGTCGTATGAAATTTCAGAACTTACCTGCTTAATATTCTTAACTTTAAACCCATACCGTTGCTATAGTCTGGCGACGTTAGAAACCAGCCATGTGAATGGCCATATCAAGCAGCCAGGATGGCTCTGTGAAAAATAAACTCCTCTGCCTGCTGTCTGCCTTTTCCGCCTTTGCCGCTGCAACACAGTCACCTGAAGAAGTCGTGGTTGCCGGTGGCAGGTATTATGCCGGTAACGTTTTTGGCCAGCATGACTATGCATCACACGCCAACATCACGCTGAATGCCTTCAGGATCATGCGTACTGAAGTCACCTACCGGCTTTATACAGACGTTCACGAATGGGCTCTTGAGCATGGTTATGCATTCGGTGTCGGGTGTAACGGAGCCGCTTATGAGGACTGCCGGCCGGCTGATACAGACAATGGCGCACATCCGGTTACCAGTATTGAGTGGTCAGATGCGGTGATTTTTGCAAATGCCCTGAGTGAAAAAGCGGGGCTGAGACCGGTCTATCTCAATAAGAAGGGCATCCCGGCGCGTGACAGTTCCCGTTACGAATTTACACAGGATGCCCGGGCTAATGGTTACCGCTTACCCACGGCTGAGGAATGGCAGGTTGCCGCCCGTGGAGGAAAGGCCGGGCTGGGGAATGACGCTTATGGTTTCAGATTCGCTGGCAGCGACAACGCAAAGGATGTCGCCTGGTTTCCTGACTTCAACGATCCGAATGTCGGCACTGCCCGCGTGAAAAGCCTGCAGCCTAATGCGCTCGGTCTGTATGACATGAGCGGTAACGTTTCGGAATGGGTAGATGCTTTCGACACCCTTTCCGGCGTGAAAATGTATTATTTTTGCGGCGGCAGCTTCCTGTTGCATACGCGCAGCCTCGCTGGCTGCGACACGCACAGCGCCGGCTACGCCCTGCCGGATACCGGCTTCAGACTGGTGCGAAAATTTTGAACCTGAAGATTCCTTTTATTATGTTGACGACCATTCTGATAAGCCTTCCGGCTTCATCACAGGCAGACACCCGCGTTCACCTGAATAAGGGGCTGAACAGCATTGATTTGAATGATGACGGTATAGCTGACACCATCTTTTCCGCCACTTATGACAATAACACTTCTCATCCCAGTGAGACCCTCAACGTCTTTATCAGACAGGGAAAAAACTGGTTTATCGTACCGGTTCCGGACGACGATGGCTTTACGTGGGCAGATTTAAGACTGTCAGCATCTGCCCTGAAGGTAAGCGGCACAGAACTTCACCGCTATAAAGGGCGGGTTTACCTTATCAGGGCTGTCAAATATGCCGGCAGCGCCGGTGGCGAAGACCTTACCGATAAATCGCGAGTCAGGTTTTCACGATTCCGGCTGGAGGAAAATAACGACGATCCCGGGACGTCTGTTTTTTACTGGGATCCGGCAGGAATTTATCTCACTGAACACACTTTTGATGAAGTGAATGAAGCTTTTCAAACTCTGGACATGGAGAAATTTCGTTGAAACGTATCACAGGGATTTTGCTTTTTTTCTGCCGTTCTGCTGCTATGCGGGGGACAAAAGTCAGTATCGTGAGCTCATACAGCAGTCACTTAATCAGCAGTCTCTTTGCCTGGGTGAGAAGCAGTGGCCGGTTTCAATAAGAACAGGCACTGACCAGTGGATTAATGCAAAAATGGAGGCGCTTGTCGATGCCGGCCTGATTACTTCGCATGTGAAAGCAGGAAGGAAAATCTGGGAGCTGACCCCGTACGGACAGGCTTCATTCATAAAACATCATGATTTCTGCTATGGAACGCTGCGCGTCAGAACCATAAAGGCAGTTTCGACAGATAACGCAGGCGTTACTGATGTGACCTTTACTTATTATATCCATGCTCTGCCCGCCTGGGCGAAGAATCACTCAGTGCGCGTTGCCAATACCGATCTCGATAATCTGGTCATGGGGATTGATTCAGTACGCTATCAGGCCCTCTTTGATACAAACAGTCAGGGAACTCCGCGGCTTATCAGTGAACCTGAACAGCTTGACTTACTGTATTAACTGACGGGCCTGAAACAGGTTTTTTGGGCTTAAAGTTTAACAGGCGACTTCTTTTAAGAGTGTAAAGACTGACTTTCCAGCAATGAACTTCCACGCCGGAGCCGTCTGTTCCTGACAGCTTCAGCATCGGATATGTTTTCAAAGCCAGCGTCCGCTGTCAGCCAGGAGCAAACCGCACGCTCCTGGCCGCCTGGTGCCAGAAGCAGACTTACCCCAGTTTGCGACCGCTGTGAGCCACCGCAATTCCGGCATTTCCGCCCGATGAACTGACAAATGCTGTAGCGCCCTTACTGGCGTAATGGCAACAGGCATGCCCCGCGCTCCGGAGTTTAAAAGAGCCGGTGGGCTGGGAAGACTCCATCTTCAGCCAGACATTGCATCCGCTGTGTTGACTTAAAGAAAGGGAATGTATCAAAGGGGTCCGAATGCTTATTTCCATTTATTTAATTCCTTATGAATTCATCTATCAGCGTAACTGCTGTTCTGCCCGAAGCCTTTTCAGAAGGACATCATAAAATTTATTAGCAAAACGCGGTGGATACACCTCTTACTGATTGGGGGTTAAAGTTTCATCTCTGTGTTCGAACGATGTGTTCTTACCCATGACATTTTCACTGACGGGAAGCAGCTCGCAAATTATACTCAACCCTCTTAAATAACCAGAAAAATCAAAAACCTGTAATTCTGCAGTCAACTTAGCGATAATATGTTAACCGGAAAAAGGATCTTGAAAAGAGGCACTGGCGATGACTGTTTCTATAGGTGTACTTGCAGGTATGGGACCCCGTTCCACAGCCCCTTTGTTGATATGCTGGTGGCAGACTGCCAGATCGGGTACGGAGCGAAATATGATATGGATTTTCCCAAAATGCATATTATCTCGTTGCCTACACCTTTCTGGCCGGGCAAGAAAATTGATGATGATGCGATGATCGCTGCCCTGCAGCAGGGGATTGCCGAATTCGTCAGGGCAAAAGTGAGTTTGATAGCTGTTCCCTGTAACCTTGCGCACTGTTACTTTGCCGAAATGAAGGCGGTGAGCTCTGGTATTCCACTTCTGCATATCGCAGACAGTGCACTTGAGTCACTGCCTGCAGAAGTAACCAGGATAGCTGTACTGGCTACAGAACCTACGCTGGAAGCGGGCTTCTATCAGGCGCGGATTGAAGCTACTGGCAAAAAGATTATTGATTCACCTCTGCTTCGTGAAATGACCACCTCGCTGATTGGTCGGGTTAAAACAAAAGGCTTTCACGAGCCTGATGTACAGGCAGAGTGGCAGAACTTAATGTCTGTAGTGGCAAGTTATAAGGTGGAAGCTCTTCTTATTGCATGTACAGATCTTAGTCCCCTGATAACTGACAATTCTTTCAGCTTTGTCATTGTGGATACGGCAGCAAGCCTTTCCAGAGCGACCATTAAAAACTACAGCCGACTGTCCGGGAAAATTAAAGGCGATATCACTAACACCGGCTAACCGGATAGCGGTTCATGAGCATCAGCCTGCACCTCTTTTAAAGCATAATGAAACCAGACTCGCTGATGCTCATAATAAAGTTGGTTAATCTGTTTAAGTCAAAAGTTAGCCGCTGAGTGTTTTCTGGGTACGCGTTTGACATGACTGGCACTTTTTGCCTTTGATTCAGGGAGAGGTATTCTGGATGAACGCGTATCAGGTTTACTCCCTGTACTTACAGACTTAATTTCAGGCTTCATCGTAACGGGCACATCAGTGTCGCGCTGGAATTTCATACAGACCGAACACTGGTCTGTTTCAGCGTAACGCTGCTTAGCCACAGCCATAGCCTGAGAATAATCATAAAATGAACCCAGGAAAGCTTGTTCCTTTTTAAGAAGATACTTACACCCTTTGCGATGTACAACTATTCCCAAAAAGCAATTATTACAAGCATAATAATAGCTCGTTTTTACCACAGTGATGTCCTTGAATTTCTGCTTATATCGTAAGCGTCTCACTAAAAATAGCCAGTGAGTTGACTTACGAAGATGTAATCATTTTTTCATTATTACTTAAGTCGGCTACATCAAAAATATATGAATTTTAAACCAACCTGTTAAATTAGCAGGTTGCGCCATAGTACCACTTGGTAAATATCACCCTTGTTAAATGCTTTAAACAGGAACTTATTTACCTTTAGTTAAGTAATAAGTTGCTATAAACAGATCGCTTTATAAATTTCGAAGTCAGTCCTTATTATTCCTGGCTGGCGTAATCGCGACGAAAGACCACCTCAGGAGTTACTGGACGCATTGTGTGACGCCTGTCATCGCGGAGCAGGCATCCTATCGATATGTTCAGGTGTCTTTGTTCTCGCCGCAGCAGGACTGTTGGACGGGAAGCGCGCAACAACACACTGGAGGTATACGGATGAACTGGCAGAGCGCTATCCCAACATAACTGTTGATCCCAATGTTCTCTATGTCGACAGTGGCCAACTCATCACATCAGCGGGTAGCGCGGCGGGTATCGATGCTTGCCTTCATTTGATTAGTCGTGATTACGGCATGCATGTTGCCAACATTGTTGCACGACGTCTGGTAATGGCTCCTCAACGTTCTGGCGGGCAAATCCAATTCATACCTTCTCCTGTTGCACAGAAGCCTCGCGATGAAATTGCACCTGTACTTGAGTGGGTACTTCAAAATCTGGACAGTGCACTGTCAGTCAGTCAAATGGTGAAGAGAGCATTGATGTCAGAACGAACTTTTTTGAGGCGTTTCAGGGATGCGATAGGTAATACGCCTAAAGCATGGTTGCTGCAAATGCGAATGAACCTTGCGCGTGAATTACTGGAAAGCAATTATTATGATAATGAGCAAATTATGGAACGCTGCGGGTTCGGATCCATGGAAAGTTTCCGTGCTGCGTTTCGTAAATCTGTTGGGATCTCACCTTCTTCCTACCGTAAAAATTTTGGAGGGGCAAGCACGGATCGGGTTAGTTCATCGGGTTCGTCCCTCTCTGACTAACCTTCCAGCGTTTTTAATCTGTAGGTCCGCTTTTCGCTCATAGCGAACACCGCACCTGTCCCAGGCGACTCGATGCCAGAAACGGACAGTAAGCTTCCACCATATGCGTTAATTAACCGGGCATATCGTCAGCGCCCTTTTGCGCATGAATTCTGGAAAAGAGATGATGGAAAGTGCAACCATTTAATTATGCTGGCAATTCATCTATCAGACACGAATAAAAGTGTCTGACAGACAGATTATTGACTCACAGCGGCTTCGTGAAATGACCACGTTACTGATTGGACGGGTTAAAACAAAAGGCTTTCACGATCCCGATGTGCAGGCAGAATTAAGGGAGGTCAGAACGATCACCTCGTGTCGTTGGATGCGAAATCACAATAAATTCTACGGGAGACTCCGTGTCGTTTCTGGCTTGATGCTTTGACTTCGGGGAATTTCTAATCCCTGCAGGGCCTTAATATCATGCATTTCACCTTCTAACTCCATTGAAAGAACGCCATTGAGCACAAAGAAAAACTGTCTGGAGACGGCGTGACAGTGTCGCTTTTCAGAAGTACCCGGAGGCATTTTTTCATGAATGACCAGCATGTCTTGACGGTTTATCAGATACCAACCGTCGCAATTTTCGCCCCAGACATAATGCTCGGCATTATCCTTTGAAATCATCATCCTTCTCCTGGTTGCACGTGTTTTACAAGAACTTAAGAAAGTTATACTCAGAGATACCATTGATTCGCAACAAGTTATGTTATTAATTACTTCATTAAGCAGCTAAACTGCATGGTTCAACATATTGGACAGTCATGGATTTATTGGCATAGCAGCTTTTAAACGGGATCAAAGTCCGCTTTTCGCTCATAGCGGACATCAGCATACGTGTCAGTCCGCTCAGTGCCAGAAGCGGACATTGCGAAGCGACTTTCATCCAACTGAGGGGAGTAAAGATTTATGGTAGCCTGTAACTTCCTAGGACTTGCTTAAGAGACAGTAAATGCTTACTGGGCTGAACCATATAACAATCGCTGTAAACGATATTTCCAGAAGTTTTGATTTTTATGTGGAGACACTAGGTTTTACACCTAAGGCCAGATGGGCCTCTGGAGCTTACCTTTGTCTGGGTGATTTGTGGCTGTGTCTTTCCGCTGACGAGGTTAGCCCTCGGCAGGATTACACTCACTACGCCTTCAGCATTCGAAGTAAAGATTTTGATATGTTTGCTAATCACTTGAAATCATTTGGCGTTAAGGAATGGAAATCGAACAAGAGTGAAGGAAAGTCCATCTACCTTCTGGATCCGGATGGGCACAAGCTAGAAATTCATGATGGGGATTTAAACAGTCGCCTTAATGCATGTTTGAAGCATCCCTACAAGGATATGGTGTTTTTCAACGGCATGAATGGAGCTGAACAAAAGTGATTTGGTAACCCAGAAAATCGGCAAGGTTAATCCAGATGCTTTCCTGCTTCAGTGCATTCTAAGGTTTTATGTCCGCTTCTCGCTCAAAGCGGACTGACATGCCTCAACAGCTTACCACTGCTTTTACCAGGCTGGACGACGTTGCCTGAACTCGTTTCGAGTAACGTCGTCAGCAGGCAAGCCGCGCAGCGGTACGACAGCAGAATTTAATAGTTACAATATTTAATAACAGGCGCAGGATTAGGCCGGCGAACCGGCCTGAGGCATTATCAGATGGCGCAATAAACGCGCGCTTCACGTGGCGTGTAGATACCAAACGTCACCACGCTCAGTAAGCCATTAACAAACGTCTGCTGCACTTCAACCCGACTAACTTTTTCCTGGCCGCCGCACACCTGCGCCGCATCAATGCTCTTACGCTGACCGATACCTGAAACAAAGAACGGCTGGCTAGTGGTTTTCGTCGCCGCGCCAACTTGATTCTGTTTCATTACGAAAGTCTGCTGCGCACAGCCGGTTAAACTCAGAGCCAACAACGCCGCAACACAAAGCTTGTTCATAAATATTTTTATCGCCTGAAATGAAAAAATAAATGCTGAGTGAAATCATCACTCAGCCAGCAATCAGGTTATCGACAACGAAAGCGGAAACATGAGAAAGATTTTTAAGTACGCCTAACGGATACGTTTTGCTGAATAGTACAGCAATAAAAAAAGCCCCTGCACAGCAGGGGCTTTTTATGTTTACCGCAGCGTTTCCGCTTAGCGAGTCAAATCGTAGAAGAACTTTTTGACGCCATCGAGAAAGCTTTTTGAATGCGGACTGTTCTTCTCGCCCGCCGCACCACCAAAGCTCTATTCCAGCTCACGCAGCAGCGACTTATGCTTCTCGCTCATAGCGGACCCTGGCCTGCCGTCAGTCCGCTTTGTGCCAGAAGCGGACGTTGCGAACATTGTGCTATGTTGTTTTACGGGTAGCAGGATCAATGATCCGGAATGGCACATCACGATTAAAAGCAGAACCAGCCCAAGTTCCGTCCCTGCGGTATCCGGTAAAGTAGAAGAGGCAAACAGTCCGGTTAAGCCAAGACCCGGTATATCCCGGAAGGATATACTAAAGAAATAATTCAAATGACTGTATCATTTAAATAAAAACCCTGATTATTCTCAGGAAATTAAAACTAAACTGGCAGGGGTTATATTGCACCTGATAATCATGAGCAAAATCACAACTTAATTATCAAACGTTAATGTAGATGCAGATTATTGTCGTTGCGCTCAGGTATACCATTTTGATGAAGTTGTCTTGGGCAAGTCTTAATTGCACAACGGTGCGCATAACCACATTGGCCTTTTTTCAAAAATTTCTCGCAGCCCGTATAGGCTTTCAGAGAGTTCCAGGCGGTTTTCGTATAAAAATCTGTCTTTAACGCCCTGATAAGCTTGATTGTTTCTCTGCCTTCAAACATAAACTTACCCTTGCTTAAAAGAATATATTTTCCCGGCGTCAGGTCCTCATCGTACTCATGCCAGATAATACGGCACACTTTGTTATGATTCATAATCAATGAAAAAGATGTGGCTGTTTCGGGACTGATGAGCGTTTCCAGTAAAAACCATTCCATATTGCCTCCTCGGTCAGTGGGAGGTGTAATTTATATCAATATGAACAGGCTGTAAGATTTGAAAAGTAAAAAATTACTAAGAGATCAGCATTATTTTGTTTAACAGTCTTGAAAAAATTTTGTTACCTGATAGTTCCCACTGTAAGAAAATGGAGTCATTTATTTTAAACTTCATGCATGTGTAAATATACAGTACCTCATACACTTAACGTAAAACATTACGCATGGCTTTTCTTTAATCTTGATTAATCAACACAAGGAAAAGTCGATAACTTTCTTGATTCAGATCAAATTAAGTTTGAAAGTTATGTTATGTATAATATGACCTGTAACAAACAAATTGTGCATTTGTTATCCGGAAGACACAGTTTTAAAAAATATATTCATCCGGAAATATCTTCATTAATACTGATTAACTGAAGACAGAATACTTGCTTCTGGTACTGTTAACAGTCAGGCAGGGTGTCAATATCAGTGACTTGCATTGTCAGCTTAACTTTCTCTTCAGCTTTTTGTACGGGCAAACGTTTAAATCAGCAATGTTATACCATTGCATATTCCGTTCAGTCGCAGTTGCTTAAACAGGCCGGAGGAAAAGCAGGAAAATCACTCAATATATTGGCTGAAACGCAGAAGATATCCATCCGGATCCTGCACCAGAAACTCTCTCTGGCAGGCTATCGTTTCTCCGGTACTGTAGTGGTTATCGCGTAAAGCCCGATATAGCGATATGCCATGTGCGAGTAAACGCGCAAGTATTTGCTCAATATCGTCCACTTCTATCTGGAAATTAACGCCACGACCTAACGGTTTGACGAGTTCTGATGTGTTCCATCCTTCAGCATGATACTGCTCAAGCATGATTTGCGCCTCACCGAGGCTGACATAAGCAAAATCAGGATCGCTACGTTTTATCACAACGTTGAAGCCAAGCACATCAACATAGAAGTACAGGGAAGCAGGAAAATCCGTTACGGTCAGTTCGGGAACCATACGGTTCCAGTAGGGGTCTTTCAGGTCAGCCATTGATATCATCTTTTTTGACTGGCATAGCATACATCAGGCGGCTTTGTGTAAGACGATGTTATGGGGATAGTCCGATGGCCAAATTGTCTGACTTACAGTGTTAATGTCCGCTCTTCGCTCAACGCGGGCTGTTTCCGCACTGTGTCCGCTTTGTGCCAGGAGCGGACACAGTGCGAAAGTTTATGCTGTGTTTGTCAGGCTGCATTAAAGCCCGACTGAAATCAGAACAGGTGAATCAGAGTAAAGCGGAATAACTGGCGAAAAAGCAGCCTGTACACGATCAAGGATCAGGGTAAATCTAAACTGAACAGGCGAGACAGGGCAGTTCTGCCGCTGTCGGTCACGTTCACTTCGCGATATCCCGGCGTGCGGGCTACCCATTCTTTCTGCAGAAAAAGCGTCATCAGCGCCGAGCCGGCATCGCCTCCCAGATGAAAGCGTCTTTCGCTCCAGTCGAGGCAGGGGCAGCAGGATTTGCGACGCGGGTGTGAGTTGAGCACTGCGCCAAGATTCTGGAAATGAGATTTTCCGTCTGGTGTCAGCGCAGTGCCGTCAGTCTCAAGCCATTTATCCTTCAGCATAAACTCATAAATATTGACAGCAAGTTCTCCCGCTAAATGGTCATAACAGGTGCGTGCATAACGTAAATAGGCGGGCGTGCGAGGCACCGGAGAACTGAACGTGTGCATGGAAATCCCCATCAGGTTTTCCAGCAGTCCGGCGATATGGCGGCCCGCAAGGCTGTAATAGCGGTGACGGCCCTGAGTCAGGCAAATAATCAGCCCGTTGCTGAGAAGCCGGCTGAGATGACCGCTGGTTGTCGATGCGGCAATGTCAGCTACAGCGCTGAGTTCAGTGGCTGTCCATGCGCGCCCATCCATCAGGGCGCACAGAATACTGACCCTCGACGGATCAGATAGGGCAGAAGCAACCTGTGCCATTGATTTTTGCAGAGAATCATCCGGCTCACTGTCGCGTTCAGTTTTTAGACGTTTCATTCAGGGAGTATTGCCCATTGTTGGGTTACTTCAGCTGCCCGAGTATTGTCATCCGTAATCAGAATAAGCCTGTTACTGTGATCGCTGTACTGTACCAGAATGTTAATGCCGTTCCTGGCAATTACTTCAGCTATGTCTCCAAGCTCACCCGGGCGTTTCTGAGGTAATTTTCTTATCAGAGGGCGGCACACATTGCTGACGTCAAAACCGGCATCAGTCAGAACCTTGCGGGCTTTCTCACCATCTTCAACAAGGAAATGCGCGTGTCCGGCTTCTGGCGTCGAAAACACGCCTCCTCCCTCAAGGCCGACACCATTTGTGCCCAGCACACTTCCCAGTGAGCCAAGCGAACCTGGAGTATTACTGAGAATAACGTGAATATCATACATGCTGATGCGCTCCCTTATCAGATGAGTAATCACGGAATACACTGGCAACGCGTATTCTGTAAAACGAGAAAATTGACTGTTTACCTTCTTTTTGTGCTGCCAGGTGTATAACGTTCCGCTTCCACTCAGCCACAGAATCTTCATCCTCCCACCATGACAAAGAAAGGATTTTTCCGGGCGTAGTCAGACTCTGGAATCGTTCAATGGAAATAAAGCCCGGCGTGTCTGACAATACTGGTTTCAGCTCGGCAGCGAGCTGAAGATACCGTTCCCGAGACTCTGGTAAGGCATCCGCCTCAAAAAGTACTGCAATCATTTGTCTGCTCTGTCGTTGATTTCCGGTCAGCTTATTGCCAACAAAAGCCTGATGCTTCGGCCTTCACCGAAGTATGTTTGTTTCGTGGAAATCAGAATTGTTTAGACGGATGAAGTCTCACAGAAAAACGGACAAAAGATTCAAGGTCTGCAACGATTTATAGACTGGGCTGATTTACTTACGATTAGTCCATACGTAGTGATATTCGAAATCTCCGCTTCTGATATGTGGCTACAAGTCTGCAAGGTTTTCAGGTCGGCTATGAGTGAAAATCGGACATCAGTTTAGCCGGTATTATTGGGGTCGCCTGTAGTCTTCCCGGACAGTCGCCTGTAGTTTTTGATGGTCGCATTGGAAAGGCTTAGTCGGTAAGACGCGTTGTCCATGAGCAGTGACTTGGAACAGAGTGCCAGTTATCGTGAGGAACTGATTCTGATGCCTGCTCCTCCAGCCACAGGTGAGAACACATCGGTGGAATAGGGCTATATATCTGTAACCAGCCCAATCAGTAAGAGGTGTATCCACCGCGTTTTGCTAATAAATTTTATGATGTCCTTCTTAAAAGGCTTCGGGCAGAACAGCAGTTATGCTGAGAGATGAATTCATAAGGATTTAAATTAATGGAAATAAGCATTCGGACCCCTTTGATACACTCACTTTCTTTAAGTCAACACAGCGGATGCAATGTCTGGCTGAAGATGGAATCTTCCCAGCCCACCGGCTCTTTTAAACTCCGGAGCGCGGGGCATGCCTGTTGCCATTACGCCAGTAAGGGCGCTACAGCATTTGTCAGTTCATCGGGCGGAAATGCCGGAATTGCGGTGGCTCACAGCGGTCGCAAACTGGGGCTACCGGTAACTGTCGTTGTACCGGAAACCACGTCAGCCAGAGCAAGACAGCTTATTGAACAGGAAGGGGCCAGGCTCATTGTGCATGGAAAAGTATGGAGTGAGGCTAACGATTATGCCCTGTCACTGGCGACGGATGAAATCATCTATATCCATCCGTTTGATAACCCGCTTTTGTGGGAAGGTATCAGCACAATTGTGGATGAGGTCATCAGTGAGGGGTAAAACCTGATGCCGTTATTCTGTCCGTCGGCGGCGGAAGCATGCTGTCCGGCATAGCGCAGGGACTGGAAAAAATCAGCTTGGTCACATCCCGATTTATGCCGTTGAAACCCACGGCACTGCCTCCCTTAACGCCTCGCTTAATGCCGGTAAGCTGGTGCGTCTTGATAAAGTCAGCGGCATAGCCACGACGCTGGCCGCAAGCCAGGTGTGCGAAAACGCGTTTAACGTGGCCAGTCGCCTGGATGTCAAAAGTATGCTGGTTTCTGACGCAGAAGCACTGCATGCCTGTCGGCATTTTCTTGATGACCATCGCGTGCTTACTGAGCCAGCATGCGGTGTGTCACTGTCACTCTTGTACGAAAACAAAATCCGTTTTAAACCTGCCGATAATGTACTGGTTATTGTTTGCGGTGGGGCGTCGGTCACTCTGGAAGGGATCGCGGGATGACAGAAGAACGGAATGAACATACCGAAATTCACTCCAAAAGGGGCTGATGATCTGCCGCAATTGATTAACATATCATGATGCGAGGTGAGGCCGCTTTTGGCACAAAGCAGATTTGCAAGCCACGATACGCGATAAGTAAAAAATTAAACTCCTTCGTAGGTGCATCCTGAACTTTTATCATTGCCTGCAGGATGGCACCTATTCACGCCTTAGACTTCACAGCAGCCTATTTCCTGTTAGCAGTATCCCTATCCCCTGTTAAAACCGAAACACAACCAAGCCGCTGATTAACATAATCATTTCTATGGCTTGGTTGAGTTTATCAATTGATTTAACTCATTTTTAATAAAGAACGGGGCAGGGGTTTGCGATGCTCTGCTTTAAATCATCTCGCTAAAATAGCACTTTTTGCTCAATAATTTTCCTTGCGAAACAAGCTGTTGAAATTTGATTGTAATCGCATTCATTTAAAGGGTGATAGATGCTGATTTAGATCAATTTTATTGCACGCCTTTAGGCGTAAATTTCGCGCCTTAAGCGGTTAACTCCGTATTTTCAATTGGTGTAATCGCTTTCATTCCTGCTATGGGGTGGCATTACATAAAGCTAGCGCTTTAGCCTTAAAAGAATGTTTTTAAGTGAGTTAATTATACCTAAAAAATATCATCAGAAATCACCGCTCTCCGGCACAGACTCAGGAAACAAAAATGAACACGACAATCAAAACGCTCGCTCTTTTCATCGCTACATTCTCATCTTTTAGCACTCTGGCAATTAATTACAGTAACGTTAATTATCAGGATATTGAATCGTTACGAAGCGCCCTGAATAACGTGGTGAATAGTCATAGCTCTAGAGATGCTGCCCGTGCGGCCCTGAATAAGATGAGCCCTGACTCACTTGAACAGGCCAAGCTATCAATCAAGGATCCACAGGTGCGTAATGTTATGGATCAGTTGCTTGAGGGCGTACCTGAAAACAATGGTAGTCTCCAGGCATCCAACACCAAAACAACAGCAGTTATCACATCCGACGCAAGCACACCTATCAATAAGGCAGATATCGATAATTCATCAAATCCTCATGCCTTAAATCCCAATGCTATTGCGCAGGTTACGGTCAGTAATCAAGGCTGGACTCAGAATAACTATCGGCAGGGCTATGACAGTTGGTCTGGTGACGTACAGAGTACGCGCCCCGCAGTCAGCGCTTCACAAATGAAAATGGATGCTTCTACCGCGCAGCAAAATACAATCAGCGAGAATAAACAAAATGCTGTCGCACAGCTTGATCAGCGCGACGCAGTAAGCCGCCGATTAAGTGCCCAGGCAAAAGAGCAGATCACTCATAATCTGCGATTCAACAACTTAGCTGCTTCAAAACTGGTAGGGCAAATTCAGCAGGCTGACCGAGAAAGCAGTGAGCATGAAGCGGCGATGAAAGGGGAGGCGCTGAAAAGAGACAACCAGCAGCGCACCCGCCAGCAGGTGCTCGCGGGCGGCCTGGCGGAGGTCAACGCAGAGATGCAGCGTGAAGCAGAGATCAAAGGCGCAGCACTTGCACAGTCAAATCGCGATCGTGTCGAAGCAGAAAACACCGCACCGAATGCCGCCCGTACTGCCGCTATTGCGCAACACGAAGCTGCAGCAGCACAGACAGCTCACCTGGCTGCACAGAAGTCACAGGCAGCAGACAAAGCCCAGCGCGAGGCTCAGCAGGCTCAAGCCGCATTAACATCGGCTAAATATGCCGGTATTTCTGAAGGCCAGGCACAACAAGCTATGCGTGACCTGACTGCCGCCAAATATGTCGCAGTCAGTGACAATATCCAGATAGCGCACGAGCAAATTCAGGCACTGGAAGCGGAAGTCGCGGCCAAATCTGCAGCGGCAGCAAAAGCGCAGGCTGAAGCTAAAGCCGCCGCGCTGGCAGCGCAAAATGCCCTGAAAACACCCGTGGTTGGTCAGCCAACCCCAGTGAGTATTGTGCCAGCCGTTGTGACCAATATTCCTACACCTGTCATTGCAAAAGTTTTTTTGACGGAAGGTTCGCACAATAACGGCGGCCATCACAAAGGCCCACATCAAAATGCAGCGTCAACCCGCAACAACGGTAACAGCAATGCCCACGGCTCAGCGATGGGTGGCCGTGGACAGGGCGGCCAGCGCAGCGGACACAGTGCCGCGGGTAATTTTTGAGACTGGGATAGAAGTGGACTCGTGGTCAGATAATGCTTACTCACACTAATTATCGTTGTCATGCACTATTTATAGCCATGTCGAAAACGTGCTGATCTATTTTATTTCTATTAACCAGCAAAGGTTTTAAGAGTGAAAAACAATATGAAAAAAGATTGTATAACTGCTGTATCAGCTTTGGTGGTTATGAGTGTAATGGCGGGTTGCACCTCTCAGGCTTCACGTATGGCCGATTGTCAGGCGCAAGGCGTAAGCCGGGACGCTTGTTATGTTGCTGAACAAAATCGGCAGGCGACAATCAGTGCCGCTGCTGAGAAACAGGCATTAGAAAATGCAAAGCAGGTTGCTCAAGCAGCCCATAAAGTTAAGCCATTTATTAAGCATTTTAGTGATAACGGAAACAACATCGAAGTTAAGCGGGATAAGTTGGGGATCGTGACGGTTGATGGTAAACCAGCGGCTGAAATTGAGCGCGAAAGCGGCAACATCAGCTATCAGCAAGGGTTATATATTGTTATCGCTTACGCAACAGGTAAAGTTGCTGTCACTAAAGAAGGTGTCTTCCTGACTTACGCGAAGTAACAGGAAGTTGCTCTTAATGTATCAGGCACAATAGGGAAGAAGTAAATGTGATAAATTATATTGACTCTCCAATATATGACGTTGCATTTAATGGCATCACCGTTGACCGCTAACATATGCGAAATCATTAAAAAAGCAGAAATAGAATTGCTCAGTTATATATTATGGTGAAGAAAATCATCAGGGTTGCATGATAAGAAATTTAGGTGGGCTAATTTTGGGATATAATAAATATGCATGAGATGAAACCGGAAAATAGGTGTTCAATTTATTTCAGTAGAGCCATGTGAACTGATTTTTAAACGTCACCCCATTACTTATGCATCAAATGATAGTTTCTTGGCTGATGAATATCGCTCCCAGATCAAATCATTTAATTAACTCAACAGCAAATATTGCAAGTGAATGATGATCGCTTCAGTGGAGCATTAATCACACCCGATCTTTAATATTAATCTGAATGATATGAGGCATCTATTATATATATACCCGTTACTGGGCTCGCAATGACCGCTTGTGGCACAGGGCTACCAGCAAAAAGGGTTAGAGGTCTGCTATGTGCTAAAAGCGGAAGTTCGCAACTGTGCTCACCGTCAAGGGTGCATTACGAACATTGCCATATGTTAATCAACGGGGTGAGGTCATAAAAGGCTCAGCGGCTAAAGCGGTGAGCCTGCTTGCTTATTAACGTATCACACTAACATTTTCCAGTTTCACCGAACTTTCAGGCTTATCCCCCACTTGTTGAGCGACCGGGACGAAGACGTTCAGATCTTGCAGCCACGCTAGTTTGTCACTGCTCCCTGGTTGCCCTTCTTGAGTTTCATGGCACTCAACTAATAGATATTCCCCACTAAACTCAGAGGCAATGCTATGTGCGTCTCCCTTTCCCGTTACGTCACAGCGTAATGCTGAAGCAGTGACTTTCTTATCGGAATCAATATTGTCCCATTGTGCCTGATATCGTTGACCCATCACTAACGGGAAACGCAGATCCGTCTGTAACTTGTTGAGCAATGAGGAACCACTGCTGATGGACATAGTGAACTTCAGTTGTAGTTGATTAGCCAGCGTTAAACGTTGCACCGTCCAGATACCATAATCTTCCAGCTTGCGTATATAACCATCCGATTGTGCATCCAATTGTACTTTGACCTTACCGAGCGCGCTTACTTCCGTATAACGAACCTGTTTAAAGCGCGGAAGCGCCCAGGGTTTGAGCAATAACTGCGCCTGGCGCTCAATTGCCGCAGAAAGGGGAATTTATTCAGCCACTGTGGATTATTATTACTCAGATCGGGCATTGATGGCCCCATCAACGTTGATGCTGGCTTGTTAGCGGCGGGTACAAAGTGTCCTTCGGCTGTGAACGTTTTTCCTACGGGTAACTGGCAGAGCTGCTCGAAGCGTTGTGCCTTAAGCGTGTTAATTCTGAAGTCATTTTTACGGCGAACAATATCAGCAGTGATGAGTGAGTCCGTAACGCGGCCTTCACTGTCAAAGTTCATCAATGCGACAGCGTCTCCCTGATGTGTTTTACAGTTATACAAATAATGCTCAATCTTTAATCCAAGCGGCGCATCGTAAGGCGGTTCCCATATGACATCCGCAAAGTCATATCCCATACGTACCGATAAAATGTCGCTAATGCGCTGGATGCTATTAACATCGACAAGATCGGTAATGCCGACTCTATCCGTAGCTGATAATCTTTCCCATCGTGCGTCTTTTATCGGTAGCTGGCAAACCGTGCGAATATCCTCTGCCGTCATTTGCTTATCATCCTGAGCAGGTGAATAGCGGAGGTAACTGTTGCCGTAAAAGCGAGCTTTGGTCAATCCTTCTTCATTCAGTAAATCCTTGTACAGAAGCTGTGCCTTGCCTTGTTTACAATCAACGGAACGCCATTGCTGAGCTGTTTTTCCGTTATTGAAGTTTAACGACACCATGTAATTCACACGATCGTCGATTCTGGTTACAGAAAAGGGGTTAGCGCCACCCCCTGGCAATGCGGGCTTATCAGCAGCCTGAATGCAAGAAAACGGCAAGAGAGACAGAAAAAAGTGGGCGCATTAAAGAGCGTACGCAATACATATATGTTCCTTCATATATTGATTAAGAAATAAAGTTATCGGCATCAAGGAATGAATTGTTAACCTGATTTGATATGCACCATAGAGATAAACGTAGCGTGAGGATAGCAACGTCCGCTTGTGGCACAAAGCGGTCAGGTGTCAGTCAGAGTCTGTTATGAGCTAAAAGCAGGCATTTTCGCCCAGAATGAACGCTGAAATATCCCAATGTCATTAGTAAGTCAGGTAGGGTGATTTGGATTACGACGAGGATTAGAAACTGAAGCGATTTACGAGCCTGTTGTGTAAGACGGATTATGCTTAATAGATTCGCAACGTAGGGGCTGGTCGCTTACTATTTAAAGCATATGGACATCAATCTTCTTGGCTTTATGCCAGCATTATTACCTGTTGCTTTGTCTCCTGGGGCAAGTTTCACGCTTGTTATGAGCAGCGCGCTAGCAGATGGACGCAACGGCCTTTTCAGAACCCTCGCCGGAACAGCATTGGGAATTTATACCCATGCGCTTTTCATCGGACTCGGCATAACTGCAATTATTATTTCATCGCCAGCAGTTTATGGTTTCCTGAAAATTGCAGGAACAATTTATCTTCTTTGGCTGGGCGTTATGCTTATCCGAAGTGGACTGAATGCAAAGCGCAATCAACCCAAAAACAGCGTGCCTCCAATTACATTAAAAGGAGCGTGGCTGGCTAATGTCCTCAACCCTAAAACCATTATTTTTTATCTCACCGTTGTTTCTCAGTTTGCTGGAAACCAAGGAGGCGTAAGCAACTACTTGATATTAGCTTCCGTCCATGTGGTGATTATGAGCCTCTGGCTTATTACCATAAGCCGTATCTTGGTATTCTCAGCCCAAAAAACCAACCCACTGATGCTTAAAAAATATGTGAACATAGCTGGAGGAGCGCTACTCATTATTTTTTCAATACGCAGCCTTACTCACTAATTTCTAACAATCAGCTTCCCTCTTCTTCTTATTCTGCTCTGAACGATAGGGTTTAGGTCCGCTTTTGGCGCTAGTCAGAGTCTGCTGTGAGCGAAAAGCGGAAGTTATGTCTTAGAGAGGGTTTGATAGAACGGTGTTAAAGCTGAGCAACTATCACTATTCGGCTATAAGCAATGAATCAAAGGCCGAATATAGCCTCAATTTCTATCGAGAGGTCAGGTGAGAAGAGGCGACTGACTTCTACGAGCGAGCTGGCTGGCAAGTGATCACCGTAATTTCGGTACAGCACTTTGCGTAGCCTGTTGATGTCCTCAAAAGAGGTGATGAATATAGTCACTTTGATTAGTGCTGAAAACTCTATCTCTTCTACACTGACAATATTCCTGATTTGGCTGAATATTTCTTCAGCCTGCTCAGCAATGCCTTTATGTTGGGCCGCTGTGCCAAACGCGGTCAGGCCGGAAACATAGAGCGTGTTGCCATGCTTTACTGAATGGACGTAAGGAGCCTTTACTTCACCTAACGCACGGTAATTCTTTCTTACCAGATTGCTCATGCCGATGGCCTTTTTGAAAAGGAACAAGCCACAACCTTACCATTCCACTGTGAATGCTCAACGTTGATTGGCGTATCGTAAAGTATGCAATGTCCGCCTTTGGCACATAGCTGACAGTCAAATCACAGGTTTATTGCTGTCTGGAGCGGCGTAGTATTCGATCGCCTGACGCCGGTTATCGAGCGGAAAAAGCGCGGTTTCCGGCATAGCGCTTTCACGTTATAAGGGCAGAGCGCCGTTTGCGAAAAGAGAACGCTGGACCAAGCAGCTCTTGGTTTCTCCGGTATCGGGTTGGAATACTCTCCAGAAAGTGCAGGCAGCGACATCTCAGATGCTGCCCGTCTCCTATACCTTGATTAGAACCAGGCTTCCCACATCGCGCCGACGTTCAACGAGTCGAGTTGCGTATCGTCATCGCTGCCATTCACGCGCGCCGTGCGTTTGTTATCCACTTCACCGCCGGTGACGTAGAACCGCAACATTGGGCGGAATTCTGGTCCCATCGCAATCGAAATGTTTTGCGATAGCGTCAGCTTCCAGCCATGGTTATCACCACCCATATCGTAATCAACGCGCTGATAACCCGCTTCCAGCCAGGTGGAGTGAACATCATTCCACCAGTACATCGGACGAACAATGGCACCGTAGTTTTTGCGATTATCGGTGTTATCAGCATCATTGTCGTAATCATGGAAGGCGAGGAGATATTCAACTTGTGCCTGTTGAGTGAACTTATAATTACCTTCGAAGCTGGCATAAATCGTTTTTAATTCATCGGTTTTGCTGTAAACGCTGTTATCAGAGTTGTCAGAGTAGCGGGCGATCACTTTGTTAACGCCTTTATCGCCGGTGTGGCTCAATACAAAAGCGCCTTGCCAGGCTTTACTGCGCTCATTGCTCTCAACGGCTTTTGAGTCAAATCCGTAGTTTGCGTAAATCTCCAAATCCAGCGGGCCAACCTTCATACCGTGAATTTTTGAGGTCAACGCATAATTACCTTTGTCGCCCGTTCCCGAGCCGCCGGTACACGTAATGCGTGAGGGATTCGCTTCATCATCCATCACTTCCGGGCTACAAGATTCAACGGCAGCGACAGCGGCGACGTCAAACTTCACGCCACCAATATCAAAGTCTTTGACGCCAGCACCTTGGCCATCATGATTCATCCAAAAATAGTCGTTGATACCTTGCTGTGGTCGTTGATGAAAGTCGCGGCCCGCCCAAAGATAAGCATTAGGATTGGAGGTGAGAATATTGGTCACACCGGCATAGGCTTTTTTAAGGTTCACCTCATCGCCCCAGTGATCGATCATGACGTTAACGTCCCAAATCGCGCCGTTATCGCCTTTAAACGCTTTGGAAAGTTGAAATTCACCGCCGTTACCTTCATTGCCCAAACGACCAATAGCAGAAGCACCATTGTAAGAGCCATCTACACCCACGTATTTCTGATCGCCACTCTGGAAGTGCGCGCCGTAACGGGCGTAGCCGGTAAATTTCACCCCAAAAGGGATCGCCATATCGGGGGATTGTGCTGTGCTTTGTGGCTCATTGATAACGTCAGCTTGTTTGTTCACGGCCGCATCAATTTTTGCCTGCCGTTCCGTAAGCGCTTTATCGACCGCTTTTGCCACGATGGCGTCAATTTGTTCCTGAGTAAATTCTTGTGCAAACACAGATCCAGAGCAAAGCGAAGCCATAACCAGCAGCGAGGCTGGAAGCTTTTTATTTGTTTTCATTGTTGTCTCAATATAGTCAGTTATTTTCAGACAATAACGTTCTCGCTGAACGCGGCACAATAGTGTGCCGTCGCCCAGGAGAGCGGTTTTATTTTTTATTTACAGAGGTAGGTCTTATTTAAGATTGAATTCTGTTTATTACTCCAACTCGTTAATAATAATTTAACGCTGATAAAGATGAATAATCTCAGCAGAAAGTTCACGCGCTAACATCGACGTCATTAAGTGATCCTGAGCATGCACCATAATTAACGTCATCGGCTGCTTCGCTTCGCCGGCATCCTGCTCGATTAATTTGGTTTGCATTTTGTGTGCCTGACGCGCGAAAGTATCCGACTCTTTAAGCAGCTTGTGCGCTTCATCAATACTGCCCTGACGCGCAGCCTGCAAGGCCTCGAAGCACAAACTGCGTGACTGTCCTGAGTTCACGATGATTTCCATCACCGCCTCTTCTAAATCAACCATTCTCTTTACTCCTGCTCATTGAAGCCATTATTAGCTGACGTCGCGGCAAACCATTCACCGCTCTTTTTCACCGTGCGCTGCTGAGTACTTAAATCGAGCTGCACAAAGCCGTAGCGATTTTTATAACCGTTGCACCATGACCAGTTATCAATAAAAGTCCACATGTGATAACCAAGACAGTTGGCGCCTTCGCTTATTCCTTTGTGCAACCATTTAAGATGCTCGGCAATAAATTCAATACGGTATTTGTCGTTTATTATTCCTTCTTGCACAAACCGCTGCTCATTTTCAACGCCCATACCATTTTCAGAAATAAAACAGCGGGGATTACCGTAGTTAATCCGTAAATTAGTCAGAATGTCATATATGCCAGGTTCGTAAATTTCCCAGCCACGATAGGGGTTCATTTTCCGGCCCGGCATTTCGTAATTTTCAAAAAACCATTCAGGCATAAACGGGGCGGCGGGATTTACCGCACTGTCACGGCATTTTACCCGACGGGGTTGGTAGTAATTCACGCCCAGCAGGTCAATTTTACCTTCTGCAATTAACGCATGATCGCCCGGAAGCGTGACAGGAAGTTGATCGTACTGACGGAGCAGCGCAACCAGGTCGGCAGGATATTCACCGCGCAAGACCGGATCGAGAAAGCTGCGGTTGAATAACAGATCAGCATGATGGGCCGCGGTGATATCGGCCGGATGCTGAGAACGGGGATAAGAGGGTGTCAGGTTCAGAACGATGCCAATTTCGCCGTTGTAATGCCCAGCTCGATAGGCCCGCACGGCCAACGCATGGGCCAATACCGTGTGATAGGCCACCGTTGCCGCACGTTTAAAGTCGACCACATTGGGATAGTGGAAGTCGTAAAGATAACCCCTTCAACCGGGACAATGGGCTCATTAAAGGTGAACCAATGCATCACCCGATCACCAAAAAGGTCAAAACAGATTTGTGCATAACGGCTGAATGCATCGACAACTTCTCGGTTTTCCCATCCCCCTTTTTCCTGCATCACCATCGGCATATCAAAGTGAAAAAGGGTAATGAAAGGTTTTATGCCTTGTGCCAGCAACGCATCAATAACGTTATTGTAAAATGTGACCGCTTCTGGGTTCACTTCACCGCTGCCGTCCGGGATTAAGCGAGACCAGCTCAGCGAGGTACGAAAGCTGTTGTGATTAAGCTGCTGCAACAAGGCGATATCTTGCTGCCAGTTTTGATGAAAAGTTGAGGTCTCTGCCGGACCGATGTTTTGATGAAAGCGCCAGGGTTGCTGTTCATACCAGGCATCCCAGATGGTGGCACTTTTGCCACCCGCCAGGCTGTCGCCTTCAGTCTGTAACGCAGAGCTGGCGCTGCCCCACCAAAAATTTTCAGGAAATGCGTATTTCATAACGTTCTTCTCCAGACTCATCAATTCGTGCCGACGGTTTCAGCAATCGGGCCACTGTTTTGCGCTTTCTGCTCTTCGGTTTTCATCAGTGAACGTTCGTAAGCACGCAGGAAAGGCAGGTACATCAGGGCTGACATCACCATGCAAATCAGGCACATCACTACCGGACTGATCGCCCAGTTTGCCGCCCACGAAGCGCCTATCGGTGCTGGCGTTGTCCATGGCGTGAGCGAAACGACTTGCGCCAGCCAGCCCAGCTTGGTCGCGGTGTAGGCCAGCACGGCGTTGATCATCGGGACACAGACGAACGGGATAAACAGCATCGGATTCATGATGATCGGCGCGCCGAACAGGATCGGTTCATTGATGTTGAAGAAGCTTGGCACGATGCCCATTTTGCCGATAGTTCGGAGATGGGTGGCGCGGCTGCGCAGTAACAGGAAAGCCAGTGGCAGAGTGGATCCCACACCGCCAATTAGCAGAAAGTGATCCCAAAAGCCTTGCAGATAGATGTGCGGCAGTACGCTTCCCGCGGCCAAAGCCGCCTGGTTAGCGGATAAGTTAGCCATCCAGAAGGGATTCATGATGCCAGTGACGATCAACGCACCGTGAATACCGGCGAACCAGAATATCTGACACAGCAGCACAGAGAGCAGAATAGCGGGCAGGGAATCTGAGGCAGAAACCAGCGGCTCCAGCAGGTGCATGATGGCTTGCGGAATAATCATGCCGGTTTTTGCTTCAATGAATAAGTTAAGCGGATGCAGCGTACCAATAATCACCACGACAGGGATCAGGATCTCAAACGAACGGGCAACACCGGTCGGCACCTCTTTAGGTAAACGAATGGTGATGTTGTTTTGCTTGAGCCAGGCGTAGATGCGTGTCGAGTAAATGGAGGTGATCAGCGCGGTAAAAATCCCTTGCCCGGAGAGATATTGTGTGGAGATCGTGCCGTCAGAATAGGGCGCGGCCACCAGCAAGAATGCCATAAATGCCAGTAAGCCCGACATCACCGGATCGAGCGAAAATTGTCGACCCAGACTCGCGCCGATCCCCACCGAGATAAAAAACGTCATCACGCCCATGCTTAAATTAAACGGCAGCATCAACTGTTCACGGTAGGTGGTGGAAAAATCGAGCCAGGCACGGGCAAAGCCGTTGGTGGTGGTTTCGGAGAAAGGTGGGAAGATAAAAACCAGCATGAAGGAGCCGATAATCATAAACGGCAGCGCAGCAGTAAAGCCATCGCGGATCGCAATGACATACTTCTGTTGCCCAAGACGACCCGCTAACGGTGTGATTGATTGCTCAATGACCGCAATCATAGATTGATATAACGAACTCATAAGCGCACCTATTTAGTTAGCCGCTTCAATGAGCGACAGAGCATAATTAAGGACCTTGTCACCGCGTTGCATACCGTAGTCCATCATATCGATAGGCTGAACGGGAATGCCTTGGGTGGCCGCTTTTTCTGACAGGGTTTTCAGCATGTATTTCACTTGCGGGCCGAGTAGCACAACCTGATAACGCGGGAACTGTTCATCAAATTCCGCGATGCCAAATGCATTAATTTCAACTGCTAAGCCTCTTTCTTCAGCCACTTCTGCCATTTTTCGCACCAGCATGCTGGTGGACATACCTGCCGAGCAACACAACATTATTTTGTACATCACCATCCCATCCTCAACGTTTACGCGTTAGTGTGGCGATGATTGGATATCATATGGAAACCGGTTTCCATCGAATGAGATAAGAACTGTGATACTTATCAATATCTGCGGTTTAAGGGGTTTCTTTATACGATTTGCGTCACAAATTTTCTGCTGTATTGGATAGAGGAAGTGTCCAAATGGAAAATCGGTTTCCATGATAAATGGAAATGGCTATACTTTCTGCGGTGAATAAATGCGCTAACGTTTGCATTCATATTTTAAGGTATACGCAGGTTTCAGGGGAGAAAGATGTCTACTATCAACGATGTATCGCGTTTGGCTGGGGTGTCAAAAGCCACAGTTTCACGGGTGTTGAGTGGTTCACGCGGCGTGAAAGAAGCCAGTCGTCTTGCCGTGTTGAAAGCTGCCGATGAATTGAAATATCGACCTAACGTGATTGCACAATCCCTGTTCAGTCAGACCACTCACTGCATCGGCGTTATTTGCGCGCAGGAAAATATCAACCAGACAACCGCCTATCTTTACGCGCTGGAAAAGCAGTTAAGCCAGCATCAAAAGCATCTCTTGTTGCGCTTCGCCAATAGCAAAACAGAAATCATGAATGCATTGGATGAACTCAGCTGCGGGCTGTGCGATGACGTGCTGATTATAGGCGCACGCTTTCCGCTGAATATTGATGATGAAAACGTGGTTCTGGTGGACTGTGTTGAGTCAGAAGGGCCAAACAGCATTCAGTTTGATCACGCTTTTGCGGCGGAAACGGCCTGTAATTATCTGATCAACCAAGGTAAGCGCCAAATTGCACTGATCCATCCTGAAGCGGGTGGCTCTGCCGAGCAGGTATTATTGGGCTACAAGCTGGCGCTGGAAAAGAATTTCCTGCCGTTTAATCGCAATCTGGTCATTATGGATCCGGTCTCTTCCTCCGTAGCCATTCAAATGCTGCTGAACAATGCCAGTACCCTGAATTTCAACGCGCTGCTGGTGGCCAACGAACAAGAAGCGCAGAACGTGATTTCACAGTTGCAGGCGTTCAATAAATCCGTGCCTGCCGATATCATGGTGTTCAGTTTGGCCGGCTCGGTAAATCTGCCGGGTATTCCCGCCATTGAATATTCAATGGATGCGATGGCATCACGCATCGTTAACTGGCTGACGACCAAAACGCACGATATGTTGGGATCCGCTGTACTGCGGGGAGATTTAATCCTCCCGGATATGCGTAAGCGTTAAGAAAATCAACTGACAAGCAATGCTTGTTTGAATGACAAAATATGAATCCGTGACGCTTCTTCTGCACCCTCGGCGTCACCCGCTTCCAGTGCACGAATGCTTCCATTACCTCAGCAGTATTACGATACTCGCCCGGTTTGTAGCGCAGCGTAATACGTTCATGCTTGAACACCTGAAAGGCTTGTTCATTTAGCTAAACGGGTCCCTTACGGCGACCCGTTCAATAGGAACTGCGCTCGAGTGGTATGACTTCACGGTCTATAACATTATGGCGGTGCTGGATTTCAACCCTGTTTTCTTTCCCAGCTTCAATCCGCTGAGACAGCCGCCATTTCGCGTTTAAATACCGCCAGCGTATGTGCTTTTACCCGAATAAATTCGGGATGGCTCATCATCTCTGCTGTGCGGGGACGCGGCAATGCAAACGGAACGATCTCTGCTACGCGCGTGGGCCGTCGGGTTAATAGCAATATTTCATCTGCCAGAAAGACCGCATCTTCCAAATCATGCGAGACAATCAGCATGGTAACGCCAGTAGCCAGTTGTACCTGCTGCAGTTTGTCGCGGATAAACAGGGTCATTTCAAAATCCAGCGCTGAGAAAGGCTCATCTAAAAACATCACTTCAGGTTTGGTCGCCAGTGCACGCATGATGCAGACCGTTTGTTGCTGTCCGCCCGACAGCTCATAAGGATAGCGCTGTAGATCGAAGCGGATATCAAACATTTCTGACAGTTCTGCCACCCGCTTTTTCACCGCATCCGCTTTCATGCCACTGCGTTTCAACGGATAAGCGATGTTGTTCCAGGCTGTTAGCCAGGGAAATAGCGCATCACGATAGTTTTGAAAAACGTAACCGATGGCTGTTTCCGCCAGTGTTTTCCCGTCGAACAGAATCTGTCCGCGATCTACCGGTATCAATCCGGCAATCATGTTCATCAGCGTCGATTTTCCACAGCCGTTTGGGCCAAAAATTGACACAATCTTTCCTTTAGGAAAATCGAGGTTGAGATCGTGGTACAGAGGTTGTCCGGCGAAGTTTTTGTCCAGTCCACGAATCGTGACATGGGTATTTGGCTGAGGATAAAGAGGATTTTTCATGCTTTGCCACTCCAGTGTACGCAACGCTTCTCAATAAGCAGGAAAGCCAGATTCAGCAGATAACCAAACGCACCCGTGATCAGGATCGAAGCGTACATATCCAAAATGTTGAATAACTGCTGAGCATCAATGATGCGATGGCCGAGACCCGTTTCGGAGCCGATAAACATCTCAGCAACGATGACAATCACTAATGCCATTGAGACGCCGGTGCGCAAGCCGACAAAAGTCTGCGGCAGACTTTCCATCAGCATAATGTCTTTGAACACATGCCAGCGTGAAACACCCATGACCTGCGCCGCCATGATGCGCGTCTTCTTAGCATTCATCACGCCATACGCGCTGTTAAACAGGATGACCAGCACCGCAGCAAAGGCTGCGATAGCAATTTTATTGGTATCGGTAATACCAAAAATCAGCATAAACAAGGGGATTAAGGCCGAAGAGGGCGTGGATCGAAAAAATCCACCAGAAACTCAACGCTGCGATAGAGGCGTTCGCTGCTACCGAGCATCACGCCTAACGGTACGCCAATAACAGCAGCCACCACAAACGCCATCAGCGTGCGGTATAACGTATCGCCTATATCTTGATTCATACTGCCGTCGGCCAGTGCGCTAAAAAGATAGCGCAGCGTATCACCGGGTGAAGGCAGTAAAACCGGGTTGAGCCATTTAGCGCTGACCGCCGTCTGCCACAACAGGAATAACAGTAGCGGACCAACCAGCGGGAGTAACTTATGACGCCAGGTCTGAATCATCTTACCTCTCCTTAAGCCCGATAAATCAACGATTCCACTTGCAGCGGCTTGCTGAAAATTTTTCGCTCGGTAAAGACGTCATAAAATTTCTGAAACCACTGTAAGTTTTCGCCGGTAAGTTGGTCATACATGACAAAGCCGGGCAGCGGAACTTCCTTCACAAGTGCGGCTTCAATGCCGGTATAACCTGCGACAAAGTGGCGAGCTTCCTCAGGATGTTGCTGAATAAACGTTACCGCCTCGCCATAAGCGTCAATAACCTGTTTTGCCCGCGCTTTATCGGCATTGATAAAGCTGCTGGTCAAAGCCGCTGCGCCGCCAAACCACGGTGCGCTGGCATCCCCCAACACATATTTAGAAATGACGCCGGTTTCAAGAACCTTGCCGATTCCCTTCATGCGGGCAACCGTGCCGGTGGGTTCGAGCGTATAGACTCCGTCGATCTGACCCGCCGCTAACGAAGGGGCATGTTGACCTACGGGAAGCTCAATAATTTTGGTATCGGTAAACCCATTTTTCTCCAGAATGATCTTCGCCATCGTGACATTTTGGATGCCGGGGCCACTGGCTATGCGTTTACCCTTTAAATCGGCAATCGATTTAGCCGTGCTATTGATGGGAACCAGAAACTCATCTAACACCATTTTTTCATTGGAGGGATTTGAGCAGATAATTTTGAACAGATCCGGGCTGGTGATGGCGCCTAAGCCGAGTGCTCCCGTTGCGGTTCCATTCGCGCAGCCATGGATGCGTCCTGTAATCATGGCTTCAACGACCTGCTGCGGACTGGCAAATTTTACAGCGCGGACATTTAATCCAGCCTGCTTGAAAAAGCCTTTTTCAATACCGGTGTATAAAGGCAAGCCGCCGACAATAGGCCAGTACCCGATTAATATTTCATCATCTGCCGCCATTGCAGATTGGCTTCCCAACATGCCGCTGAGCGCAACACCCCCAAAGCCAGCATTGAATATTTCATCATCTGGCGACGCTTAGCATCGATATTCTCTTTATCATTCCTGCGCAAGATTCATTCTCCTAAGTCATCGATCGTTATGCGATCTTGTATACAAGCCTGGAAAGCTGATGCAGGAGTTATGCCAGCTTGGACATTACGCGGAAGCCGTGACAGGAAATTTTTTCGGGGTTTAAAGCGCGTTATTGGTGCATAACACGCACCATTGACGGACATAGCCAAGAGAGGTTTTGCCGATTTGAGGCCACCAAGAGAGACCGTTAAAAAATAAATGAAAAGATTAGTAGACGACTGGTCTAATTGAGGCTAAGGTTAGTCCATGAACAAAACACTGTCACTGAATAATAGCGGTACGCGGCAGGGCATTCTTGATGCAGGACACCGCATCATGGCCGCAAAAGGGTTTTCCGCGGTTGGACTGAATGAGATCCTGACAGTTGCATCTGTGCCCAAAAGTTCTTTTTATAACGACTTCAGTTCTAAAGACGCTTTTGGTGAAGCGCTGCTGGACGACTACTTTGCTGATTATCGGCTATGACGGTAACACAGCGCCTGCTTAATCAGACTGCCTGAGCAGACGCAACGTAAGAAAACGCCTTATCGGCGTTTTTTTGAAAGAATTACCAAGACGACCGGTCTACTTTAAGGGTGACCTTAAAAATTAAATTAATCCCAAAAATCCATCAGGAGATACACCATGAAAGTATTAATCGTACTGACCTCGCACGACGTACTCGGCAACACTGGCCGTAAAACCGGTTTCTGGCTGGAAGAACTGGCCGCTCCTTACTACGCATTCAAAAGTGCCGGTGCTGAAATCACTCTGGCTTCTCCAAAAGGGGTAATCCGCCATTAGATCCAAAAAGCAATGAACCCGATTTCCAGACTGAGCAAACGCATCGCTTTGAAGCAGACGCAGAAGCGATGGCCCAACTCGCGTCAACCGTTCGTTTAGACAGCGTTTCGCAATCTGATTTCGACACCGTTTTTTATCCTGGCGGCCACGGCCCATTATGGGATCTTGCTGAAGATAAAGACTCTGTCGCGCTGATTGAGTCATTCGTGGCGGCAAACAAACCTGTTGCGTTCGTATGTCATGCGCCAGGCGTACTTCGCCATGTGAAAACGCCAGCCGGCAAGCCGCTGGTAGAAGGTAAAAAAGTCACTGGATTTACCAATACCGAGGAAGAAGCGGTAGGCCTGACAAATGTGGTGCCGTTCCTGGTTGAAGATGAGCTTATTGCTAAAGGCGGCATTTATTCCAAGGGTGAAGACTGGAGTTCTTATGTTGTCCGCGATGGTCTGCTGATTACTGGACAGAATCCAACCTCCTCACAAGCGACTGCAGAACTGCTTATCAAACAGTTTATGCATTAATTCGCATCACTTTGGGGGTGGCAGGCCGGTGGGCCTGTCAGTACCTCGAAGCCCGGACGTAGAGACTAAAAAGTGGGTTAGCCGTTTAATCCAACAAGCATTCTGATTCATAAGCGATGATGCCGATGTCAGCATCGGAAACCGGCCTGTCAGTCGCGGCCATATTTATACTCTGATGAGAAAATAAAACCATGATGAAGAAAACATTAAGCGCACTGGCGCTGAGCCTGGCTATGTCTGTATCAGCACAAAGTGCAATGGCTGAACCGGTAAAAAACATTGTTTTGGTGCACGGTGCCTTTGCTGACGGCTCAGGTTGGGGACCTGTCGCAAGTGCGCTTGATAAAGCAGGCTATAAGGTTTCGATTGTACAAGAGCCGCAAACGTCTTTGGCTGATGATGTGGCCGCGACACGACGCATTTTGGCTCAACAGAAAGGGAGATCGCTGCTGGTTGGGCACAGTTATGGCGGTATGATTATTAGCGATGCGGGCAATGATCCCTCGGTTGCCGGGTTGGTTTATATCGCCGCTTTCCAGCCAGACGCGGGAGAGAGCTTATTGAGTCTTGCCAGCAAAATCCCTTCAGCGAATAAATCCATTGTTGAAACGCCCGATCACTATCTCTACCTTAAGCCAGAAAGATTCCAGGCTGATTTTGCCGCTGACTTACCCAAAAAAGAGACGGATATGATGGCACGATCTCAGGTGATGCCTGCGGCAGCGGCCTTCGGGACACCTGCTGGCAAGCCAGCCTGGCAAACTAAACCGAGCTGGGCGATTGTGGCTACACAAGACCGTACTATTAATCCTGAACTGGAGCGATACATGGCTAAGCGTGCCCACAGCGATACCGTAGAAATCAAAGGCAGCCATGCTATTTTTGCCTCACAGCCGGATAAAGTTGCGGCAGTGATTGAGCGTGCAGCGCAAAGTTTGACGCAATAAATGCAACTTCACAGGCTGTAATCTGCTATGCCAGCCGCGCTCTATTTTGCGTGCTGGCTTATTTCGATAGGGCAGTTATGAGCCTGCTGCCTCGTTAAAGAAATTACACAAAAGCTGCCAAAAATATTGCGCCGCGGGCGTCAGACGATGATCCGCGCTGCGCAGCAGATGACACTGGCTTTCACGTGCAATGCGATGATCAATGGGGATTGCAATCAGCTCACCTTGCAGTAACGGCGTTTGCACAGCTTGCGCAGTCATAAACGCAATGCCTAATCCCGCCTTGCTCAAAGCAATCGCGCTGGAAAAGAGATTACAACTGTAGGAGGGCGTGAAAATGACGCTTTCACTTTTGAAGATGGCGTTGATGTAGCGTTGCAGGCCAAAGCTCTCATTCATAGCGATTAAGCGATGTTGAGCGAGTTCGGTAACACTCACCTGCGACAAGCGGGCAATCGGATGTTCCCGCTGCACAATGGCGCAGATGGGGCCACGATTTATGCTCAGGCACTTCAAGCCCGGCGGGCCGGTTGGACCAAAACCCACAGCCATATCCACTTCACCTTTGGCGATCAGCATCACTGTGCTCTGCATATCACCGGAAAGCATATTCACGAACACGCCAGGATAGGCGGCAGAGAACGCTTTCAACACATGGTTAACGACATCGTCCACCATGCCTTGCCCAATACGCACGGTGATCGAACCGCCGCGCATGTGCCGTAAATCCTGCAACTGACGTTCAAGCTGCTTTCGACGCTGGTTCGTTTTTGCAAAATCCTCTGCCAGCAATTTGCCAGCTTCGGTCAACACTACGTTACGTCCGCGCCTTTCAAGCAGCGGCAGCTGCAAGTTGCGCTCAAGTAATGAAAGTTGGCGGCTGACCACCGACGGATTAATGCCCAACGCATCCGCTGCCCGACGTATCCCGCCATGCACACCCACTTCATATAAATAGCTTATGGATTTTTCTGGATATGTCGATAAGGTCATATTTTTAGCTTATCTGTTGCTCTCAGGGCAACAATATTAGCATTCACTCCTCATTTTTTAACGTGTTCATTTCTGCGCATACTGCCAGTGACGTTTAAGACAGATGGGTAAAAAATGAAAAATATAAAAGAGTATTTGCAGCGACACGCCGACGAGATTCTGGGAGATATTAAAAAACTGGTTTTGGCCGAGTCGCCTTCCCTGGATAAAACCGCAGTGGACAGTTGTGGTGAAGTGCTGCAGAGCATTTTTCAGCAACGTCTGGGGATAACCGCAGACGTTGAGCATCAGGATCAGCTGGGTAATCACCTCAAATTCACGTTGGGCAGCGAAGGGCCACAAACCACCGTTCTTGGCCATTTCGATACCGTGTGGGATATCGGTGAGCTGCCGTTGCGTGAAGAGGATGGCAAACTTTACGGCCCTGGCATCCTGGATATGAAATCGGGCCTGATTCAGGCGATCTGGGCAGTACGTGCATTAGCGCAACGGGATCTTATTAAAGATCAGCGCATTGTTTTCCTCTGTAACAGTGACGAGGAGATCGGCAGCGTAAGTTCCAGCGACTGGATTGCACGCCATGCGCAGGGTTCAGCACAGGTGCTGGTGGTGGAACCGGCGGTAGCGGGCAGCTGCGCGCTGAAAATTGCGCGTAAGGGCACCGGACGTTACGACGTCACGATAAATGGCTTAGCGGCGCACGCAGGTAACAACCCGGAAGAGGGGATCAGTGCTGTTCAGGAGATGGCGCAGCAAATTCTATTCTTGCATGGACTCAACGCCCCGGAACGCGGCACCACGGTAAATGTGGGTATTGCCAGCGGTGGCAACCGTATCAATGTCGTGGCGGATAAAGCGGTGCTGGGCATCGACACGCGCGTCACCCATGCAGAAGAAGCACAACGTATCCATCAGGCAATCATGCAGATCACGCCTTTTACCCCAGGTATTACGTTACAGGTCAGCGGAGAGCAGTCGCGCCCGCCTATGCAACAGACGCCCGCGTCGCTGAAAATGCTGGAGCGTGCACAGCGCGTGGCGCAAGCACTTGGTTTTAGCGTTGAGGGCAAGGCGGTTGGCGGCGGCAGCGACGGTAATTTCACTGCGGCGATGGGTTTACCGACGCTGGATGGATTAGGCGCAACCGGCGCAGGTATTCATGCGCGTCATGAACATATTCTGATTGCTAACGTTGCGAGTCGTGCAGCGCTGGTGGCGGGTATGATCCTCGGTGACGCGCTTCCTGAGGGAGAAACGCCATGTCACAAGTAAACGTTCATAAGGAAACCGCGCAGGCGCCAGTGCCCTCCAGCGGGCAAAGCCCTTATCTTCTGCTGTTTATCATCCTTGTCATCGCGGCAGTGGCAACCTGGTTGATCCCCGCGGGAAAATTCGATTTTGTTACGCGTGATGGCATTAAATTTGCGGTCAGAGACAGCCTGCATGCGGTACCGCAAACCGGTGTTTATCCGCTTGAAATCTTTATGGCGATTGCCAAAGGTATGGTCAAGTCCTCTTCGATCATCTTTCTAATCCTGTTCACCGGCGGTGTGCTTGCTGTTGTGGAAGCGACGGGATCCATTGCCACCGCGCTCAACTCACTGTCGCGCAGCACGCGGTTAAGCGATACGCGCATCGTACTGATCTTTGCCGTCATCTTTGCTCTGTTGGGCACCACTGGCGTGGTGGTCAATGCCGTGGTCGCCTTTGTACCCATCGGCCTGCTTGTCGCCCGATCCATGGGCTTACCCCCAATTTTAGGCGCATCACTGGTTTATCTGACCTGCGCGGCGGGCTTCAACGTGGCGATTTTGAATCCGGGCACCACCGGGTTAACGCAGCACCTGGCTCAGCTTCCGCTGTTTTCAGGCATGTTGCTGCGCAGCCTGACTTTCCTGATGTTTATCATCACGGCAGTGGTTTATCTGATTTGGTCAGTGCGTCGAGCACGTAAGCAAGGCCATTTGCGTCCCGATCTGACGGCAACCAATGAACCTGTTGAAGCGGTTACAGGACGTCATAAACTGATTCTCGGAACGACCGCGCTGGCGTTGATCCTGTTTATCGCGGGCACCATCCAGTTTCATTGGGGAACTGATGAGATGTCTGCCATGTTTATTCTGCTCTCGATTGTTGTTGGGCTGATTGGGCACATGTCCGGCTCTGAAATTGCTAACACCTTTTTGAGCGGCTGTTCAAAGCTAGTGAAAGGGGCATTTATTGTCGGTATGGCTTCCTCAATCTCGCTGGTGTTGCAGCAGGGCAACGTGCTTGACCCAATTGTTGGCTTCTTGTCAGATTTACTGGCACCGATCCCGCCCTCTATCGCAGCGGTGGGTATGTTTGTCAGCGCCGCTGTCATGCACTTCGGTATCTCATCCGGTTCCGGTGAATCGGCGCTTTTGATACCGATTTTCTCTCCACTGGGTGATAACCTTGGACTGACGCGTCAGGTCATGGTGCAAACGGTGTTACTGGGCGAAGGCATTGTGAACTGCATGAGTCCCACCTCCGGGGTATTAATGGCCGTGCTGGCGACTGCCAATGTTCCCTTTGGTAAATGGCTGCGCTTTGTCGCGCCAGTGATCGCTGTGTGGTTCGTCATCTGCGTCGTGATGCTGCTGATTGGCGTAGCGATTAAGTGGGGGCCGTTCTGATAGCGTTAAGGTAATCAGCAAACAGGCCCGCCAGGCATTAGCCTGCGGGCTTAATTTCATATTGATACGGCTAAAATGGATAACATATAGCTTTCCTTATCCGCATAAAAAATCACCTTTCCGCACCTGTTTCTCTGTTGATCGTTCAGTTCACCACACTCTGACTCATTTCAAACTGCTCGCCTTGCTTGCTATTCGTCTTCCTCTCGAAACGCGCCGTGGTACTTCCTTCTCTACGCAATTCATGCGCAGAGAATGTAGGTTGCACAGCGGAAAGTTTGCGCAGGCGCAATGTTACGATTAGTATTCAAAATCAATCAGTTAAAGTGACATCAAGCGGATGTGGTTGAGACGTTTTTACAGTCTGCACACTTTTTCATAAGACCTTGCCAGCGCGTTGGCATGATTTAACGATTAAGGAAGGATATGCCTTGCGTTGTGATGAAGAGCAAACCCGTTCTGTTCAGTGTTTCAATGCTGCTGGCTGGCTACATCAGCACGGCGCAGGCCGACACCGTCTGGCTGAACAATGGGGATCGTTTAACGGGCACGGTGCGCTATCTGAGCGACGGCAAACTCGGACTTGAAACGACCTACGCAGGCACGATTACGGTTAACTGGAATGATGTCAGCACGCTGGCTAGCGGCAATCCTTTTTAGTCGAAAATAAGCGAACGGGCGAAAATTATCAGGTCAGGTTATCTTCCTCCGATCCCGGCTATGTGTGGGTTGAAAGAAGTGAGCGAGAAGAAAAAGTGTCGGTGAAGCGCATCGATGAATTCATGAAAGCCAAGGTAAGAACCGATGCGCTCTCCTGGACCGGAAACATTGACGCCGGCGTTAACCTGAAAAAAGCGTCTACCCATAATGATGACTATAACTTTTCTGTTAACTCTAAGGTTTCGCAGGGCAAGTGGCGTCACAATATGGGCGCGACCTACAATCGTGAAAAAGAAAATACAACGGTTAACACCCATAATTACAGTCTGCGCTATGCCTTTGATTACATTATGCGCGAGCAGTATTTCTGGCAAAGTCGAATGACCTATAAGCGGGATTGGGTTGAAGATTTGGCGCGACAGTCTTTGATTGGTACCGGGCCTGGTTATCAGTTGTGGGATACCGAGTTGAGCCGATTTTCATTGTCATTCCTGGCGGGGGTTTGGTTATGGCTATAGCGACGGCAGTAATGATGAACATTTGGGAGCGTCGGTTCGGTGGGATTATGAGCGCGCTCTTCTGGGGAAATCACTGACGCTCTATAGCAACGGCGACGTCGGCCATTCACTTGATGAAGACGAGATATTTACGCTTGATGCTGAAGTCGGCCTACGTTACACCTTAACTTCATGGTCTTCTCTGCATATTGGCTATCACTACAATCTTGTCAGCGGAACGCGAGATACGTTGAATGAAAGGATCTTTTCAACCGGCTTGGGGATTAAATGGTAGGCCGCGCGTGTGCTTGTCGTGAGTGCGAAGAATAGCAAGATGCTGGCAAGTGAAGCCATGAATCCAGTGCCGATCCTGTAAAGTTGCATTGTTGTTCTGATTAAACACCCCATCTCTTGCCTCAGATGGATTCCAGTAATCGCGAATTATCGGGCCATATTTTCCCGGGAAATAGCTGAAGCCGGATACTAAACAGATAAAACAGCGGCATGAAGACGGCTTCGTCGTTCTCAGCGTGGAATTCCAGATGGATGAGGAGATAGTCCAACTCATCCAGTAGATCCTGATGTGGCGTGGTCTGCAATACCTTCATTTTCCGGGTCAGGTACAAACTCATCTCATGAAACATTTGAGCGCTGTCTAACTGATACTGAAGCAATATCTCTCGATGTCGGGCGTAATAGTCGTAGCAGCTGACGCCTAACCACACTTCCTTAATCAGATTACCTGACGATACCAATTTAGGATGGGGATCGAGGCGTAAACGCGGAAGAATGAAATTCACTTTGTCCAAGGTGCCGGCAATAAAATGGTGACGTGTGAGAAGTGAAGACCCATTTCGTTCTGTTTCTTTAACAAATCTCAGCAGGTCACGCAGGCCTGTGTGCAATGCACGTAGCGCACTCCATGAGGGGCGTTTGTTACGGATAAGTGCCGTGATGACAACTGCAAACAGCAGGCCGACCATGGAAGAGATCGCTGTGTTAATAACAGCAACGACATCCGGGGCAAAATGATGACTCATTCCAATAAAACCTGGAATTTGAGTGGCTGCACTGAGCCCCATCATATTTGACGAGGGCCGAGCGATCGCCAGTCCAAGCGCGAAAAGGCCAGGCGTCAGGCAAAGATACAGCGCCTCTAAGGTCACGGTCTGGGGGATAAGAAGCGCAATATATAAAATGCTGATCGCTAAGGCGATAAGCACACCCCGAACAAACTGTTTCATGGAATTAACGGGCGTATCTGCAGTTGCAAAAAAGATGAAAGGATCGCCGCCATCATCGGGGCTGTTGCACCGCTGGCCCAGCCGGTAGCCATCCAAAACAGACAGGCTCCAAATGTGGCAAGAAAAGCGGTGGTTGCCGACAGCATTAACATGCCTTGATCAATATGGCGGTGAGTCTGTGCAGTGCGGCCTGCGGGAACGCTTTCGGAAAGATTACTTACTCGCGCGCTGACGCTGTGGTAAGCCCCGGCAATACGCACAAAATCGGCCAGACGTTCCAGAAGCCCCGTCAAGAGTAGGCACTCCTCGGTAGAGAATGCCCCCTTCGCCAGTTGTCTTTAAGTTGTGTTTGGGCGATAGCAAATGTGTCTTCGACGACGGCAACAGAATGGGCATTATTACTGTCATTTAGCCAGAGTAAAAATTGTTCTAATGCCCGCGCAGCGGGTTCAGGAACAGCGGCATTCAGAAGCGATAACCGCTGCAGTCGCACTTCAATGGCCGTTAGCGTTGGAATGAGGTAAGAGAGATGCTGATACTGCACATTGATCAAGCGTGTGACTTTGCGCGCTGCCTCGCCCTCATAAACGCAGTGAGTGATTAGCGTTTCTACCTGCTGGGGAAGCGCTGCCATGCGGATAAGAATCTCTTCCCGCTCGGTTGATCTGTTGCTATGCATCTCTGTCAGGAGATCTCTGCACAGCTGACTACCACTCTGGTACCAGCTACTGACACTTTGTGTCAGTAGGCTCTTCATTGAAACCGGAAAGATCAGACGGTGGACTAAACTACTGCACACGATCCCTAAAGTAATTTCTTCAATACGAGAAATGACCGTTTCGCTGATTGTTAAGGGATGAGTAACGCCTGGAAATCCCATAATAGCTGCGCTGTAGCCTGCCAACATGAACACATAACTTTTTGGTGTACGATCATGTAAAGATAAATAGAGGCAAAAGCTCACCCAAAGTGAGACACACAGGCTGAAAAGCAGTGGCGTTTGCACCGTAAGCGGGTAGATCAAAAAGATAAATATACCGCCAAGCAATGTCCCCAGCAGGCGAAATACTGATTTAGATAGGGTTGAAGCAGCATAGAGTTGTGAGGATACATAGACTGTAGTCAGTGCCCAGGCTGGTTTGTCTAAATTAAGTTCAAGGGCAATGTAAAGTGCGATGAAAGCGGCCAGGCAAGTTTTAACGGAAAACAGCACTGCGTTTTTAGAAAACCACTGCATTTTAAAAATGATACCGGTAACAAACTGAGTTACACCTATGGTGCCAGAACGGTTGCAATGCGCCTGAGGATTAATAATTCAGAATGTTTCATAATTAAAATAGTTATTCCCGCACAGTGATTGAACCCATCGGTAATTATCCACGCTTTCTGAATACATTTTAAAGCGGTAACTGCAGACAGGTTTACGCGTCTGCAAGATGAATATCTACATCATCGTGACCAGTTAGGTTCACAAACCGTTGAGCTATGTGTAAGTAATAAATGAGATTTTTATTATTGTTGGATATGCGCACTGCATTATCTAAACAGTAATCTACTGGAAAAGGTCTATTCGCACTCAATAAACCTCTCTATAAAACACGCGTTCACTACGTTAACGCATTTCCCTGAGTACTATGAGACAAAAGCTGGATAAGGAATTGCATTAACACTGTAAACATGACGGATTGTGGTAAAGCCATCATTGCTTTGCTGAGCATGGCAATACCATAAAAATTTTCGTACAGCTTCAGGTGTCATCCGCCAGCACTGATGCTCAATTCAGCGACTAAACCCAAAAAAGGTAAAAATGGCAATTGGCATCAACCCCGGTTTTTAATCTCTCTCGTTGCCATGCTGAGCGAATCTTTTAACCGGCACTTTCACAAAGGATTACGCGATTGTGGCCCAGGTTTTTTAATGATCATCACGCATCTCACAAAAACTTTCCTGAGCCGCGTTGAATAACGCTTTTTTCAGGGGATTAAACGGTTGCCTTACGGCTTATCTACTCGCTGTGCAGAGCGCCGCCGGAAGGGGACGGATACAAAAAGGCCGCCCGGTGGGCGGCCTCTTCCGGCACTTCCTTTTGCGACCATACGTTATTTGTACAGTTCTGCGGTCATGTGCACGCGGTTATTGGTGTTGGCTTCGGTAATTTTGTACTGCGCACCCTGCTGCTGAGCTTGTGCGGCGATTTTAGCTTCGGCTCCGTCCAGCGTGCTTGAAGTGACGGAAACACTTTGCGCGAAGCTTGCTGCTGACATCAGGGAAAGAGCGGCTACAGCGGCGATAGACATTGCTTTAATGGTTTTCATGGTCATATTCCTTCATTTGTATGGTGTGGAGGTTGTTTGCCTCCGATGGGAATAATAATAACTAAAGTTACCATTAGCATGTTAACAATAAGTTCTGGTATTGTGATCGTGCTAACTATTGCACTGATAGGAGGCAGCATCGATTTAAAGAAAAGGGGTTTCACCATGGAAATACCTTGAGTCAAGCTTTCCGGTATTAATGCTCCGATGTCGGATATCAGCAGCATTTTCGAGTGAATAGGTTGTATGGGGACTATTACTGCTTGGCCGTTTTGCCCGCTCAACGCTGATCTAATTTGCCCCAGCGCACAATCACCTGTGCATTGAGAAAACCTCTCTGCCGAGTCTGATATGTGTCAGAAGTGGACACAGAAGTTTTCACGATGTGCCAATCAGCGTTGGGCCTTAATAGAGAAATGACAGGGCTACGGTTGGTTCGCTTTCAAAAAGACCTTAGGCATGATTAATGCTGCAAGGAAGAATTATCCTGAATAAGGTGGAATAAAAGCTCCCTATAGCCATTAAGTAAAACATGCCAATACGACAGTACCAAAGGTAAGCTTCCTTGCCCTGACTTTCATAATCATGAGGGCTTTATGTAATAATTATCAGTTATTTATATCGATTTAATATGTTCTGAAAATTGTTTTAACTCACGAATAAGGCAGTCTGGTTCCTCATCGAGAGGCATATTGTCCATATCTAATACACCATCATTTTTGTGAGGATTATCAGCCAGCAAATCTGCAAACAGTGGCGTGAGGTCCTCTTGTACTTTCCCTCGCTCAGCGACCAGTTCGAACGTTTTATTTTTTGCAGCATCGTTGGTCAGGGCACTGACCAACACGTGGGCGATTTGAGTTCGGGATACCACGCCATCTTCTGGTGTTCCTGTATGACGTCGATCGCCCTGGAGCATAATTATCCTGCGTTCATCGTCATGGTTGTAATCAAACCAGCCCGGTCTGACGATGGTGTAGGGATGTCCGCTTGCTCTGACCAGGCGCTCTGCACGTCTTTTCCAGTCGTGAACCTCAGTATGTTGATTCCATGTACTGAGCCGCTCAGTGACGCCAATCGTTGTCATTAACGCGATGCGAATATGAGTATCTTTGAACATTCTCAGGATATTACGCACACCGCCATAATCTATTGCTCTGGCACCAATACGGCCCTGTCCATCTGAACCGAGCGTAAAAATGACTGCATCAATATCTTTCGTCACACCCGTTAGCGTTTCAGGCATTGAAACATCGCCGTAGAAAACATCAGCTTTATGAGGAAGCAATTTTACTTTGCGCCGATTTCTGACGAGCGCCACGGGCTGATGACCCTTGTCAATCGCGGCATTCATGACATGAAGACCAATACTTCCTGTCGCCCCGGCAACGAGTATTTTCATGATAAACCTTCTGATAATTCGAGCATATTTTCGAGACAGCCAGAATATCAATTATCTTTAATGTCAGTGATTGGGCTAAAATGATTGCGTCTATGAACACCTTTCATGAGTTCTCTTTGGAGGGGATAATTCATTAAGGAAAAGCCCTATGCTCAAAGAAAACTTCAATGAATTACAAATATTTTTTGTGGTGGCAAGAGAACGAAGTTTTACCAAAGCTGCTGGCAAGCTTGGTGTTTCCCAGTCAGCACTTAGTCATGCGATAAAAGCACTGGAAGAACGGTTAAACATCCGTCTTTTGACCCGAACAACGCGAAGCGTTGCACCGACAGAAGCAGGCGCGAGAATTATTGCCTGCCTTGAACCCCGTATTGCCGATCTTGAACAGGAGCTGGCGACGCTTGTTCAACTGAATGGCACTGCTTCAGGCAACATCCGTTTATCTTCGGGGAGCATGCTGCGCGAAGTCTCGTATGGCCGAAGTTAAAACCCTTTCTCCGGGAATATCCGGAAATTAATGTCGAGCTGGTCGTTGATAATGGTTTTGCCGATATTGTTGAGGGGCGTTTTGATGCCGGGATTCGCCTTGGCGAAAGCGTGGATAAGGACATGATCGCCGTGAGGATTGGCCCGGATATGAAAATGGCCGTGGTCGGTGCGCCGTCATATTTCGCAGCTAAACCTGCGCCTGAAACGCCACACGAGCTACAAAACCATCGGTGCATCAATATGCGCTTACCGACTGCCGGTGGTCTTTATCACTGGGAGTTCGAGAGGGAAGGGAAGCCATTACGTGTCAGAGTTGAAGGCCAAGTGACCTTTAACCTGCTGGCGGAAAGGATCGATGCTGTTTTATCTGGCTTTGGTATTGCTTGTGTTCCTGAGAATATGGTTCAGGATTATATAAAGTCAGGAGAACTTATTCAGGTTCTGCAGGACTGGTGTCCTACATTCCCCGGCTATTACCTTTATTACCCCAGCCGCAAACAGCATCCGCCTGCATTTGCGCTAATGATAGATGCGCTTCGGTACTCGGAATAGCGGGTCCGCAATGCAATGCAGACCCGCTTGAGTTTTAACGGCCTACACGAGCCTGATGCTCAGGTGAGTAACGCTCGCCGACGATTTTTATCGTTTCAAGCGCCTGTGTAACCTGCAGTAAATCATTCTGAGAAAGAATAATGTCTGCGGCTCCCAGATTTTCCTCGAGTCGGTGCAGTTTGGTGGTGCCAGGGATAGGAACAATCCATGGTTTTTGTGCCAGCAACCATGCCAGCGCAATTTGCGCAGACGTCACACCTTTTTCGGCTGCAAGTTCACCTAATAAAGCGACCAGCTTTTCATTTGCTTCAATCGCCTGTGCGGCGAAACGCGGAACCGTACTACGGTAATCATCCTTGCCAAACGTAGTTCCTGACTTAATAGATCCAGTCAGGAAGCCTTTGCCTAACGGGCTGAATGGCACAAAACCAATGCCCAACTCTTCCAGCAACGGCAAGATCTCTTGTTCAGGCTCGCGCCACCACATGGAATATTCGCTTTGCAGGGCAGTGACCGGTTGTACCGTGTGCGCACGTCGAATGGTCTGCGCACCCGCTTCGGAAAGACCAAAATATTTGACCTTTCCTTCTGAAATAAGATCTTTCACCGTTCCGGCAACATCTTCAATGGGAACGTCTGGATCGACACGGTGTTGATACAGCAGATCAATTACATCTGTCTTGAGACGGCGTAATGACCCTTCAACGGCTTCTCGGATATGCTCTGGACGGCTGTTTAAAATCTGCTGCTTGTTATCATCGCCAAAGGTAAAACCAAACTTGGTGGCGATGACTACGCGATCGCGAAAGGGTTTTAAGGCTTCGCCGACAACTTCTTCATTCAGGTACGGGCCATACACTTCAGCGGTGTCGAAGAAAGTCACGCCACGTTCAACCGCCGCACGAATGAGTTCGATAGCCTGACGGGTATCTGTCGCCGGGCCGTAGCCGTGGCTGAGTCCCATGCAACCGAGCCCAAGAGCCGATACTTCGAGTCCGGATTTACCCAGATAACGTTTTTGCATTTAATGGATACCCTTTTTTAGTGACTTAAACGTCAAGTTTGCGGCCAGTCAGCCACTCTACCATCGCTGGATCACGATGAGAGAAGAAGGCGCTGGTGGCGGTGTCGAGCGCGGCAATCTGCAGCATATCGTCAGAACTGAGTTCAAAATCGAGAATGTTGATATTCTCTTCCATGCGTTCTTTTCGCACTGATTTTGCCAGCGAAACGATACCTCGCTGGAAAATCCACCGCAGAACAACCTGACCTACGCTTTTGCCGTACTTCTGGCCAATCTCTGTTAGCACAGGGTGCTGGAACAGACCATTCTTGCCTTCTGCAAAAGGTGCCCAGGCTTCCGGCTGAATGCCACGGCTTTTCATCCAAGGCACGGCATGCAGTTGCTGATTGAAGGGGTTCACTTCAATCTGGTTTACCGCAGGGGCAATTTTGTTAAAGGCAATAAGATCGGCAAGCCGGTCAGGATGAAAGTTGCTCACGCCAATTGCGCGAATTTTGCCTGCCTGTTGCATTTCTTCCATTGCACGCCATGCACCATGGACATCGCCATATGGCTGGTGAATCAGATACAGATCAACATAGTCCAGCTGCAGTCGGTTCAATGAACGTTCAAACTGTGCTTTTGCACCTTCATAACTAGTATCCTGCAGCCAAAGCTTGGTTGTTACAAAGAGTTCGTTACGTGCAATACCGGTCTGTTTCAGCGCATTCCCGACTTGGGTTTCGTTCTGGTAAGAAGCCGCTGTATCAATCAAGCGATACCCCGTATCGATGGCATCAATAACGGCTCTCTCGCATTCGGCGGCATCAGACATTTGAAACACACCAAAGCCCAACAGGGGCATTTCAATACCGTTGTTCAGTTTTACAGTTTGCATGGCGTTATCCTTTAGCTGTTGTATGAGTAAAGGATAACGCAATGTGATTTATTCGATTAGAGAGGGTAATTTACTAGGGGTAATTAGTAAGATTCATCAATCATCAAAAGAAACCCTGCCTTTTTTGTATTAACCGGAATGATTGCGCTGTAAAGAGAGGCGCTGATTATGGCAACTTACCGTAATCTTTGTCAGAAACAGGCTCTAGCCACTCATTGGATGCGCTTTCAGCCGGGACTTCTACGGCAACGTGTGCAAACCAGCTATCTGCGGCAGCGCCATGCCAGTGTTTGGTTTCTGCCGGGATATTTACCACGTCTCCGGCAGTAAGCTGTCGGGCCGGTTGATTCCATTCTTGGTACCAGCCACGCCCACCCGTCACTAACAGGATCTGGCCGCCTTTATGGTGAATATGCCAGTTATTACGACAACCTGGCTCAAACACTACATTGCCAATTTTTACGCCTTCTGTAGACAGCATTGTCAGGTAGCTAGTCCCCTGAAAATATTGCGCATACGCTTCATTTTTTCCCCTTTGGGGAAAATACCGTTGCCATCAAATTGATCGTTCATGGTTTCTCCGCTACCGGATTTTCCGGGATATTGTGATGTGTTAAGGACAGGACTTCTTTCAAAACTGCAGCAGCGTTTACGACGACTTCATCGCCAAATTTCAGTTTCAGGCATTCGATAAAAGCCCATAATTGCTGACCCGTCAGGCCAGTTTTCAAACTTATTGAATAATGACTCTTGAGCTGGCTATTGACGCCAGAAATAGCTGCAAGGGCAGAAATGGTGGCGAGTTCACGTGTTTGCCAGCTCAGCGTATCTCTCTGGAAAATATCGCCAAAGAGATGCGACTTAAGAAACTGATCAATGACAGGGGCAAACTCAAACAGAGGGCCTTTCACGCTTTGACCAACTAATTGAGTCTGATTTCGGGTTCCGCTTTGAAGGCTATCCCAGTCTACAGGAAAGGGAGTGGCCTCTTTTCCTGTTTCATTTTTGAGCCCTTGTTGGTCGCGCTGCTCCATTACTGACATCAACTCACTGAGAGCATTCAGGCTTCTTGGGAACCCTACGTAGGCATATAGCTGAACCAAGATCTCTTTGACCTCATTAATGGTCATTCCGGTCTCAATGCCTTCATTAAGGGCCTTATTCAGCTTCGGCATATCGCCTTTTGCGGCAAACGCCGCAATAAAGATAACGGCCTGTTGTTTTTCATCGAGGAAATTTTGCATGACTCACCTTTGGGTAAACAAAAAGAATGCTGCCAGAGCTTTTAACCAGATGAAGAAAGTGTATTGAAAGGTTGATTAAATGATAAGGTGCTCAAATGTGGATACACTGGTGCAATAAATTCACCAATTATGAATAAAGAAAAATTAAATGATCTTCAGGCTTTTGTGACCGTGGCCAGAGAGCGAAGTTTTACCAAAGCTGCGGCAGCATTAGGCGTATCCCGTTCGGCACTGAGCCATACGCTATTGGGACTTGAAGAACGATTGGGCATTAGGTTGTTAATCCGTACCACGCGGAGTGTATCTACCACGGATGCAGGGAACCGTCTGCTTAGCGTGGTCGCACCGCGACTGGACGAAATCGAATCTGAACTCACATCCTTACGTTCCTCGCTCGACAAACCGGCCGGAAAGGTTCGCATTACCGCCCACGATCATGCCATCGTTACCGTTCTCTGGCCCCGGCTTCTGCCTTTACTGAACGAATATCCCGATATAAATATTGAGTTCAGCGTGGGGTACGAACTAACGGATATCGCGGCTCAGCAATTTGACGCTGGCGTGCGTATGGGTGATCAAGTGGATAAGGATATGATTGCTGTACGCATTACGCCTGATGTACATATGGCGGTGGTTGCATCACCGAATTATCTGTCAAGCAGACCTCCAATCGTGCTTCCTGCAGACCTAATGGATCACAACTGCATTAACCTTCGGCTTCCCACTCATGGTGCGCTGTATGCCTGGGAATTTGAGAATGGAGGCCAAAAAATGAATGTTAGGGTGAATGGGCAAACCGTTTTTAATAATACCTTTTTGATGATGCAGGCTGCGCTTGACGGGGCAGGGATAGCGTATATTCCCCACGACTTAGCGTCAAAATATATTGAATCAGAAAAATTAGTATCGTTACTTTCCGACTGGTGTCCGCATTTTCCGGGTTACTATCTTTATTATCCGGGCAGACAACATCTTCCCATTGCTTTTGAGAAGGTGATTGATGCCCTGCGCTGGCACAAAAGGCGTTAAAAGTAAGGAATTTAATCGATGCAAATAAGCAGAGCTCATTCATTGCCGAATAAACTCTGCCTGTGGTTTGCGTGTTACTGCAGGTTTTTTCCTTCAGGAACTGGCTAACCAGGTCAGCAATCTGAACATTATTCAGATCGGAGAACGGGAAGTGGGTATTACCTTTGATCCCTGACTCCGGCAGATGCGTCACGGTCACATCACCACCATGCTTGTTAACCACGTCTCGCCATTCGCGGGCCATTGCCAGACGCACTCGCCAGCTGTCCTGTGCGGGCATGGCTACAGGCTTATCCGGGATGTTATCGCCGTAAATAATCAGAATCGGAATTTTGGTCAGAGCCATAAACTGTTCCACTGGAACAGGTTCACCCTTCAGCGTGTCGAACGCGCTGGGCATGGGTGCAGGTAATTCTTTCTGCGGGAAGACAAAGCTGCTACCTGGCTCGAAGGCGACAATGGCTTTTACCTTGTCATTTTTCATCGCAGTGTACCAGCCAGGTCCGCCGCCCTGAGAATGGGTGAAGAGGATAGCCGGGCCGGATTTATCGACTACTGCGGACATGGCATCAGAAATCACATTGATATCAAATGGCCCTGTATTCGGGGTCATCTGACGGAAATACTGATTCAGTGCTTCTTTATCATGAGAGAACTGAACGCCTTTAAAATAGTCCGGCCAGACACCCACGCGGAACTGATTGAACCACATCTGCTCATCCGGTTTTGGCGTAACAGTACCTTCTATAGTAGTGCGCCCCGCACTGCCCCGACGTGGTTGATCGACAAGATAGGTTGAGAATCCGCGGCGCAGAAAAATGTTTTGAAACCCCTCGCGACCATCCGGTGTGCTTTCCCAGGTGCGGGAAAACTGGCCTGCGCCATGAAGCATGACAATAGGGTATTTATGTGGGCTTTCCGGAATTTGGTAGAACACTGACGCATGGTCGCCATGATAAGTTTGACCAGCAGAATCCAGCGGCTTTTTCGCGTCAAACTTCCCAGGCGCTTCGATGACAGTGCCCCCAGCGGAAAAGCTTCCTTGTTCCTGAATGACTAATGGCCCGGCATAGACTGACTGGGCCACCAGACCACCCGCCATCATACAGCCAGCCAGGGTTTTTAAAATTGTCTTCAAGATTACGTCCTCTGTTATGTTTGCAGTTCAATCATATCTGAGTTGTCATGGAGGATTAATTAGCCTCCCGGTTTGCTCTTATTTGGCAGGCTCAAGAATAAGCACAATCAGCCGCGAATTGTCTCTAACCAATGGGTCACCGTCTCCGTGGTTCTCCGCTCTTGATCGCATTCAATGACCAGCGGCTTTTCCCGACGAGCGGCTGGGGCCAGGCTCACAAGAATATCCTCGCTGTCACCTTTGCCATAGCCGCCATGGGTAATGAAAGGTATGAGTAATTTCCCCGCAAAGTTATGGTTACTCAGAAATGTCTGCACCACGGGCGGCACGCTGGTTCCCCAGATGGGGAAGCCTAAATACACCGTCTCATAGCGTTCGATATCCGCGACACGATTTTTTAATGTTGGTTTTGTTCCTCTGGAACGCTCGTTTTTCGCCTGTTCAACGGTCTGAAAGTAGTCTTTCGGATAAGGTGTAGCCGGTTCAATTTCAAATAGATCTGTTTTCAGACTGCGATGAATTACGCCCGCAATCACGCGTGTATTCCCGCTGCGTGAGAAGTACGCCACCAGAATAGGGCTGTTTCCCTGAACGTTTGCAGTTCCGGTCGCCGCCGACGCCAGGGGAACATTAGCCAGCGTTAGCCCGGCAAGCGCGGTTATCAACATTCTGCGGTTGGGATCATGCTCCATAAGCAACTCCTAATTGTTTGCGAGCGCCTGTTGCAGCGCTTTGTCAGTTCGCGTAGCCGCATCATTTTCGCCATGTTCACGCAGAACCTGTGCCAGCTGGCGCAGCTGCGCTACTGTCAGGCCGACCCGCATGCTCGCTCGCGTATGCGACAACAACTGGGACTCAACGCCTGGGGTAGCCGCTAATGCGCCAACCGTTGCCAGCTCGCGGCTTTGCCAGTCAAGGTTATCGCGGGCGAAAATGTCACCAAACAGATGCGTTTGCAGAAATTGATTAATAACCGGTGCAAAATCAAAAAGTGGCCCCTGTACTGGCGCACCTGAGATTTTAGTCTGGTTTGCAGTGCCGACACGACGGAGTTCATCGCCGACAGGAACCGGGGATACGGGCTCTTTACCCTCAAAGTCTTTGATTCCACGTTGTTTACGCGCTTCGACGACCTTCATCAGTTCATTAAGCGCGTTCAGGCTGCGAGGAAGCCCGTATAGGCATAGAGCTGGACAAGAATTTCCTTGGCTTCGTTGATGGTGAGTCCGCCGTCCAGCCCCTGATTCAGCGCACTGTTCAGCTTATCCATCTGACTGCTTGCCATATATGCCGCAATCAAAGGGATTGCCTGCTGGCGAGCAGACAACGTGTCTGAAACGGTTTGTTCCTGATTCATTCCTGTGGCTCCTTTTGTCACTGGCGCAGCATTCGCCGTGAGACTAAAACCAAAGGTCAGCAGTACCGCTGCCGTTAATGCCTTAATGGGCGTGGTATTGTTCATCTGTCACTTTCTCCATCCAGTTAACGCTTTTGCCATCCACAATCCCGGTTATCGCCAGATGCGTCATCGCGCTGCCGGGCGCAGCCCCGTGCCAGTGTTTGACGCCTGCCGGGCAAGAGACAACGTCACCAGCTCGGATAACCTGCACCGGCTGGCCTTCTTGTTGAGTGAGTCCAACACCTGAGGTCACAATCAGCCGCTGGCCTGCCGGGTGCGTATGCCAGGCGGAACGAGCACCTGGCTCAAACGTGACATAAGCACCTGAAACAGTAATGTCATTATCGGGCTTGAAAAGAGGATCAACCCGGACGCGGCCGGTAAAATTTTCTGCTGGCCCGTAAACGGCGTTCTGACTTCCGGCGGGGGCAATAGGGACAGTGATATTTTGCTCCGCTGCCCAGGATGAAAAAGTAAAAAGGGGGAGCAACAGCCCGAGGTAACGTAAATGTCGAGTCATGCAAAGCGTCCTTATCGTTGGATGGGAATAGCCTGCGATGATTCTAACGAGGGTGACATGTCGTCAGGCTGACGACCTCCTGACAATTGTGTCAGTTAACCTTATTCCCGGCGTCCCGGCGCGCGCACTGCCGCCTTCGTTATCCGGTTGCATTGCAAAGGTCAGTCCAAAGGTATTGACGCCTTCTTCGCTTCGCGCAAAGACTTCTCCCCGATGCATAATGGCAACGGCACGTACGATTGATAAACCCAGCCCATGATGGGTATCACTCCGGGCTCTGGAGGTGTCGACGCGATAAAAGCGCTCGAAAAGCCGATGTAAATGCTCTGGTGCTATCGGGTCGCCAGGGTTAGAAACTTCAACATACGCCAGATTATTGTTTTCACTTAACCGCACAGTAACCGTGCTTTTGGATGGTGAATGTCTTGCGCTATTTTCCAGTAAATTAGCCAGTGAACGGTGGAACAGTCGCCTGTCGATATGCGCGGTGACTTCGCCCTCAACGTCCAGCGAAAGCTGTTTTTCAGCAAAAGAGGGGTCAACATACTCCGCTGTTTTCAGGGTTTCCTCCCGCAGGGATACCTGGGCAAGCTGGGAAGCATGTTCACCCGCGTGCGCATGGGACAGGAACAGCATGTCGTTAACTATCGACGTCATGCGTTCAAGCTCCTCAAGATTTGAACCGAGTAACTCTTCCAGTTCATCCTGCGAACGTCGGCGTGAGAGACCCAGTTGCGTCTGACCAATCAGGTTAGTCAGCGGTGTACGGAGTTCATGAGCAACATCGGCGTTAAAGCTTTCGAGCTGTCGCCAGGCGATTTCCTGACGCTCTAACACACCGTTGAAAGATGAGGCTAAATGCTGCAATTCTTCAGGTAATGCCTTGGTATTCAGGCGCTGGCCATGGTCTCCCGGTGCGAGATGCCGGGCCTGTTTACTGAGAGTCCTAACCGGACGAAGCCCGATCCTTGAGACGATGTATCCCAGCAAGGCGACAATCACTACGCCCAGTGCAGCAATGATCAGCAGTGTACGTGTGAATGTATCGAGTGTTCCCATGTAAGGCGTGGAGTCGATGGCAACCACATAGCGCAGCTCAGGCCTTTCACCGTTCGCGGGTATAGTTTTCACTAACAGGAACAGTGAGCACGCACCTTCCGATGCGCCGGGCACTTTATTAAAGCCCTCCCGCAAAGAAGACCACTTAACACCCACTGGTGGCGCTCCACCCATGCTAAAGCGTGGATTATCGCTCACTATCCAGTAGCGAACGCGCTCACCTTCGGAATTGGTTAGCACGGTAAATTTATTGGCCAGCATAGACCAGCCGTCAGCCGAGGTTCGTGCGGTGATCCATGGACTCATTAATGATTCCCGGAACAACAGTTCGTTGTGCATCTGCTTTTGCAGAGAATCATGGAGTGAACTTCGCAGCAGGATACCGATAACGGACACAATCAGCAGCGCAGATAAGGCAAACATCACCGCCAGGTGAACGGAGATGGAACGCTTAAGCATGCTTATCCTCTTCATTTATTCAGTCCGGACTTCGAGGACATACCCCATACCACGAACGGTATGCAGCAATTTGACGTCAAACGGAGCATCAACTTTGGCTCGCAGACGTTTAATGGCGACTTCAACCACGTTGGCATCACTGTCAAAATTCATGTCCCATATCTGCTCAGCAATCATCATCTTTGACAGAATCTCGCCCTGATGCCGGGCCAGAAGGCTCAACAGGGAAAACTCTTTCGCAGTCAGTTCCAGTCGTGTTCCGGCGCGTAATACCCGGCGAGCCAGTAAGTCGAGATGCAGATCGTGAATATGCAGTTGGGTTATATCTGCGCCATCCGTGGAGCGGCGACGCACCAGTGCCTGAATGCGTGCAACCAGTTCAATAAGCGAAAAAGGCTTGGGCAGATAATCATCCGCGCCAAGACGAAGGCCTTTAACGCGCTCGTCAACCGATCCCCGTGCCGAAAGCATCAGCACAGGAGTCTGTTTAGTCGCCCGCACACCTTCGAGAACCCGGTAGCCATCCATTCCCGGTAACATCACATCAAGGATTATCGCGTCGTAGTCGAATTCCAGCGCGTAATGAAGACCTTCAGATCCATCAGCAGAGACATCCACCGTAAATCCGGATTCACCCAGCGCACGGCTGAGATAGGTTGACGTTTTTTCTTCATCCTCAACTAACAACAGACGCATAACGAGATTTCCTCTTAACTTTTTAATGGTGCTTCAACATCTGAATAAACCTGTACAGCATCTGGCAACCGTTGACCCTGGATAGTGATAGCGTCAAGTGAGCGAGTAAGCTCAGTCATTTCGGCGGGAGTCAGCGAGACGCCTGTAGCGGCCGTATTTTGCAGCATATGGTCTTTGTTTGTGGTGCCGGGGATCGGGACAATCCAGGGTTTGCGAGCCAGTAACCATGCCAGAGCAATCTGGCCCGGTACGGCATTTTTTCTTATTGCCCAGGTTTTGAGCAATTCAACTAGCTGTAAGTTGTGCGGTAGATTATCGGGCGAGAAGCGAGTCTCTGTCGCGCGGAAATCACCGGCAGCGAATCGTGTCTTCTCATCAATCCAGCCTGTTAGAAACTGCACACCTAATGGGCTCCATGGTACAAACCCAATTCCCAGCTCTTCGCACAGTGGAAGCACATGCTTTTCTGGCCCCCGCCAGAGCAGTGAATATTCGCTTTGTACGGCTGTTACAGGTAATGCCGCATGAGCCCGTCTTAAGGTATTTGTCCCCATCTCTGACAGACCCCATTGCAGGACTTTCCCTGATCCATGAGATCCTTAATTACGCCTGCGACATCTTCGATCGGAATCTGAGGGTCAACCCGGTGCTGATACAGTAAATCAATGCGATCGGTACGTAGGCGCTTAAGCATATTTTCGACGACCAGTCGGATATGTTCCGGTTTGCTGTTGAGGCCCGGCAGGCGTTTGCCTGTCTGCTGATCAATATTCCAGCCAAACTTAGTGGCGATAACGATTTTGTCTCGGAACGGGGCGACGCCTTCTCCGAGAATTTTCTCTACTTCAAAGGGGCCGTAGGCTTCAGCAGCGTCGAAGAACGTCACCCCTACATCAAATGCCTGACGGATAACATTGACCATCTCGGGACGCCAGGGAACAGAAGTGTCGTATTTACGGCTCATGTTCTGAACACCGAGTCCCACCGCGGAGACTTCCAGCTTCCCAAGCTTGCGCTTGCCCGGCGCAGCAGGACGCTGGGAGCTTTTTCTCGATGGATCGACCTGAGAGGATTTCCCAGCGGCCATTGCGTGGGGGATCAGTGAAGCGGTGGCGATACCCGCACCGGCCACTAATAGTTTACGTCGTCCAGGCATCGCAGGGTTGTTTTGACTTTTCATTGATCACTCCTTTTCTCAGCAAATTGAACATGAACCTCAAGGAATCTGACAGCATTCTGCTCCTTGATTGCCAACATAAAGCTGACAGCTACCTGACAGGGCCGTCAGAAAATGCTGCCTGCCACATAACGGCTTCCTGACAAAAACGTTATTTACCTGTCACGATGCTGACAGCTCTCTTCCCTAATCTGTGCCCGTATATTTGCTACCAGAAGCCTGCATAGCCAGGCTAACACTCATCGGGAGAGACCATGAAATTCACGCTTATAAGTGCAATGCTGCTAACGGCAATGGCCGGAGTGACTTCAGTCAATGCGGCTGATTACAAAAAGAATCCATTCACACTCGTCTATGACGGTGCCATCACCGAAAATGTTAAAGGCAAGGTCAACATTCATCCGGTGAAGTACGATCTACATGGCATCCAGATTGTCGCGAATGTCTATACGCCTGCTAACTACGATCCCGCCAAAAAATACCCTGCTGTGGTAGTCGCACATCCTAATGGCGGCGTAAAAGAACAGGTCGCCGGGTTGTATGCGCAGCGACTTGCTGAACATGGCTATATTACGATTACCGCCGATGCAGCCTACCAGGGGGCAGCGGTGGTATGCCTCGCAGCGTGGATAAACCGGCTAACCGTATTGAAGACGTTCACGGCATGGCTGACTACATCAGCCAGTATCCGGGGTTGATATTTCCCGCCTCGGTCTGCTTGGCATTTGCGGAGGCGGCGGGTATTCACTTGTTGCTGCCGAGACGGACAAACGGTTCAAATCGATTGCAACCATCAGCATGTTTAATTCAGGTCTTGTGCGCCGTAATGGTATGCAGGATTCACAGCTGGACACTATCCAGCAGCGTCTTCAGCAGGCTTCTGACGCGCGTGCTCAGGAAGCAGCCGGAGGCGAAGTGCTTTACTCCGGTGATGCCAACCTGACCGACGAACAGATCGCTAAATTACCTTTTGCCTTATATCGACAGGGTTACGAGTACTACTGGAAAACCCACGCACACCCAAACTCAACTTTTAAGTACACCACAAGCAGTTTGCTGGATTTGATGAGTTTTGATGTGACTGACCATATCAAGCTTATTAACAAACCGCTGCTCATGATTGCCGGTACAAAAGCTGATACGTTGTATATGACTGAAGATGCATTCGCTAAAGCCACCGGTACGAAGAATAAAGAACTCTTCTTGATCGACGGCGCTACCCATATCGAAACCTATTGGGTTCCTCGTTACGTTGACCAGGCAATGCAAAAGCTGGACGTTTTCTTCGATAAGAATATTTAACCCGTCTCCGACAATACCCCAGCCAGCCGGGCTATTATCGCCCCTGGCTGTATCCATTGCCCGCTTGATTTTTACAGCGCTTATTAGCTCGATATGCTCAGATTAACTAAGTTGGCGTTAAAGATAATTACGCACATTGAATAGGCGCTATGAATGAAATTCATAGACCTAATCATGTGCAAGGAATGATAACCAGGCGCCTGATGTGACAGGATGAATGATGAGAGAGTGATGAATCCCATCAAGATCAGTTTTAGACGGAGGAGCAGATGAGTTCGCGAGAACCTTCATTCCATGAAGTTGTAAAAAACAGACACTCGGCAAGAGCCTTTCTTCCATCGCCTATTCCCAACGATGTTCTCTATGACATTTTGCATGAAGCGCAATGCGCACCATCAAATTGCAACACTCAGCCCTGGTCCCTGCATATCGTAGCGGGGGAAAAGCTTAACGAATTAAGTCATGCACTGACTACAGATCTAAAGGTCGGAAGCTACTCTCTTGATTTTACTTTCGATAAAGAAGCCTATCCCAATCCGTTCAGGCAACGAGCTTCAGAGCAGGGAGATCGTACTACCAGGCACTGGGAGTTGCGCGTGGTGATAATTTGAGTCGTTCAGAAGTGGTCGAACGCAACGTTAAGTTTTTCGGAGCACCCCATGTAGCCCTATTGTTCATTCCTGCTGTAGGGGACAACGTTCGCGTTGCCTCCGATGCCGGTATGTATGCACAAACATTCCTTCTTTCACTGGAGGCTCGCGGTTATGCCGGAGTACCGCAGGCAGTACTGAGTTACTTTGCGCAAACGGTGCGCCGGATCCTAAATATACCGGAGAATTTCAAGCTGCTTTACGGCATTTCGTTTGGTATTCCAGACAAAAACCATCCCTCTCTGAGTTACAGGGAAGGACGGGTTTCTGTTGAAGATAGTGTCATCTGGCATCGATAAATAAGCGCTATTTTTTTACCTGAACAGTCAGTGCCATCAGAGCACTGGCTGCCGTAAACACGGCAATGATCCAGCTCATTGTCCATGGCGTGCCATCACTAAATAGTGCCAAGAGCAGCGAAGAGATAATGCCGCTTCCGTATTGCAACGCGCCCATTAGCGCCGATGCTGAACCTGCAACATTAGGTACAGCGTCCAGGGCACAAGCCGTAGACGTTGCAGCAATGATGCCATTCATGGAGAAAAACACGAATACGGTTCCCACGATCACGGTAATTCCGCCAACGTTTAACGCAGTTGTGACAGCAAGTGCTAATGCGCTCAGGGTTGCGACGAAGACAGCAATCCTGAGTAACACTTCCAGTGGATAACGATGGACCAGGCGTCTGTTAACCATACTTACCACCATCAATCCAACAACGTTTACTGCAAATAGCCAACCGTAATGCTGCGGATCAACGCCGAAGTACGTGATGTAAACAAACGGTGAGCCGGTAATAAAGGCATAGGCAGCAACGTAGTAGAACGTCAGGCATAGCGTAAAACGCATATAACTGGCGTTGGCCAGTAATGCGTAATAATTACGAAAAGCACCGGTCACGGAAGCGTGTGAGCGTTTTTCTTCAGGTAGTGTTTCCGGTAGCCAGAATAACGATATCAGCATGACTGTTCCGATAATCGCCAGCAGCCAGAAAATGGCGTGCCACGATGTGACTCTAATCATTTGTCCGCCAATCAGCGGACCAGCAATCGGCGCGATTGCCATGATGATCATGAGGGTCGAAAGCATTTGTGCTGCGCGAGTACGACTGAAAAGATCGCGGATCATTGCCCGCGCCAGCATCGGACCGGTACAGGCGCCTAAAGCCTGAAAAACGCGCCAGAAAATTATTTCTACGATATCTGTAGATAACGCACAACCTACCGAGCCTATAACAAACAATCCCAAACCGATGAACAGCGGCAGACGTCGCCCGAAACGATCGCTAATCGGTCCCCAAATAAGCTGTGCAATGCAAAAACCAATGAGAAAACCTGTGATTGTCAGTTCTGCATCGCCCTGTAAATCTTTTGCCATGATGGGCATAGCAGGAAGATAGATATCGGTTGATAGGGAGGTAACAGCCATCAAAGCACTAAGAATAAGTACAAAAGAAAGACCGTTTTTTTAACTGTCGCTGGCTGTGTTTGAGCCTGTAGGTTAAGCATGGTGATCCGTCAGGACATAAAGAGATAGACGCATGTTAACGGGTTTATTCTGACAAATAATGGTAAGCAGAGGCATAGGTCCTATGAATGATATTCATCAATGTTATGAATTTTCAAGCCTGTGAAAGTCTGGTGGCACAAGAGCCTGCATCAGAGCGACTCAATAGTCATTACCCGCTTAACAACGCTTATGTCCTCTTCTCGCTCCTGGCAGAAATCGTGACATGCAGTTGACGGGGGGTTTTGCAAAGGCAGCAATCACCAAGATAACGGGAAAAACGGATGGGCCTAAGTCATTGTTCATAGAAGCCACACCTTTACTTGGTAGTCAGACCAAATAATTTACTCTTATCATGATTGTATTTTATTAACCTTTTCCTGCTTCGTGTGGCACATCAGTCCAGATTGGCTTTACGCATCGGCATTCTGTCAATGGTGGAGAGCAAATCCTCTGAACTTATCGGTTTTGTTTCCCGTATTTTCATACCGCCATCTTTGCCAATAAGCACAACTTCAAACCCGGCGGGTTTTAGTTGAGCGCGTAGGTGTCCTTTTGAGGCATGGGAAGTATCGCTCAGTACGATAATATCGCGCTCGGCTAGCTCAGCTTTGCTCTTTTCCAGCATCGCCATTTGGTGAACATAATTCAGGTCTGTCTCCGAAGGGGCAAAGATCACAACGGGCCGATATTGCCACTGATACTGATTCAGACTGGCGGTTTCAGGCGTTAAAGGACGAAACAGAGTGATGTCAACCGCCTGAGAAGCCGTGCACAACAGCAGAGATAATGTGGCCATGAGTTGGCATGAAGTCCGAAGAACGCCACGCCGGAAGTGGCGATAAGGGTGGGAAGGGGCCGATAAGAATGATTTGATGCGCAGCATTGCGTTTCTCTCCCAGCCTGAACAAGCCGTTTATTAAGATGACGAAGCGTCATGAATTTAAATGAACGATGCTGTAACAAGGCTAGTGGAATTTTAATGGCCTGGTCGCATATTTACGAACCGGGCCAGTTGAGGTGGAAGGACAAACTATTACCAACTCTCCCGTTCTTATTTCATGTTATTAAGAACGGGAGAATGTCTGTTTACCCTTTCCCCGAGATGAATAAACCAGATGTTTTTCAGAGACGACGGGCATCAACCCTAGCCTGCCACTGCTGAACGCTGGGTCTTGCCAACATCCTGGCGTGGCAGTCACGTAATACGACGCACTCTGCCGTGACGGGAAGTTTCACTAACGTCGAAAAATCATGCCGCCGATGACGGCAATGTCAGCCACTGAGAACTTCTCGCCGGCAACGCTAGAATGCGGATGAGCGCCATTGGCGTTGCTTGTTGTTGCCGGTACGTACCGCCAGAGAATGCGCTGCCCGTTGTGAACGCGCCATGACTTCTCTCTGATCAAGATGCGTGAATTCTCCGTCTCGCAATAGCCATTTACCATCAACAAAGACATCACTGACTTCATGCCCCAGAGCAGAATAAACAAGAGATGAGACCGGATGATGGATGGGTGTCATTGCCGGATGACGCGTATCGACAATGACAACATCAGCACGCTTGCCAGGTTCAAGTGAGCCGACAAGATGATCAAGACCAATTGCACGCGCCCCATCAATGGTTGCCATTTCCAGCACCTTTTCAGCGGTCATGATGGTGGGATCGCGATGGACTCCTTTTTGCATCAAAGCGGCGACTTTCATGGCCTGAAACAGGCTGTGATTATTGCTGCTGGCAGGACCATCTGAACCTAAACCCACGGTTAAACCCGCCGCCAGCATTTCCGGGATGGGCGGCACGCCAGATGCGAGATAAAGGTTGCTGCAAGGATTGTGTGAAACGCGAGTGTCATGATGTTTTAAGGCGCGGATATCGCGGGAGCTGCACTGCACACAATGAACCGCCAGCACATCGGAACCAAGAAAACCAATTTCGCTGAGAAATTCAGTATCTGTTGCCTGAAAGCGCAGCTTTGCCTGTTCGATTTCGAAGTCAGTTTCGGCCACATGGGTGGTGATCATAACGCCTGTTTCATCTGCCAGCTTGCGCGTCCCTCTCAGCACCTTTTCATCCAGTGCCCAAATCATACTGGGCGCAATACCGACTTTTACGCGCCCATCAGGGCGATGGTATTTGTGGATCACTGCCCGGGCATCTGCCAACGCCTGTTCCGGCGTTTCAATCAATTCTGTCGGGATGCCATGTTCAGCACCGCTGGTAAGGAAACCTCGGCAAACGTGTCCACGTATTCCACTGATTTCAAATGCTTCAATGACTTTCGCCGTCAGGCCCGGTTTGGGATGCGCGTACATAAAATCAACCAGTGATGTCACGCCGGAGCGCAGCGATTCAATGCAACCATGCAGCGCAGCAGCGAAAACGTCCTCTTCAGTGAGCGCAACAGCACTCGGACCCGTCATGCAGGCAAACCACTTTTTGAGCACCATATCATCACCCAATCCCTTCAACAGGGTTTGAAACAGATGCGTATGGGTATTGACCATGCCCGGCATGATAATGCGTTCACGGCAATCAACGGTTTCTGCTTCTGGATAAGCTTTTGCCAGCGCTGTCCGTGTTCCAATCGCACTGATCCTGTCATCTTCAATCACCAGACTGGCTTGTTCTAAGATTTCACGCTGCGGGTTCATGGTGATGATCCAGCCATCAGCAAGCAAGTAGCTCATTAATCTGCCTTAAGTTGGTGAAGGATTTCAGTGGAGTTGACCACGAAGCCAAAGCACTGCTGCACGTTGTAAAGCGTTGCATCACGGCAATAGTCCGGAGAGGTGGTGGCGCTGCAATCTTCTAGCAGCAGACAGTCATAACCGCGGAAATTGGCGTCCTGTAACGTACAGAGCACGCACTGATCGACATTGACGCCAGCGAACAGCAGCGTAGTGACATCCAGATTACGCAAGATGCTATCGAGTTCGGTATCCTGAAAGCCGGACATACGGTACTTGTTTACGTGAATATCATCTTCACTGGGCTTCAGTTCATCAACCACTGCCGCTGCCCAACTGCCCGCTTCCAATACAGGTGCACCAGAAATCGGAAGCGGATCGCCCAGCCCAATGCCGTCACCTTGTGGGTTGTAGACGTGAAGCAGGGCGGGGCTCAGATTCAATTTGTCCGGCCGGTTGCCCCAGTTAAGCCAAATGATCGGGACATCAGCCTCTCTTAACGTCGGAAGTAACTGTTGCAGCGGCGAAATCGGCGCGCGGGCGGGATTGATATCAACGCCCAGGTTGCCCAGCCAGCCATCGGGATGACAAAAATCATTCTGCATATCCACCACCACCAGTGCGCTGCGGTTTAGATCGATAATCACAGAACGATTACGCGTCTCAAGCGTAGCGGATCGCGATTGTCTTGTGGGCCGAAGCGTATCGACCACCTCCGGCGAGACCCGCCACTGGTTTTGTTGGGTGCTGCCTAATACATACGCTGGCATATTACTCTCCCGACAACACGGATAAATCTTCTGCATCCAGCGTGACTGACTCACCGCTTCGGATGAGCTCTGAAAATCCTTCATTGGGTGTCATCACCGTTAGCGTATACAGTTTTCCTGTACCCGTGTTGCGAATGGCGTGATCGTTGCCAGGGTGAAGTAACAGCGAGTCGCCTTTTTTGATGGTTACCTCCTCATCGTTACAGCGGGCAATCCCTTCACCGTGCAGCACATAAAAAATTCGTGGGCAGTAGCATGTTCGTTTGGGGGTGTCGCGCCGCCAACATTAAAAATCTCGACGACAAAAATATTCTCAATATCGTCCAGGGGCTTATCGAACAGGATGGCAAAATAATTACTGCTGTCAGCACTGATACGGAATGCCTGAACATCTGCGATATTATTAAAACGAAATTTTTTCATGTTTTATTCCTTACGATATGGCTGGGTTAACGCGCTGGGTTGTAGCGTGCGGCCTACCACGCCAGACATGGCCAAAATGGTGAGCAAATAGGGCAGGGCGAGCAGAAGTTGGGGAGGTAGCGTGTTTTCAAACAGTTGTAGTGACAACTGCAGTGCATCTGCTGCCCCGAAGATAAATGCAGCGACCATCGCCTTGAGTGGACTCTAGCGGCCAAATATCACAATGGCCAGCGCGATAAAACCTTGCCCACTAACGATGTTGTCGCGAAACAAACCAATTTGTGCGGTAACCAGATAGCCGCCCGCCAGTCCGGCACCCACGCAGGAAAACAGCACGCCCCAGGTGCGGATTTTCAACACATTGAGACCCGCAGCGTGTGCAGCACGAGGATTTTCTCCCACGGCCCGTAAAGAGAGGCCAAAGCGGGTATGGAACAGGCCATAGTGCGCCACTATCGCCAGTATCAACGTCAGATAAAGCGGCAGCGGCTGCTGAAAAAAGATCGGGCCGATAAACGGCAATGACGAAAGTAGCGGTATATGCCAGGGTTCGAGCATAGGAATCGTCGGCGATGAGGCCGTACCCATAACCAGCGCGTAGATCCAAGTCGCGAGACCCGCAGCAAAAATATTGAAGACTATGCCAACTACAATCTGACTGGCATGGGCGCGTAAATAGAGGGCGGCAAGCACGCAACCGACGATGAGTCCGCCTACGCCGCCTGCGATAAACCCGAGTGCGGTCGAGCCGCTGGCGACAGCCGTCATATAGCTGGTCAATGCGCCCATTAAAATGGTGCCTTCAATACCAATGTTTAATACGCCAGACCGTTCGGCATAGATTTCTCCCAGTGCGGCCAGTAGCACTGGCCCGGCAAGGCGAATTGCCGCAGCCAGCCAACTGATAAAAAATGCCGTATCGAGGTTTGCCAATGCGCTCATGATTTATCCTACGCGAGCTGACAACGTCGCTTATTCAGGCCGGGTATGCGCAATCGGTAATAGCGCAACATATCACCTGCCAAAATCAGTAACACCACCAGACTTTGCAGGATCAGTACCACCGAGGTGGGTAAACCGGTTTGCCGCTGCATTGCGCTACCGCCAACTTCGAGACCGCCATAAAGAATGGCTGTGGGAATCACCAACAAGGGATTTAGTCGTGCCAACAGAGCCACAACGACGCCAATAAATCCGACCCCGCCAGAGATGCCTTCCATTAATCGGTGTTGAACGCCGAGTACGGCGCAAAGACCGGCCAATGCCGCCAGGCCACCGCCAAGGAAAATGGCACCCATTTGACGACGATTTACATCAATGCCGCCATATCGGGCTGCGCGAAGATTAAGGCCAGCCACTTTTATCTCATAACCGGCAGGCGTCGCGCGCAAGAGCCAAAACACAAACAGCGTGGCGACCAGCGCAATAGCAATGCCCCAGTGGGCGCGCATACCGCTCATCACGAAGGGCAGCCAGCTCTCCACCGGCAGACGCGGGGTCTGTGGCAAATCTCCTGGCGCGCGCATTGGCCCAGAGACCAGATACTGCACAATAAATACCGCCACATAATTGGCCATCAGTGAGATCAGTACATCATTTCCGCCAAAGCGTACGCGCAAGGCGCCCACCCAGCCGGCCCAGATTGCGCCGGCCAGAAAGGCGGCGAGCAACACCAGTGGCCAGTAGAGCAATGGGGGATAGACCAGGGAAAGCCCTGTGGCGTGCCCGCTAATGCAATCCAACTTGCAGCAGTGGCGCCCACAAGAAAGCAGCCTTCAAATCCGATATAACCCAGACCTGCACGCCAAACCACAATGGTGGCCAAGGCGATCAGTATGAGCGGTGTGGCTTGCACCGTGCTGAGGCCAATGCTGCGTAGTGAGCCAAACGCCTCATCAAACAGAAAGCCATAGGCCGCCAGCGGGTTGCCGCCGAAGGGGATAAACAGCAGCCCGGCAATGACAAAAGCGGCAAAAATGCCGCAAAAGCTGGTCAGCATGACTGCGGAGGTTGATTCAGCCGGGGCGAGACGACGCTCAAGCAGCTTCTTCATCATTGCCCTCTTTATTAGCCAGATGCGCGCCCGCCATCAGCGCGCCGATTTGTTCTGGTGTGGCGTCTGCGGCATTGAGTACACCCGCGATCTGGCCGTTGTACATCACGGCAATGCGGTCGGAAAGATTCATGATCTCTTCCAGCTCCGCTGAAATCATTAAAATGGCGCAGCCCCGATCACGTGCTGCAATCAGCCCTTGCCATACGCTTTCAATCGCCCCGACATCCAGCCCGCGAGTCGGCTGTTCAACCACCAGCAAACAGGGCTCACTCGCCACTTCTCGACCCAGGATCAGCTTCTGCAAATTGCCGCCGGATAATTTACCGGCCTCAAAATCGACATCTGGTGTGCGTACCGCAAAACGCGCAATGATGTCGCGCGCATGTTGACTCATCCGTTGTCGATCCAGCAGCCAACCTCCCGCACGCGTAAAGCTGCGATGAGTGCCAAGCATGGCATTATCAGTGATAGAGAGCTCGGTCACTGAGCCGACACCCCGACGATCGGCCGGTATAAAACCCATTCCTTTATTGCGGCGTTCGGCGGGTGATGCATCACTGATATCTTCACCGTTTAAACGAATATGGCCGGCTTCGATTTCTCGTAGATTAAGCAGCGCTTCGGCCAGTTCTGACTGTCCATTTCCGTCCACGCCAGCAACACCGAGAATTTCACCCGCTGCTACAGTCAGTGAAACCCGCCAGATTTTTTGTTGGCCGCTCGCATCACGCACGGCGATATTGTCAACATGCAGCACAGTGTTGCCCGGCTTGCACGGTTGCTTCTCTACTCGAAGCACTACATCGCGGCCCACCATTCGGCGAGCCAGATCGCGTTCCGAGGTCTCTTCTATGGCTACGGAATCGACCATCTTTCCGCCCCGCATTACAGAGACGTGATCAGCGATTGCCATGATTTCATAGAGTTTATGGGTAACAATAACCACTGAGCGGCCCTCTGCGCACAGCGAGTGCAGCGTTGAAAACAGGCCCGCTTTTTCTTGTGGTGTCAGTACTGCGGTGGGTTCATCCAGGATCAACACTTGCGCGTCGCGATAGAGCAGTTTAAGAATTTCAACACGCTGCTGTACGCCGATAGGAAGGTGTTGCACTTTTGCCCAAGGATCTATTGCCAGCCCATGCTTATCCGACAACGCCTGCAAACGTTCTGCCGCCGCTTTCAAATTAAGTACGCCGCTGGTGTTTTCCTTCAGGCCCTGCACGACGTTCTCAACAACCGACATGGGTTGCACCAGCATAAATTCCTGATGCACCATACCGATACCACAGGCTATGGCGTCGCTGGGATCGCGGAAACTTACTGCTTTGCCATCCACCACTATCTCACCTTCATCTGGTTGATAAAGTCCGTACAGGATCTGCATTAAAGTGCTTTTTCCGGCGCCGTTCTCTCCCAACAGCGCATGGATTTCACCTTGCTTGATGCTGAGTGAAACATCGTCATTGGCGGTGACACGGGCAAAGCGTTTAGTAATGTGGTTAAGCGCGATCCGTATAGTAGCCGTTGCTGTCATGACACTATCCGCCTGTTAAACCGTTGGCTTAAGCGCGCCGCTGTCCAGTTGTTGCCAGATCTGCTCGAACGTAGCCCAAGCACTGGCACTCACCAGTTTTTCGTTGTACTGCTTACTGCCATTGACGACCGACCAGGCTTTACCCACGCTTGGGCTCCACTCTTCACCGCCATCAAAATGCTTGCTCGCAACGGACTCACCGACCTGCTCGACCATCCAGTCGAGGTTTTGGCGGAAACTGCATGCCACGAAGTCCGGGGCGACATCTTTCTGATCAACGTAGCATCCCATAGCTTTAACTTTCCCTGCGGCTGCACCCTGCATCGCACCAAGGCCGGTCACGTCAGCGGCATGCCAGATAACATCTGCGCCGTTACCGATCATGGTAGTAGCCGCTTCACGTCCCTTGGCAGCATTGTCGTAATCGCCCGTGACTACGCCCATGCCACGAATACCGGGGCGGGTTTTCTCAGCAGCCTGAATAAAGGCGCGCATCATGGCTTGTTGAGTTGGATTATCGCCACCGCCGACAAAGCCAACAGCTTTGCCGTTATCTGAAATCAGGGCGGCCAGCGCACCCGCGGCGTAAGCGCCCTGGATATAGGCGAGGTTGACATACTCAACGTTGGTCGGCGTCTTTTCGGCGGGTTTAAAGGTGGATGCAAAGAAGTAGGTATCGGGATATTCGGGGGCGATTTCTGCAAACGCCGAACCGTATTCAAAGCTGTGCCCGATAATCAAGCTATAGCCATCGTCGGCATAGCCGCGGATCACTTGTTCCATTTGCGCTTGTGGCACACTTTCGCTGTAAGCCACGCTGAAACCACTGTTTTTGAGATTTTGAAGGCCGGCATAAGCCAGTGAACTCCAGCCGCCATCGGCTACTGAGCCGGGCAACAGAAGCGCAATTTTTACGTTGTTGTTCGCTGCTAAAGCTTTGCGTGACAGAAGGGGAGCCATTGCTGGCAGCAATAGCGCACCAGCCACTAATTTTGCAAAATGTCTGCGGGATACGTCTGCCATCATTTCTCTCCGAATGTAGTTAATGATGTATTAATGACTCGGAGTTTATTATCTTAAAAGCATCATTTTTCGTCCTTACTGATGCCTAAAAGGCAACGCAGGAAAACTATGCTTCAGCATCGCCTTTTTGTTTATCTTGATCAGGTTGCACGCAGTGGTTCCATCCGCAAAGCAGCAGAACGTCTGCATATTTCAGCTTCCGCTATTAACCGGCAACTCCTCGCGTTAGAGGAAGAACTGGGCACACCGCTGTTCCAGCGCCTGCCGCGAAAAATGGTCCTGACTGCGGCTGGCGAAGCGCTGATTTATCATGTGCGTCTGAGTTTTAAAGAGATTGAATGGGCGCAAATGAAAATTGAGGAGCTGAAAGGGTTGCGTCGAGGGAAGTGACCATTGCGATGATGAGCGGGCTGGCGGCGAATTTGATCCCGCGTACAGCCTCTGAATTTCGGCGAGCAAATCCACGCGTCAAACTTAATCTGCAGCAATTAACGACGGGTGAAAATATCACAAACGCTGTGGCGAGCGGCGAGGCAGATTTGGGTATTGGATTTGATTTTGATCTGCAACCAGTACATCGCAACATTGCCAGTGTCGCTGTGCGGCTTGGTGCGGTAGTGGGTGTAGGCCATCCATTGGCAGATAAACCCAGCTTGCGTTTGAGTGATTGCTTACCCTATCCGATTGTTATAGCCGATAAATCAATGGTTATCCGGCCTTATCTCGATGAGGTTTTTGCCCGTGCTTCGGTGAATCTCCAACCAGTGATTGAAACGAATTCGATTGAAGTGATGCGTCAGTCGGCCATCATGGATCAAACCCTGACTTTCCTGACGCCCATAGATATTGAGTTTGACCAGCGTAGCGGCAGGTTAATCTACATTCCTGTTAGAGAACTTTCGCAGCAAACGCAAACACTGATGCTGATAGGTCACGATCGCGGGACCAGTGCCATTGGTAGCGTTTTTGCCGAAACGATTAAAAGTATGATGTCGGAATTATGCTGAAGCAGGCCCATATGGGCCTGCTCTGAACTATTCCTGACGGCTTGAAAATGCCGTAGTAGAACGCAGCATCTTCATTTCACATTCATGCACTTCTTTAATCAACGTCAATAAAGCCTGAGCTGCGCGATCGGTGGCAACTTTACCGCGTTCCGCATCTGCTGCAGAAGCGTTACCTGTAACACCAGAAAGATGCAGATCCTGCGCCATCCAGCCAAAACCCACACCGCCTTCGGGTGTTAAAATGCCGCCTTTGGCTTCAAGGGCAACGGAGGCAGAAACAAAGTTATCAGCATGATCCATTTGCACTAACTCAGGATGCAGATGCAGCATCATGCTTGTTTCAGACTCACCACCATGGATGCCATGCTGCATTTCGTGGGCGCTGTAGAGATCAGAGGCATCAATGGTATGAAACCAGCTCGCACTGACGGCCAACATGCCTAACTCTATGCGCAACTGACGGCAAACTATCTCCATCAACTGCGGTTGGCCACCGTGTGAATTCCAGAAAATAATCTTACGAATACCCGCTCGCCAGGCACATTTCGCCATTTCAAACCACACTTTACCCAGCACTTCATAAGGCAGAGAAAGCGTTCCTGGATAGGCGATATGCTCATCTGATTTGCCAACCGGTAAGGCTGGCATAAATAAAACGGGCAAGTCTGATGGCAGCAGCTCAACTGCACGATTAACAATGCCTGCATTGATGGCCGCATCCACCTTGACCGGTAAATGGGGCCCATGTTGTTCTACTGCGCCGACAGGCAATACCGCCACGATATTAGCCATATCCAGTTCACTAAATTCACGGGTGGATAAGTCCCACCACCAGGGTGAAGAAGGTTTGTTCATGTTTTCCTCCATTTTTGAATAACATAGTCTTTTCCCTGTTCAATGGAAGAAACATAATTCGTCCTGCCTGTTGCCTTTTAGGCATCATTGAATAGGCAATTTAATGAGGGAATATCGTTGGGACAACTGACTTTGCTTTAGATGGGTACAGCAGGAAAAGCGTACTTTGGACGGTTTACTTCGATGAATGCGTTTACCTATCGAAATGGTTGTTTACGCCTGAAAAATGGAAGAGTTATGGAGGGGGCCGCTTGGAAAACGGAAAATATCCTACGCTAAGCCTGTTTTCTGTACAGACTACTATCCACTGAGCGTAATGCGCGGTATTTACCCTTTCCCAGTTTGAGGTTTGTTCGCCAGACGTAATCCCCGCTCAGGTTGATAATACCGGGATAAGCACCAATGCCATTGCGCGTGAAGTTAATACTACCCGGCAAACCATACTCAGGGTAAAAGCAGGGCAGCAATAATCCTGAATACAGAAACGGCTTCAGACGCTACCGACTTTGACCGTCCGCTTTGTGCCAGAAGCGGAGATTGCCGTCCTTGGCCATTAAATGAATCATTCGTTAATCGCTGACATTTTATTGAGAAAAGCCGAGGGGCCTATTACCGGTTTTGGTTATTAAGGGAGAATCCACGTTTCGCTACTAATCTGACTCACCACCCATCTGTTGTCGCTTTAGCGGTAAAAAAGACCTGGCGGCTTCTGGCGAGTCGCAATCACTTCATACGACTAAAAATGTCAGCTCTCAAACCGCGTATTCTGCTTTCTCATTTGGAAATCAAAGCTCATCAATCCAGGCCGTCACGGCTTTGTTCACGTCCTCACTGCGATCCTGCATAATCCAGTGACCCGTCTGCGTCCAGTAGTCTGTTTTTGACTTTGGGTTTGCAAACCATGTCCGCATATTCCCTGCCTGAGTGGCATCGCGACAAAGGTGATAAACAGGAATCGTTAAGCTACGACAAAAATTCTCACTCGCTTTGCCAATACCCACTTGTCCCGCACCCAGAAACAGTGGACCGAATGATTCCCGTATCACATGCAGCGGCACACCCTGAAGACGTCTTGCATGCCAGCGCTTAAACGCTGGCGGGGTACTTTTATCGTAAAAAAGTTCAAATAACGCCGGACCGGTCAAATAGGGATCGCCGTTTTGCAGGTCATCAACCGCTTTCTGAAAAAGCGCCGCCTGTTTATCCGGGAATCCCATCGAACCATCTATAGAGACAACAGCACTCACTAAGTCAGGTCTTTTCGCTGCAAGACGAGCTGCAATCTGGCCACCCATGGAATGGCCAATAAGAATAAATTTTTGGCCAGGATAGTGTGTCAAAATCAGTGCTTCAATATCGGCAACATAGTCAGCAGGGGCATAATGTCCTGATGGCATAACCTGCGATCGTCCATGCCCGCGTAAATCAACAGCCACCGTACGGTATTTGCTTTCAAGCTCGGGTAATTGCCAGCTCCAGTCATGCGAATCACACGTCCAGCCATGTAAAACCATTATGTTTTTGCCTTCCCCTTTTTCCGTATAAAAAAGTTTGGCCGTCGACGAATCCTTTGGCGCAAAATGTGCCGGACTTGCTTTCACTGTCGCCGAAATAACGGTGGCGCTGGCGAAGGCCAGCAGGTTACGTCGGGACAGAGAGAACTTTTCTTCTTTCATAATGGGTCCTTAGTACTCGCTAAATATTTGTCCTGCCGTTTTATTTAGCAGAAGATGCGGTTGGGAGTGAGATATTTATACCAACGTCAGTAGCATGGTATATAACATTCAAATAAGGTCAATTACGCACTTTTAAGCGAGTAGATATACTGAAGGATACCTATATGACAAACATTGTTGATCCCGTTTTTTTGCGGACTGTGCCGCGCGTGTCTTTTTCGATCAGGTAGCAAACAAATGGAGTGTAATGATACTGACTTTACTCAATGAAAATACAATGCGTTTTAATGAAATGAAGCGCAGCATGGAAGGGATAACACACAAAGCACTCACCCAGGCGTTGCGTAAAATGGAACGTAACGGGTTGATTAACCGTACGGTTTTGCCCACTTCTCCGGTTGCAGTAGAATACGCCATCACCGAACTTGGCCGCTCTTTGCAAAAACCTTTTAGCGCCATGTATGATTGGGCGATTAATCATCTTGAACTTATTGAAAAAGCACAGGAAGCGTATGATGCCAGCGCTTCTGTGATTAATGAAAATAGTCGTTTGCAGAAATAAAATGAGGGCTTTGCATGAACCTGACTTAGCACCTGTAAAATAATAAAAATAAACGACTTTGAATCTTGAGTCATTATTTGGCACGTGCGTGGTATTAAGTGAAGCCACTTTTACATACCCTTTTAAAATAACCCTCTCATTCTGTTTCTATTATTTAGATAACGGCTATTGACATGTGGGATTTAAAGATCCTTTTAAAAAATTTATAAAATCGGATGGAGCTCCATCCGGACGAAAAAACCTTATGACATATTTAAGTATGCCCGACTGTCGCTGACATTAATGTTATGCCTTTTAGACCATTACTGGTTTTGCTGAAAGTGAGTTTTAGGTTATGCCGCATAACTGCTATTAAACTGATGACAATAAGAAAGTAGCGCTGTAATGCATATAAAATTCCGGCTATATCATCTTGTTGAAAGCACCCCTGATATTTAGGTTGACCTTTAAGTCAGTGACAATCGAATGATGACATTCACTTAATGTCCGCTTTGTGCCATAAGCGGACGTTTAAAAGATACGCTTTGCTTTGCTATATAACTAACCTGTTTAAGACTAAATTCGACCCATTAGTCAAAAACCGACATTACTAACTGATCGTTGTATCTGATACTGGGGGCAGGTCACCGGAGGTAATGTGTCATTGCAGAATCTTGAAATCGTGCCTCGCCTGCTGCCGGACGTTCGTGCAGGAAGGAAGCGTCATACCATTCGATGGCGGGAACGCGAAATTGTGCCGGGCCCTATGCTTTACGTAAACGCGCAGGATGCCTTTGACACGGTCATGGTGTGTGTCACGCACGTTGAAAAAAATGCCGCTTTCTGACGTTGCGGCCAGGCTTGGAAAAAGTGCGGAATGGCCGGGTGCTGAACTGCTGGAAGGGATGCGTAAGCACTACCCGTGCATAGAGATGGATTCCGAGGTTGCGGTCAACCACCGTTTACCGCCTGCGGTGTAAGTTCGTGGCTGAGATGTTAGGGTAGATCCGGGTGATATCCAGGTACAAAAAAGCCCCGGAGGGCTTTAACTCAGTTACTAGAACGACAATCCCGGCACCAACTTTGATTTGTTGCCCCCGAAGGTATGGTTCTAAAACCAAAAAGCGCCTGAAGCTCACCAGCAGTGTGTGCAGTAGTCGTTCTGCATTTTGGGCAAGTATGCGGAAGGTTAACTGTACCTACCATTTAAAATTTCCTTAGAGGGGGCCGTTTGGAAAACGGAAATTATCCTAGGTTAATAAAACCAGCATGCGGAGGAAGCAAACACCGGCGCAATGGAATTCGGTGGTTCGAGTGTAACCATCACTTAAACCATACCGTGTTTTTAGCAGCCACCTGCCTGTTTTGCCCCGTATGTTGCTTGGTCAACGGTGTATTTATCTCCGGCACTTGAGGAAAGTTGCTCAATGAGGCCTTTGCATGAGAAGCCCGTCATACTGAGATACTCCTTCGCAGATTTCACCGCCTCCTGGTTCCAATCAATATTCAGGCTGTCCACTGCTACCGTAGCGTCAGAAATATCGTAACCATCCCCTGCATCCGATGAGAGTTGATGAATAAGTCCGTCCCGTGAAAAGCCCGTCATACTGAGATACTGCTTCGCAGATCTAACGGCATTATTTTGAGGCCCAGTTAAATCTCCCGCCCATGTAGGCGCTACGACAAACAAAGCTGCAGTAATTACTGTCTTCAAAAAACCCATTTTATCACTCCATTAGTTTATCCGATTGGGCTTGTTACTATTCGACGGCTTCGACATTTTGGGCAGTAATCTGGCGTTCCATATCCAGTACGACTTGTCCATTCATGCTTTCAATCCAAGCATTTAGCCCGGTAAATGGTCGTTGCCATTGAATACTCCGTTGATTTTAAAAAATTTGTAAAATGCATTGTGTTTATCGGCAAGATAGATATGAACTTGAGTCGATTAGAGATGTTATGTTTAATGTGGCAGGACTTCCCTGTAGCTTTCATTTTGACGTCCGCTCCTCGCTCAAAGCGGACTGACATGCCTCAACAGCTTACCACTGCTTTTACCAGGCTGGACGACGTTGCCTGAACTCGTTTCGAGTAACGTCGTCAGCAGGCAAGCCGCGCAGCGGTGCGACAGCAGAATTTAATAGTTACAATATACTAATGCGATTTAATAACAGACGCAGGATTAGGCCGGCGAACCGGCCTGAGGCATTATCAGATGGCGCAATAAACGCGCGCTTCACGTGGCGTGTAGATACCAAACGTCACCACGCTCAGTAAGCCATTAACAAACGTCTGCTGCACTTCAACCCGACTAACTTTTTCCTGGCCGCCGCACACCTGCGCCGCATCAATGCTCTTACGCTGACCGATACCTGAAACAAAGAACGGCTGGCTAGTGGTTTTCGTCGCCGCGCCAACTTGATTCTGTTTCATTACGAAAGTCTGCTGCGCACAGCCGGTTAAACTCAGAGCCAACAACGCCGCAACACAAAGCTTGTTCATAAATATCCTTATCGCCTGAAATGAAAAAATAAATGCTGAGTGAAATCATCACTCAGCCAGCAATCAGGTTATCGACAACGAAAGCGGAAACATGAGAAAGATTTTTAAGTACGCCTAACGGATACGTTTTGCTGAATAATACAGCAATAAAAAAAGCCCCTGCACAGCAGGGGCTTTTTATGTTTACCGCAGCGTTTCCGCTTAGCGATTCAAATCGTAGAAGAACTTTTTGACGCCATTGAGAAAGCTTTTTGAATGCGGACTGTTCTTCTCGCCCGCCGCACCACCAAAGCTCTATTCCAGCTCACGCAGCAGGGACTTATGCTTCTCGCTCATAGCGGACCCTGGCCTGCCGTCAGTCCGCTTTGTGCCAGAAGCGGACATTGGTACAGTTTGATTGCCCGTGAAAGAAGAACCGTTCATGGTGGTAAAACAGCCGCATCAAGTATGCTAAAACCAGGAGAAGTGATGACTGCTCAGCAAGCACCTCGACTTGAAACAGAACGACTGATTTTAAAGCAATTTACGCTCGACGAGTTTCCAACGCTTATGGCGTGCTGGAGCACTCCTGAAATGGCTAAAATTAATGGCGGTGAGAATCCAACAGCAGAAATGGTTTGGACCCGCTTATTACGTTATATCGGGCACTGGCACGCGTTAGGGTATGGCTATTGGGCAGTGTCTGAGAAAACAACAGGTCGTTATGCTGGTTCGTTTGGTTTCCAGGATGCTCATCGTGATATCACACCTGAGTTAAAATACCCTGAAGCTGGATGGACGTTGATTCCTGAGGTTCGTGGCAAAGGTTATGCGTCTGAAGCACTGGCCGCAGTTTTACTATGGGCCGACCAGACATTTTCCTCCCCAGTGTGTTGTATCATTGACGAAGAAAATAAACGTTCAAATTATCTGGCTGAGCGTTTTGGTTTCCAGTTTCAAGATTATGTTAACTATCGCGGCAAACAGGTACGCATGCTTATACGCCAGTAAGTAATCAAACCATAAAGGCAAATTATTAGCGGGTCATTTGAGGAATTAGCCTTTAAAGGCCTTGGTCGCTTTTCCGCTTTTGCTGAAGCCTGCCTGCGACATTTGAGTATACGCAAATGTCACAGGGTAAATTCCTCCTGAAATCTCCTTATGTCATTATCTATATGTCATGAGTATGAATGTCATAACCCAAATGTCATCAGTTAGTCCGCACTAAGGGTGCACATATGTATTGTTGGCGGCGAGGGCAGTGTATTGCATAACATTTTGCAGGTGCGGTCACTTGATTGAGCCCAGAATAAATAACGCGCTTAGCCTGGGATAATTTCCGTTTTTCAAGCGGACCCCTTATTACACGATTCAGGCGGTAGTTACGTAAAATTGGCAATGATTAAGTCAACATTATGTCTTGCTCCGTTGGCTGTTTTCATCGCACGCATAACGTTAAGGGAGTGATTTTGGGCTTGTAAATTCATCAGTCTTATCAAAGCAAAGGAAATTAATGAAACTAGTTACATCATCCTTTAAAACGATTAATACCCCTGGCCCGCAGCCAAGGCGAGTCCAGTTCTTCAAGGAGTCTGGTAACGCGGGGAAAGCAGAGTGTAAAAGATTATTTAAATGGCTGGTGGTAGCCAAACTGATACCTTTGTCGCTTACGATTCTCGCGGCTATGAGTCCTGAAACCGGCGCAATTTTCGCGTAGCAACGTCAAAATGCTCTGTATGAAAAAAATATGATAAAAAGCCGTCCCGTGTTTTTCCCGTCAGATACTTGCCCGTCCCGGCAGAATCGGAAAATCACACATTAAATCAGTCCAGGAAATCTCAAGACACCGGTAGATACGCTAAAAGGTTACAAATATCCCAATATGAATGCCCAGCGCTTATCTGCCTGGAAGGTCAGTCCAGGCTTGTCCGCTGTTTAAGCATCCTTGCTACATTGCTGGATAACTGACAAGCCTGTGATAACGTATTTTATGCCAAGGCGGGAAGTCCCTTCAGTAGCTTATCCAGTGTTACCGGATAATCTCTCACACGAACGCCGGTGGCGTTATAGATCGCGTTAACGATGGCCGAACTGACACCACATAAACCCAGCTCACCCACACCTTTTGCTTTCATGGGCGAGGAGATAGGGTCAGTGTCATCCAGAAAAATGACCTCCTGCTCAGGAATATCGGCATGAACGGGCACTTCATAGGCGGCCATATCGTGGTTAACAAAATAGCCCAGTCGCTTATCGACTATCAGCTCCTCCATCAGTGCCCCACCGAGGCCCATCGTCATTGCACCAATCACCTGGCTTCGTGCGGTCTTGGGATTGAGAATACGACCGGCTGCGCAAACCGCCAGCATGCGGTGAACTCTGACTTCACCCGTTGCAATATCAACCCCAACTTCAACGAAGTGCCCTGCAAACGTTGACTGCTGATACTGCTCATCGAGATCACCAAACTCAATGCTGTCCTCTACGGTAAGGGAGCTTGAGCAGCAGCAGCAGCAAGCGGTGCACTCCGGTTTCCGTTATGTACCTGACCATCACTGAAGGTGGCATTTTGGGGGTCAAACCCAAGTTTGGCTGCGACAGCCTCGCGGAGTTTCACGCAGGCCGCATAAACACCTGACGTAGAGGTGTTTGCTCCCCATTGACCGCCTGAGCCTGCAGAAACCGGAAAGCTCGAATCCCCCAATCGCACAACAACCTGGTCAATGGAGACACCCATCATTTCTGCTGCCGTCTGGGCGATAATGGTGTAGCTGCCGGTGCCGATATCGGTCATGTCGGTTTCGACGGTAATGGTGCCTTTATCATCTAAATGCACACGTGCACCCGATGTCGCCACCATATTATTACGAAAGCCTGCCGCCACGCCCATTCCTACCAGCCAGCGCCCCTCTCTGACCATTGCCGGTTTAGCGTTGCGGCGGCTCCAGTTAAAATGCTCCGCTCCGGTTTTAAGGCACTCAACCAGCTGACGGCGCGAGAAAGGGCGATCGGGATTAGCGGGATCGACCTGGGTATCGTTGAGAATGCGAAACGCGATGGGATCCATGCCCACTTTTTCTGCGATTTCGTCAATCGCAATCTCCAGTGCCATCAGACCCGGTGCCTCACCCGGTGCTCGCATTGCGTTTCCTTCGGGAAGATCGAGCTTCGCCAAACGCAATCCTGTCAGGCGATTAGCGCCAGCATAAAGCAACTCTGTTTGCTGAACCGCTGTTTCTGGCGTGCCATCCGGTAGATTACCAGACCAACTTTGATGTGAGATGGCCGTAATATGACCGTCGCGATCTGTGCCGATACGAATGTGTTGAATGGTTGCCGGACGGTGGGTCGTATTATTCGGAATCATAGGTCTTGGCAGCATGACCTTAACGGGGCGATTTATCGCGCGCGCGCCCAGCGCTGCCAGTAGCGCATCGCTACGCAGAAACAGCTTGCCGCCAAATCCACCACCGATATAGGGCGAAATCACGCGTACCTTCTCTACAGGCATATTGAGTGTTTTGGCCAAATCGGTACGACACCAGTCAATCATCTGATTAGATGTCCAGACAGTAAGTTTGTCATCCTCCCAGATAGCCATAGAAGCGTGAGGTTCCATGGCCATATGACTTTGGTCAGGTGTCGTGTATTGCGCATCTAACTTGATCTCAGACGTGGCGAAAGCGCTGTCAAAATCACCGACCTTTTTATCGGTCTCGCCTTCGGGAGGCGTCGTTACGGTGGGTTTTTCATGTGCGAGATCATAGGCACCGGGCTCACGCTCGTACTGAACGTTAACCAGCGTCGCCGCTGCGCGTGCCTGTTCAAACGTCTCCGCTATCACGAGTGCAACAGCCTGGTGGTAGTGTTCAATGTTGTCGCCAGCCAGCAGCCGGGCAGCATTTCTCTCACCTTTATCCAGTGGGCCAGCATTTTCAGCAGTGACGACGGCAAGCACACCGGGTGCACGCTTCGCTGCCTGGGTATCGACGGCACTGATTTTGCCTTTTGATATAGGGGCGCCGACAACATAACCATAAGCTGCATCGGGTGCTTCGGTATGCCATTCATAGGCATAATGCGCTAAACCGGATGTCTTCAATGGGCCATCTATACGACTTAACGGCTGACCAACCACGTTGAGCTGATCAATGGGATTATTCCCTGCGGGCTTTTCGAATTTCATCATTTATCCTCTCGCTTCCGCCAGTACCGACGCGAGCGTACGCTTCGCCAGAGTGATCTTATATTCGTTTTCAGCGGTGGGTTGCGCGCTGGCGAAGAGCCGATCGCATACCGGTTGAGCGCCATGAATAATTTCTTTATCCGCGTCCTCTAACCGCCACGGTTTATGGGCAACGCCGCCAAGCGCAACGCGGCCTGACTTATCAGGAAATATGACGGCGGCGACTGACACCAGAGCAAACGCATAAGAGGCGCGATCGCGCACTTTACGATAAATATGCGTTCCACCCAGCGGTGGGGGAAGGGTGACCGCAATAATAAGCTCCCCGGGATGCAAGACAGTTTCCAGATGAGGAGTGTTTCCCGGCGCACGATAAAAATCAGCAATGGGAATAGTGCGTTCACTCCCATCCGGGCTGACGGTTTCCACGACTGCATCCAACAGACGCATAGCGACGGCCATGTCGCTGGGATGGGTGGCGATACAATCATCGCTTGCACCTACGACAGCATGTTGACGACTGAAGCCATCAAGTGCAGCGCATCCGCTACCCGGTAGTCGTTTATTGCAGGGCTGATTGGTGTCATAGAAGTAAGGACAACGAGTACGTTGAAGCAGATTACCTGCTGTTGTCGCCTGATTGCGCAACTGCCCAGAGGCGCCTGCTAACAAAGCGCGCGATAACACGCCGTAATCGCGTCGAACTCGAGAGTCTGCGGCTAAATCGGTGTTACGAACCAGCGCACCAATGCGTAGCCCACCTTCCTGAGTCGCTTCGATTTTATCCAGTTCAAGGCCGTTAACATCAATCAGATGGGATGGCGCTTCGATTTCAAGCTTCATCAGGTCGAGCAAATTGGTTCCGCCCGCAATGAATTTAGCCCCTGAATGTTGCAGCGCACTGGCAGCTGCCTCAACGGGGGTTTTTACCCGTTCATAGGTAAAAGCTTTCATGATTTTTGCCCCTCCGCAAACTCTTCAATCGCAGCAAGAATGTTGGAATAGGCACCACAGCGGCAGATATTACCGCTCATACGCTCACGTATTTCATCGGCAGTGACTTCAGGCGTGGAAACCAGATCGTGCGTGACGTGACTGGGAATGCCCGCTTTGATTTCTTCAAGAACCGCAACCGTTGAACATATCTGACCGGGTGTGCAGTAGCCACACTGATAGCCGTCATGCTTGATGAACGCCGTCTGTAAAGGATGCGGCTTTTCAGGCGTGCCCAGACCTTCAATGGTGGTGATCTCAGCATCGTGCTGCATGACCGCCAGGGTGAGGCAAGCGTTGATCCGTCGCCCATTAACGATAACCGTACAGGCGCCACACTGACCGTGGTCACACCCTTTTTCGTTCCCGTGAGTTTAAAATGTTCACGTAGTGCATCAAGCAGTGTGGTGCGGGTATCGACTTCCAGCTGTTGATGATTGCCGTTCACTTTTAGTGAGATTTTCTCTAACGAAGGCGGGGGTGTTGCTGATGATGCATTAACGCCAAAAGCAGCATCTGACGATACTGTGGCGGCGGACGCGGCCCTGAATTTTTCACCGACCGCATTGTGGTGAGGTTTTGTCTCGCGTTGGCTGCTCATGCCAAACCTCCAGTAATTAAAAAAGACAATGGACAAAAGTTGGAATAAAACGGTTTTTGAAAAATTATTGAAGGTTAAGCATAGTCGGCATCTTCAAAAGAATTATCCGTATTGTCTACATGGCTTTATGAACAGGGCTGATAACCGATATTTTGATTCATTGAAATGAGAGGCACATATTCCGGCGAACGCACTCCCCGCGCTGCAAATGCCTTTGTGACGCGGGAGCATGGCCTGAATGAAGGTGTATTTCAGTCACTACAAGCGGCATTGTGGTGCGGGTATCGGCTGAAGGTGGAAGGCTACTGTCAGTGAGTTGTTAAAAAGGATACTTGTTAAAACTAACAAGTATCCTCAATGTGTAATAACGGGTGATAGGGTATCTACATCACTTGAGCGTTTGATATTTTAAACAACTGTTCAGCGCGTTGCAGCAGCCCTCTAAACTCACCGATTTACCCTTGCTACAGTCCGTTTTTCGCTCATTAAAAACAGCGAATTTACGATGATTGCGGTCAGGGTTCCGGCAGCCATGCCGTTACCCAGAACCATCTGTACGGCTGAGGGTAAATTCTGATAAAGGCCAGGGACAAGGATCGGCAACATTCCCATGGCCAACCCGCTGGCTAATGCATAGGTTTTCCCCGGCATGTGCAGCGATTCACGGGAAATCATTTCGATTCCGATCACCCCAATTATGCTGAAGACAATGACAGCCGTGCCGCAAACAACCGGGCCGGGCAAGCCGGCTGCAAGGCGTACCAGAGGCGAAAACACGGCAATCAGGATCAACAGTAGGCCAGCTATCGCTGTGACGTGGCGTGATTTTACGTTGGTTGTACGCACAACGCCGATATTCTCGCCGGAAGTGATAATAAGAGAGGTTCCGAAAATCCCGCCAAGCAGCGACATGATGGCATCTCCACGAATAGTCCGTGGGATTGTTTTATGGACGTTTTGAGTAGAATTAACGATCTCAGCTGTCGCAATCGTTTGCCCGGTTGCTTCAGCCATAGAGATAACGGCGTAAATAAGTAAAGGCAGCGAGGCTGAGATATTAAATACCGGCCAGCCGAACGGGAAAAACTGCGGTACGCTTAGCAGCGGGCCGTGGCTGACACCGCTAAAGTCAGTCACGCCGAGCAGGACGCCGAGCAATGTTCCCGCCAGTAGGCCAAACATCACTGAAAGCTGACGCAGAATACCGGTAAAGACAAGCGCAAAAACCAGCGTGATCAGGATAGTACCCAGCGCCAACACAATGTTGGTTGACGGTGCAAATTGAGCATTGGCTGCATGCGTAGTAATGAGCCCGCCATACAGACGTATCAAGTTAACGGAGACCAGCAGCAACATAATACCAATGATAAACGGTGGAAAATGGTGCAGGAAGCGGCGGAAAACGGGCAGGGCGATAAAGTAAAACAGCGAAGTTAATATCACTGCGCCAATTGCCGTCTGGATAGTGGTTTGCAAAGCGATCGCAATGAAAATCGCTATTGGAGCACCGCCGGGAACCATGATAAACGGCAGCCGTGCGCCGAAACTTCCGATGCCAAGGCTTTGTAAGATTGCACCCAAGCCGCACATCAAAAACGTCGCGCTCAGTACCGAGAGGGTGATCGCATCAGTGAAATGGAGTGCATTAGCAATCAGGAAAACCGCGGTGATCGGTGTGGCTGCGACAACCATTACATGCTGAATCGCCAGCAACAGCTTAGTTTGCCAGGGCAAGGCTTCATTATCCGGTGCTGCGGAATCAGGTAGCGGCATATTGCCTCCCATCAACATTTAAAATAACCGCCAGCACAAGCTGGCGGAGAAAGGTTATTTCAGCCACGGAATGGCATCTGCGCTATAGCGATGCGCGCGAAACGTGCTGTTATGCTTGCCGGGGATAACACCGTTACTGAGATGTTCCGGGTATTCATTGAAATGCGGGATGATGTATTCCCACACCGTTTCACCCTGCGGCGTCACTTCAAACAGGCGGCCAAATGCTGACTCACAGATAAACGTATTGCCATTCGCCAGTCGCTGCGCGCTTCCCATATAGGGCGAGAAAAAAGCGGGCGGAAAAATGTCGCGATACTGCCATGTGATGGCTTTAGTCTGGGGATCAAACTCCAGTATCGTCGAGTGCGGTGAGGTCACTCCTGGGCGCAGATTGCCGTTATCAAAAACCAGAATCGAGCCATTCTCCATCTCAACCGGGGTATGCTGTTGAGCGACAACGTCCGGGCCGGCGTGCCAGACAACCTTACCGCTCTCTTTCGCCACCGCAATGACGCCAGAGGTTGTGCGCAGACTCATCAGCACAAGGCCATCTCGGGTAACAGACAAACCGTTAATCATCGGCCAGTGGCGGCGGTCAAAAATGTCATGGACCGGGAAATCCTCCGGCGCCAGATGCTCCCAGGCACGCCATTCCCAGACGACTTTTCCCTCTCGAGTGACCTCTTTTACGATATCGCTCTGAATGATGCCGTCGGGTGCATCGCGACGCGGATCGCCGCCTGTCACGCGTGCCGCTATCTCTGCGGGTAATGGGGCTGCCGTGGTATACAGCAGATTACCGTTCGCCAGCCATTGCGCATCATGATGGTGAAAAATATCTTCGTAATGCCACACCACTTCGTTATCTGGTGTGACTTCATAGAAATCACCGCCGTGCCAGAGATCCCACGCCGGGTAGAGTTGCGCTGAGTTACGGTGGCTCCCGTTATAACCCAGATTGCCGTTAGGAAGCAGAACAGCATCCCGTCCGGCACGGACCGGTAATTGCCACTGATGCGCAACGTCTCCTTCGTCATCGATCAGATAGACTCGACCGTCTGCTGTTTGTGGGGCGAAAAGAGTATAACCGCCAAAGCTTTTTGCTTTATCCGCGAAAGTCAGTCCGGTTGGACGGCGTCCGAGCGTAAAAGAGGGATCCTGATTTGAGTATGCCACGTAAGCTCCTATAAAAGATCTGTCGCTAAATTCGTCATTAAAACGTTTTAATGGAAACAGTAGACATTAACTTCCGCTCAAGCGCTACCTCTGAACAGCCATTCAGTAATATGATTTTGTTATGAATTAGGTCTGAAATTTATACTTGAGGAAATGTGTTACCCTGACCGAAAAATGCCGGGGATTACCAACACCATGCCAGTACAAGATAAAAAACGCGCAAAGTTGATTGATGTTGCACGCCTGGCCGGCGTTTCCCCGGGTACGGTATCCAATGCGCTTCATAACACCCGTTTTGTTGAACCTGAGACAAGACAACGTATTGAACAGGCGATCCAGGCGCTGAACTACACACCGAATATTCGCGCCCGCCAGCTGCGTACCGGAAAAACCAATACGATTGCGCTGCTCTCATCGTTACCGCTGTCTATTGCTTCCGGGGCGTCAAAACTGGGCTTTATGATGGAGGTTGCACTCACCGCGGCGATTATGGCGTTGGAAAAACAGCACGCGCTGATACTTGTGCCGCCAGGCAAGAACCCGCTGGATACCGTAACTTTCGATGCCGCTATTCTGCTTGAACCCGCTGAAAACGATCCGCAGCTGCTGGCGCTGGAACAGGCGGGGATCCCTTGTGTCACCATTGGCCGTACGCCGGGAACAACCACGCCAGTGCCTTGGGTTGATCTGCATTCCGCGACGACGGCTGATTTATTGCTAACGCACCTGGCGGCGGAAGGCGCGAGTCAATGCGCGCTGTTTGTCGGCAACATACGCCGCACCTCCACGCTGGAGACGGAAGCCACCTATCGCCTCTGGTGCGAAGGACGGCAGACGCCGGTGATTTATTACCTTGATGAAGAGCAGGGCGAAACTGCCGGTTATCAGGCTACGCACCAGTTGCTGCAGGATAATCCCGAGGTGGATGGCGTACTGATTCTGGTTGATACCTTTGCCAGCGGAGCCATCCGCGCCTTTCATGAAACAGCAACGGGGATACCGCAAAGGATGCGGTTAGTGACTCGCTATGATGGCATTCGGGCACGAGAATCCCAGCCACCGCTAACGGCATTGAACCTGCACCTTGATGAGGTCGCCCGTCAGGCCATTACGCTGCTGTTTGACGTTTTGGCGGGGCATCACGTTCTCAGTAGTGCTGGACAGAGGCCCGAACTGATAATAAGAGCCTCAACCCGAACGTGATATCCAGGAGATTGTGCAGGGCAATAACCACGAGTGGCTGGCACTGACGAGCAAATAAATTGTTGTGAAAAACTGTCGTCAAAATAATAGCGCGGAATCAGGCGACGATACTGTCTGTCTGAAATAACAAGACGTTCAGCGGTCATTCAGCTAGGCAGCATTTCGACCGAAAAGTGGATGCCGTGGCGCGCTTGTAGCTTTTCTGCGGCAAGGCGTGGGGCCGAAACCGCGTAGCAGCATCAGAATGCCGAGCCGGAAGGCTTCAGGATGCCGGTTGCTAGCTGGCTGGCTACATTTTCGCGTCGCGACTCCGGCAGCGGCTTCATCAATGGTCGCTTGTAAGAAATTAAATCCATTAGGTTCTGCGAAGCTTATGACTGCTAGCCGTGCCGCTATAATGGCGACACAGTGGAGGTACTAACATCCTAAGGCTGAATGTGTGATCGCTGCTCTCAGTCGTAGAAGATAAAATCGTGATGTAAAGTTACTGCTTTCCATCAGTGTCGACGAATATTGACGGAAAAATGTGCAATTATTGAGGCATAGAAATATGCCTCTCACACTTACCTCGCCACCCCTCCAGCTCGATTTTCTTAACTTGTAGCCTTTCTCACCTCCACGACTGAGAAGGTAATATCATGAAAAAAAACTCACTCTTGATGCCGCTGTGGCGATTCAGGATGCACTGTCGTTGAATGAGGTGTTTATCCGCGTTGAAGGTTTCCAGTAGGGCCTGTCAACGGCTGAGATCATGGCCCATCTGGAATCTGTTTCGCCAGAACGTAGCCAGTTGAACTTTGATGACGGCCAGCTTGAGTGGCATGAATACAGCGGAGATGAGCGACAGAACATGTTCGCTCTGAAACACAATGATGGGCAGCTGGTCCGCAATATTGGTGAGGAAGGTAGGGCTATTGTGGGCGCAGTCATTCAGCATTCACTTAAGGCTAAATATAAGTTCAATTTAGCCTGTCATACGCCACGATTGGCAGGTGCTTTTTAACAGTTGTTTGCGCTGGCACGAAAAAATGTCGACTACAGCCAGTCGACAAATGACCTAGCTGCTTATCTTGTTGAATACAGCAAATCTTACGCGGACGTTCAACGTATCTCTGCTGAAAGCTACGATGTTGCAAGCTCGCTTGACTGAAGCATCAGTAAAGCGGCACCACGATATTTCCTGGAGGAATCAGGCAACCAACAATTTGCTTAGTATGAAATCCAGAATGTGGATGAGGTTGTTGCTGTCATTCAGTCACAAACGGAGTTGATGGCGCATACTATGTTGCTTAAAGCTCAGCTTATGGCGAATGCACCCTTGATGCTGAATCATATCTGGAAACTTCAGGCGAAGCTTAGCGCGTGTGCCGGTGAAGAGGAGCATTCCGAAGAAAGCCTGTCAGATTATATCGTGACGTAACAGTAAGAGATTGAAGACGTTTCAACTCAGGGATTATGAGTAGATGAGGTGGGGCTCATGGACGAGCCTATCGACACATTAAAAGCTACTTTTAAACTGAAAAATTTAGAAGCAAAAAGACGCAACGTTTTATCTATAACTCTGCTTTGTTTCACCCGTCAACCGAACTTACACACAGCCACTTCTCGCATTACTCTCTTATTGTGATTACAGGAACCATGCGACGAACTTTGCTCATTTCACAGCAGTGCTAGTGGTCGAAGGACCAACCACAACCGGGAGACACAACGATGCAGTTAGATGATCCGCAAACTTATTTATAAAGTGCAGAAGGAGTCGCAATTTCCAAGGAACGTGCTTTGACTGAACTACGCAAGCATGGCGTTAACAATTGCGATGAATTCCTTGGAGATATGGGCGACAAACCGGCTAACGTTGCGTCTGATGTTCTTTTGTCCCGGCTTGCACTGCATCGCTCAGGTTGGTTTTATGGTAGCTGTATTTCCGGCCTAAGTATTGCGAACAAAGAGAAAAATATATCTCATCCAATACGGATTCGATCAACGTGAAAAAAGGTATGGCGGAAAAGTAAAGAGATCGACCAGATTTGCCCACATGACATTGCGGGTAACAAACCAAGTTACTGATTAGTCTCATTATTGTAAAATATACGACATATAGAATGTGTGACAACGTAACTTATGGAGGGCGTGAAAATTCCGTTTTAGCGTTGATAACTGAGCGGGTGTTATAATCGCAGCGACGAAAGTTACTTTTCACATGGAGTTAAGTTTGATCCCGCATTACGAAAAACGACCTATCGCAGAACTGGCCCATTTCGCCTGGTGCTTGCTTGTAGCCATAAAGCTCGCAAAGTTCGACGGACTGGCTTCTACAAAAACAAACGAACACCTGTTCATTATGCGCTGGCTTGGAAATGCTCAGAAACGTAAGCTTTTCCCTAAGTCAGTGGCTCCTGACATCATATGGCTGCAGGGGATGGGGAAAAAGTACAGCTATTCCGCTAACCTCAGGAGTAAGGTGGAATACATCTGGCATTCCTCAACCGGTGCTATAAAGGAAAAAATGACCTGTTTCGTCTGACTTATCTTATTGAGACCCTGAAAGATATGGGGTGGGAAGATGTCAGGATGAGTGAGAAAGACTGGAAAAACGAGCGATATAACTATGGTGCATCACGCAGGTTATTTATAAAAATGACGGACATCGCACTTTGCTACAGCGATGAAAACAAGCTTATCAGCCCGTTTGAACTCAGGTTTTGTGGTAATACCGATAGTCTGCTTACTGCTTTCAGTGACTGTGATATTAAAAACTCAGGCCTTACAGCTTGCGAAAACTATTCAGCGATAACCGTTATACCGCTTTTATAAAGGAGCTTTAATTGAATCATCAGCCTCTGAGTGCGACGGCCTTAATAATGATGAACCTCCTTTTGCTAAATGGGTGTGCCACAACTCCGGTCAGTAATGATAATGCTAAAGATGTACCTTCAGAGCGCATCATTTCAAAAAGATCCCTGATTAAAAATCCGGGCGAAGGAGCGCTGATTGTTAAGCGTGATTCCGGATTTACTGGCAGTGGATGTAATATTGTTGTTTATCTTGACGGAACCGCGATTGCTGAACTGGATACTGGAGAGAAAGTAAAATTCTTTACCCAGCCCGGGGATCATGTTTTAAGTGCAAAACAGACAAGCATATGTGTGGCAGGCTAAAAAGAAGTCGGCATATTTCTGAAATCAAATGATGAGAAAACCTTCCGAATTGGTTTTGGTGGCAATGCTGAAATGTCTATAAATGCAACAGCCTTCTGATTATGCTGCTTTTAGCGAATTTTAAAAATATCTCATAGAAGCTCAAAGATATCAGAGAATTAAGCAATTTCAGCCGTCGCAATTTACGATACTGAAACCTGTAAGCTGAACATCGGCATGGTGTCTAACGCTTACATCCGTATTGTTAACGAAGACAACAATACTGAAATTGCGCGCTATAACATGTCAGAAGACGCGAGCACTGCAACCGCAATGGTGTTTGACGAAAAGTATCGCCACAACGGCGAGTGGAAATTCAAGGTCGTGGGACAGGGATTTGCCGGTGGCCTGTCGGCCCTCGCTTCGCAGCACGGTGTTTCTGGATAATCAGTGACAACCAGCAGCCCTGTCAGTAATAACGGGGCTTATTTTAGACTGAAACAAATCAGAGAGGAAATTTATGGAACTTGCCTCCGGCCAGAATGCGGCGCTGAACAGCAACAGGACAGAACTGCGTCTCACCTATACCACCCGCACCGGCTTTAGTAGCGATATTGACGCGTCAGCGTTTCTGCTCGGCACTGACGACAAGGTGCTGGGTGACAGCTCGATGATTTTTTCAACCAGCCCCGAAATGAAAACGGCAGCGTTGAGATGACCATCAGCCCGGGGAATGCCCTGTTCAGAATGGATCTGTCATCGCTTCCCTCAGCTGTCAGCAAGATTGCTATTGCGCTTGTGATTGATGGCAGAGACACGGTGGAAGGACTGAGCAGCCTCAGCATGGTTGTCGGTGATATGCGTTACGACGTCCCGCTGGCCGGTCGAAAAGAGAAGGCGCTTATTATCGGGCAGGTTTACCGCCATCAGGGGCAGTTTAAAATCCGCGCCATCGGGCAGGGCTTTGATGGCGGATTACATCCTCTGGCTGTTCACTTTGGTGTGGATGTTTCCAGTCCTGAGCCCACACCGGCTCCGGCACCAAAGCCTGCCGTGAGCCTGGAGAAAAAACTCGAAAAGGTGCCTCAGCTTGTCAGCCTCGCCAAGCCCATTCGCGTAAGTCTGGAAAAGCACCGGCTGAACGATGTCCGGGCCAGAGTGGCGTTTGTTCTGGATGCCTCTGGATCCATGACCGGCCAGTTTAAGCGCGGCAACGTACAGAAGGTTCTGGAACGCGTGACTGCGCTTGCCGTCCAGTTTGATGACGACCAGAATCTGGATATCTGGGGCTTCGGTACCGAATTCAGAAAGTATGATGACGTCACGCTTGATAACGTGAGCGGGTACATTGAGCGGATCCAGAATGCGGGTAAGCGAAGCATGTGGGAAATCCTGCCGGGTCTGGGCGGGACTAATAATGAACCACCGGTTATGAAAGACATCATTAACTTTTATCGCGACTCCCATCTGCCCGTGTTTATCGTGTTTATCACCGACGGCGGCATTCAGAAGACCCGTGAAATTAAAGACTGCATCCGCGAATCCGCCACGCTGCCCGTGTTCTGGAAGTTCCTGGGGCTGGGCGGACGCAATTACGGCATTCTGGAAAAGCTGGATTCCTTCAGTGACAGGCTGGTAGATAACACGCACTTTTTCCCGATCGACGACTACGAACGCGTCAGTGATGAGAAGCTCTATGACATGCTGCTGACGGAGTTCCGGGAGTGGCTGGACATCGCCAGGGAAAAGCGCATCCTGCGTTAGGCTTGTGTGGCTTCAAACCCGTGGCTGATTAAACCGGGAAAGGTCTGCTTCCCGGTTTAATTCAGGTCAGAACTGCAATGAGACTTAGTCTGACTAACTTTGATTTCAGCTACCGCACAAAAAAATCTGTAAGAGAAAAGGATCACTGTTAGTGAAAAGAACCAGTACACCCTCCACACCCACCTGTATTAGCTCAATTACCGAGCTCGGCTTAACGGGTGAATTGCTCTCTATCAACACCAAATATCCCGAGGAGAAGGGCTTTCTGGATTTAGACACGACTACCGGTGTCGGAATGTCGGGTATGTGGGTTATTGCCGAATACAGAATTTTTGATTACGTGGTTTTGCGTGTCTTGCAACAACCCAGTATGTATAAGGTATATACCGGTCGTTTTTGGGGCTCAATCCTTCCACTGGCAATGAAAAGAAAATAGTAATTTTCGATCAACTGAAATTCGTCGGTATTTCAGACACGAAATCTCTTCACTTTAATGAAGGTAAACCCAGCGGGCAGGGGAAAACGTATGTAACTGTTGCGGATAAACATGAAACTGATGAATCACAGTTCCCTGAAGACCCTCAAACTTTCCGTGAAGGTTCCGAGATTATCGGCATATCACGCCCGGACCAGTCCCTGTTTGCTAAAGCGGTCAGAAAAAACTGTAAAAATCGCTGCGTGATAACGGGTTCCACTATGCAATGGCGTACTGAAGCCGCTCATCTGATTCCATATCGTGATAAAGGCATTCCTGATGTCACTAACGGCTTGTTAATGCGCAGGGATATACATGCTCTGTTTGATCAAGGACATTGCGCTATTAATCCTGAAAATATGACCATGTTCTTCAGTCTTGAATCACGTCAGCAGGATGAGGATCTGAATGCTTTTCATGCGACCCCTATAGGAATGGATAAACTGGGAAAGCCGGTTAATGAAAAATTTCTTATGCCACGCTGGAAAGCATTTTTGAATAAACATGGCACCAGGTCACTGTGAACAGACTGAGGCTACGGTACTCACTGCATTCATTAACCGATACCCCGACAATGAAACAGATGATCAAAATAATCGTGTCGCTCCTGGTTCTGCTGATTACGTCTGGGTGTGTGTTTGCAGAGACTAAGCTGAAGCAAAACGGCAGTAGTATTGTCATACCAGACAGTATTACAAGCATCGATAATCCGCCTTATACCGTCACAGATGCCCGTATTTCAACGCTAAAGGGGTATCAACCTGTGACGGATTCTGAGGCGGCAGAAATTACGCTTCCGGCTGAAACCGTAGATTCTCTGACTTACCACGTCCGCGTTGATCGTCTGAAAGAGAATGAAATCAGGAAGATCGTTTTTAGCCCGGATGGGGTTATCTCAGCATTAGTCTGCAAAAATCCGGCTGTAAGGCCGCTGCTTCAGCATTCAATGACGGTTGTACTGTTGAATGTTGAAAATGCAGAAGGCGATCCCATGTTCGCAACTGTGATTGATAACCGCCGTTGCCGGACAAACAGATAATCAGTCATTGTCCGGCTTTCCTGCTGGTGGGCTAACCGGACATGAATCAGGCAAAAGGCGTGACGGGTTGAAAAATAAACGTCGCACTCATTTTACGCTGCAGGTCAAAGCGGTCAAAGGCTGCAACCGGGTCAACATCTTCGAGGCTGAAGAAATTCAGCCTTTCAAAGGCACTCCGGTTGATACGCGCTGAAAGGATGTACTCATCGTCCAGATGCCCCGTCTGCTTACTGATGCGCTGCGTGAATCCGCTGATTTTCACTGTCTCAAAAGGCAGGGCACAAAAAGCCATTCCGGTCAGGCGCAAAAGTATTCCGTGAATATGCCGTGCATACCGCTCGCGTACAGCCTTCTGCGAAAGCTCCTTTTCTATGATTTCTGTTCCTCTGGCATTTACACGTACAGATGAAGTCGGCATATCCTCGGCTTCCGGTAAATCAACGTCGATAAGAATTTCAGAGCTGGCGGGTTTTACCTGGAAGGAAACCAGCGTCTCCCGAGGCCAGTCAGCTGCCTGTATGACTTCAGCCAGAAGCGATTCAAAATAATAAGTGTCACGGGCAAACTGCGATGAGATGCTGCTGCCAGCGAGCTCTAGCTGCTTCTGATGGTGTGCGGATTCGTGCTGCCAGTCGGCATACTGTTCCGCCCATCTCTGGCGCAGCTCCTGATATCGTTTCAGAGCCAGATCATTTTCCCGCTGCCAGTCTTCAACTTCACGACGCCAGCGTTGCTGGTTCTGATTAAGTCGCTCCTGTTTAGCTGCGGCAGATTCAAACAAGCGGCCAATAAAACCTGAACCCTGATTTTCGCCCGGTTGTTCCGGCTCAGGCAAAGGGAAGGGCTTCTGGGGGCGAACGGGAGCGGGGACACTGTACGGACGGAGCATAAGCTCTCGGTAATGTGCTTCAAGCTCGTCGAAGGTATGCCCGGAGCGGGGATCTGGCGTAAGCAGATGTATATCTATAATTTCTTCAACAGCGTCATTCAACTGCTCAACTTCACGTTCAAGCTCAGCACGCAGACGCGGGTCTTCCTGCCTGCCCGCACTGCGTTGCCTGCTGGCGGCGCTGGCACGGTCAAGGCGCGTCCGGTAACTCAGCCCCGTGCCGGGTAGTCCGAGATTGGCATAAGTGCCACGCTTTCCGAACGACACAGAAGCACCGCGTGGACCAACGCTCATGCTTGCGCCGCTGTTGCTGAGATTAACCCGGACTCCCGGTATGATGCTTATCGATTTTCTGAACCTGAATCCCATGATTTCCCTTTCTTATTCGGCTTAAATGTCTGGGTGAGGACAAGTATCTGATAACAGCAAAAGACAAACCAGTATCTGTAATCAAGTCCTGCTGGCATGCAACGCAACACTGATTTGTCGGGTTGACTCCAAAAGCATCACAGGGTCTGTTGGCCGCCGCTTTGCTCACTGGCTGCGACGCGGGCGCACAAGACTTTGAGTTGCTGTTTAAAGAGAATCCGAATTTTCCAAGCTGGCTAAACTTGCTGACGTGAGTAAGGTAGTTACATGTTCGAAAGGGGAACAGCGAACAGTTGTTTTCCCTGTTAGCAAAGAAGGCGAGATGCAGACTAAAGCAGTTAAAACAGTAGATTTAGAAGGACCCGCTCTTGACTGGGCTGTAGCAAAAGCCGCTGGTCGACTTGATGGAGTGAAAATAATCATTGGCTCGCCGCCCTTGATCCTTCTGGACGGGAATAACTGGTCACCTTCGACAGACGGGAGACAGGGCGTGGTGTTGATTGAAACTTTCAGCATTATGATCGATAAAAACTTTGAGGATTTTTCGACGACTGAAGAGCCCTGGTTCGCAACGACCGATTACTTTTGGGCCACTGGGGCGACTGTACTGACGGCACTGTGCCGGGCTATTGTAAAGCGTAAATTAGGCGAAACGGTGGAAGTACCAGCTGTTCTCATCAGTAACAAACGTGAATGTTGAGATAGCAGTAACGAAAGGGCTCTTTGCAGTATGTGTGCGTAGCAATAAGCTAAAGTCTTCATCTCAACCTGTCTGCACTTCATGTCAGGAACTTAACGGCTCTTGATTTGTGGATGTACTGAATAAAACTGGGAAATGCGCCTGTAAGTGCGCAATGGAGCATTGCCGGAAAAGCAAAAGGCCTGTATACAGGCCTTTCAGGTCAGGTTGAACTTATCAGCGATAGTACTGATACTTTCTTCTTGAATTGTGCTTCCAGCTCTTGCCCAAAGCATACGCATGCGTTGGCAGATCAGCCCAGGGATTTATTAACAGCTTACCTCTTGCAGCTCTGAGTTTAAGCGGGTATTCCTTATATTCAGCGTGGTGCAAATAAAAGTAGCTTTTTTCCTGTTTGGTGCTGAAATGCTTGTGCAAACTGCTTCTGAGAAAGGGATAAACAAACCAGCTATCATGAGCTCCGTGATGCTCTTTAGCATATCTGTACTGCAGCTTTAGCTTCTTCATAACACTCCTAAGTTTTTTACAATACTTAGAAGTGATCCTGTGCGTAGTAATTCATTATTACCTCCTGTGACTATTCTGTTTTTGGCATATTAAAAGTCACAACGGGTGTCATTATAATCGAAACTGAAAACCTCTCAACGTTATATGGCTACCGCTATGCAGATGCATAAAAATGAAAGTGGAACAGCGGATAATGTCCGTCAGGAAGATTATATACGTTAACTAATTTTTGACAATTACGTGCTTAATTTTTAAGCCACGACCACCGGGTCAGTTAAATACAATCTCCGGAGACATTGCATTTTTTCCAGCCATACAGGTTCGCCAGGCGCTACCATCAATCCCTGAATCAACATACGCGGACTTCGCATAGGCGATACCACGACTTTCAGTTTCGATAAAAGAACCGTTGATTCTGGTTGTGACATAGTAAGCAGAGGCGGATTCATATTTACCGGACAGGCCTTTTGCAGCAGCAGCTTTAGAAGCTCCTATGACTGAGTCGGCACACTGTTTTGCGGCCGCATCGATAGCCTGAAAGCGTGTGTCCTCTGTATCGTTTTGCTTAGGTGAAGTACAAGCTGACAGAGCGATAATAATAGCTGGGATGATGCAGTCTTTTGAATTCATAAAGGATCCTGTTGCGATTTAGTGTCACTTCCTTATCGGTCATGTATGAGAACCCTTTAATGTAATCAGTTAAAGTTTACTACTTTTCCATAGTTAGCTGAGTGGCATCCAGGTTTCTTTAAGGATAGGTCGACTATAAGTGCATAATGAAATGTTCAATTTAACATAAGATAGGTTATGCGCACTAATTCATTGATTCATAAGGGTATGTCGTTGCGTGGTTTTTAAGGTTTTCGGGCTCGATCTCTCCAGCAGAAGTAACCATTACTCTTCATCAACTTGATTTTTATGAGTAGCTCAGTGAGCACTCCACGGGTGTAATACCAGCACGCATCCATACGAGTAAACCGTTCGCCATAATGTACGTGAGCCTCTTCAGCGCAAGCTACATGGTACTGAGCCGTATCGATTAACCGTGCAATTTTTTCACCCATCTTATAAAAAGCTTTTGAACGTTGGTTTTGGTGCTCATATTTTTCGCTTACCTTACGCATCCACAATAGATTATTGATTTTCCCGGGTATACAACCAGAGGCTTGTGCCAGCTTCAATAGCCAACCTTTATTCAGTTTTTTATTTAATCTTCTGGTCAGCATGGCATTTGTAGCAATGTCATTGTTTGGCACCCGATTTTTTAGAGGATAATTAATATTTATTGACAGGTTTCCAAGTAACTCTCTATTGAATTTGGCGTCAGGTTGCTTACAATTTTAATTACCAGCGCCTGTGTATAATATCAATGCATTGCCCTATGAGACATATTTATAAATTGGATGGGAATAGTTATGTTTAAAAATATTAAAGAACATTTTAGTAAAATGCACCCGTTAAGATTTGCTTTTATGGCCTTTTGCATTACCTGCTGTGTAATGGCAATATTTGCGTTAACTTCCGATCTTGATATTATGTTTGCCCTGCCTCTCCTCAGCTTTATGTGCGTCGTCGTCGGCGTTATAATGTTTTTAATGTGCATTCCTGAAATTGTTAAGTCTCTGTTTACTCCTTCCGGGAAATAATGCTATAGATTTATATAATCAGTCATTCATCAACTATATGAACAGGCATGGATGCCAGGTTACACAGTAGCTACCGTGTCCACAAGGTGACTGCATACTCTGTGGATGTTAATGTTTGACTGTTCTGACAGGGGCAACGCTTCAAACACATTGTTTAAAAGTACCTTTTCATTTTCATAAGCCAGTATGAAAAATATTTGGTTCTTACCAGAATATCTCACTTCAAATTTATAATAAGTCTCGTTTCTTTCTGAGAGTGATTTCCGGCCCACCAGCCTTGCGTTCACTGAAGCAGTCTTCATTTAAACACCGTGCAGTTACCTTTGAGATAATTGATTTTACTCTTTTAATATATCTACAGTGAGTATGAAACAGGCTCTCATAATGCACAGCTTGTACATTTTAATCATTGTTATTATTCCTGCCTTATTAACAACGGGATAACAAAGATGGTCAGAAAGTTACTTTGCAGGCTTCGGTTCGCATCAGATGTCGCTGTCTGTGAATCTCCTGAAGATGACAGAACCCTTAATGATCGGTATTCACTGTGGCATGACCTGCCGCAGGAGCATGTCGTGTTGTTTTTGGACTTTGGCGGCGTCTTACATACAAAACACTCTGCAGATTATGCGCTGATGAATGTTCTGGAACGTCTCCTTGATAAATGCCCAGATCTCTATATCGTAATTATTGACCCCATTCGCAACAGCTACAGCAGGACGTACCTGACAGCATTATTCAAAGCTGAATAGTTTGACCGGCTGCTTGGCATTACGCAGGATTTTTCAAAAGGAATAGCTGCATATCACGGAGCTGAAGAATGCCAGGATTTCGTTTTTACCCACCGAATCAAACATTACCTGATCGTTGATGACGATGCTTACCTGTACCCGCGTCAGTTTCCTTTCATTGTGAACGTTGATGGAAATGCCGGGCTGAATGATGAAGTGGCGCAGATAATTGCTGATAAATATGCCGTTGCACTGCAGGCGAGTAGCTGACAATACAATGAGGCCTCAGGGCCTCAACTTGGGGCCCGCCTGGAAAACGGAAAATATCCTACATTAAGTTGATTCCTTAAGCAGGCATGACGGGCAGCTTTGAGCGAAAAGCAGGCTTAGTTAAGCAAACGTTTCGTAAGTATCAATAAGTTTGTCTCTAAAGAATTTTAAAACATTGTCGATATTTATCACTTAATTCCTTTTTATCATCGGTTCGTCATGAACAAAAAACACTTTTTTGCGATTGCTATTATGGTTTTTACTACTTTAATCCTGATAAAGTATAATAGTGACCCTTTTCAAAGGCCTCCGACGGCAAAATATGATGTTAATCCACAGTTAGGCGAAATATGTAAAGCTACGGCTGCTATAACTTTTGGACGTGAATACAAAATCATGAAATTAGATCAGTTAGATACTGATGGAATAGCATATGTACATTACAATCGTCCATCAGATAATTCACGTTGGGCTATCAAATGCAAGCTTGATGGCTACCAAGTAATTTGGGCATCGAATAATCCTAATAATACTGGCAGATGGCGTAATGACCCTTTAGATGGAAAAATTCATTACAGCATTAGTAGGAATAGGTTGACCATGATACAGACTTTTAGCGATGGATCAGTTGATAGCAAAACTTACGATGTCGAGCAAGAAGCGATCAATTAGAAACCTTTTGCTTTAAAGCAATTTCTGCTTCTGGCACAAAGCGGACGTCAAAATGAAAGCTACAGGGAAGTCCTGCCACATTAAACATAACATCTCTAATCGACTCAAGTTCATATCTATCTTGCCGATAAACACAGTGCACTTTACAATTTTTTTAAAATCGACGGCGTATTCAATGGCAACGACCATTTACCGGGCTAAGTGCTTGGATTGAAAGCGTGAATGGACAAGTCGTACTGGAAATGGAACGCCAGATTACTGCCCAAAATGTCGAAGCCGTCGAATAGCAACGAGCCCAATCGGATAAACTAATGGAGTGATAAAATGGGTTTTTGAAGACAGTAATTACTGCAGCTTTGTTTGTCGTAGCGCCCACATGGGCGGGAGATTTAACTGGGCCTCAAAATAATGCCGTTAGATCTGCGAAGCAGTATCTCAGTATGACGGGCTTTTCACGGGACGGACTTATTCATTAACTTTCATCGGATGCAGGGGATGGTTACGATATTTCTGACGCTACGGTAGCAGTGGACAGCCTGAATATTGATTGGAACCAGGAGGCGGTGAAATCTGCGAAGGAGTATCTCAGTATGACGGGCTTCTCATGCAAAGGCCTCATTGAGCAACTTTCCTCAAGTGCCGGAGATAAATACACCGTTGACCAAGCAACATACGGGGCAAAACAGGCAGGTGGCTGCTAAAAACACGGTATGGTTTAAGTGATGGTTACACTCGAACCACCGAATTCCATTGCGCCGGTGTTTGCTTCCTCCGCATGCTGGTTTTATTAACCCCGGATAATTTCCGTTTTCCAAGCGGCCCCCTCTAAGGAAATTTTAAATGGTAGGTACAGTTAACCTTCCGCATACTTGCCCAAAATGCAGAACGACTACTGCACACACTGCTGGTGAGCTTCAGGCGCTTTTTGGTTTTAGAACCATACCTTCGGGGGCAACAAATCAAAGTTGGTGCCGGGATTGTCGTTCTAGTAACTGAGTTAAAGCCCTCCGGGGCTTTTTTGCACCTGGATATCACCCGGATCTACCCTAACATCTCGGCCACGAACTTACACCGCAGGCGGTAAATGGTGGATGACCGCAACCGTGTCACACACCATGACCGTGTCAAAGGCATCCTGCACGTTTACGTAAAGCATAGGGTCCGGCACAATTTCGCGTTCCCGCCATCGAATGGTATGACGCTTCCTGTCTGCGCGAACGTCCGGCAGCAGGCGAGGCACGATTTCAAGATTCTGCAATGACACATTACCTCCGGTGACCTGCCCCCAGTATCAGATACAACGATCAGTTAGTAATGTCGGTTTTTGACTAATGGGTCGAATTTAGTCTTAAACAGGTTAGTTATATAGCAAAGCAAAGCGTATCTTTTAAACGTCCGCTTATGGCACACAGCGGACATGCGTGCAGGGCAAGGTCTGCTAAGAGCGAGAAGCGGAAGTTCGCAATCGTTCCCACAACAGATGAAGTAATTATTAACATCGGCTTGTGTTGATGAACGGGGAACAGGTCATCACCCCAACAGATAATTCCCTAATTTGACTGTAACAAATGCCTGCTAGCGTGGATCTCCAGGGATGCTTAAGCTCGATTAACTGTTTCATTAAACAGTTAATGGGTAAGCCATCGCAATTTTTAGCTTTTAGTCCGCAGAAAAGGATTATTGGGATGATTTTTACTGACGATAAGATACTTGGGTACGGTAGTGCTCAACGGGCATTCTCAGACGGAGACGAAATTTCTCTGGATGCCAATTACCGGCGCGCTCATCTTCCTTTGGTTAATCCGTCACACCCTGATGTTATAGCCATTGATGAAGACTACTGTATGGGTACTTATACCACTAAACGCAATTCTCTTGTGTTGCCTGTCAGCGATGAGCGTCTGCATGAGACGGCTATTTTTATCGAGCTTGAAAAGGCACTGCGCAACACATCTTTTTCCGGGAAGATAGCCTGGGATCTACTGGATAAGCGGAAAAAGCTGCTACATGCAACTATAAGTAGCGGGTTGAGTGATGATTGCACGGAGCATGTCACGAAAGCCCTTCAGTCATTTTTAAATACCCCTCCCTGTAAGAAATACAGGCTTGGCGGAATTTTCATTGGGCCGGTTAACACGGGAAGACTGTATTTAAAAGTATATCCGGAAGCAAACGGTGCGGGACACATCTTCGGGGAGATACAGTCACTGCTTGGGCTTAAGCAAACGAAGTTCTTTCTTGTTGGATATTTTAACCTGACAGACCATCTCGACCAGCATCAAACGCAGGAACTTTCTACTATCCTGGACCGCTTTCGTAATGAAACGCTTTGGGAAGATGACATCAGGGAGTTGTGGCTCATTTCAACGCAAGATGATTTAGTATTGAGTGGTAAAATAACAAAAAAGATTGTCAGATCTGAAAACTAGCGTTTAAGTCCCATCTGTTCATTCCGCCTGAAGTGACCTGCTTCCTGAATATGACCAGCTCAGATGCCATCAGCGTCCGCATTTGGCACAGGGCTGCTGTTACAGCCCTGGTAAACTCAGACCTCAATGGACTCAGATATCTCCAGAGCATCATCGACTTCAATACCCAGATAGCGGACCGTGCTTTCGAGTTTTTTGTGTCCTAACAGTAACTGAATCACCCGCAGGTTCTTAGTTTTTTTGTAGATCAGATATGGTTTGGTCCTCCGCATAGAATGCGTACTGTACAATGAAGCATCAAGACCGAGCTTTTCAATCCATCCATGGAATATACGGTTGTATTGTCTGGTTGAGATATGCCGGTAAGAACCGACACGAGACTGGAAAAGATAGTCAGTGCTACGCAGGTGAGCCACCTTGATCCATGCTGCTACTGCCTCTCTGGTTCCTTTAGTCAGTTCAAACTGAACAGGACTACCTGTCTTTTGCTGCAGCACAGTCGCTCGACCCGAAACCGCATGGCCATATGCCACGTCAGATACTTTCAACTTCACCAGATCACTGGCCCGAAGCTTACTGTCCAGAGCCATGTTAAACAGAGCCAAATCGCGTACTTTTTCTTCCAGCTCAAGTCTGATACGAATTCCCCAGACATGAGATATCTGAAGCGGTCGTTTTTGGCCGATAATACGGCTTTTGTTCCAGGGTGTCGTATTCATAATCAATCTCCAGTGATTAAGGAGATGTGATTATGATTGTCTCGTGTGAGCGAAAAGCTGATGTAACCCCTCTGGTCAATGAGCCCCCGAAAGCGACTCAATCACCTATGGCGAAACAACATGTTGGGAGAGCCGCCAAAACTTTCCCTTCATAGGGATATTCTTCTATTTTTTTAGCATACATTTGAAAATAAGAGAGAATGGCATGCGCCTTTATATGCTTTATCTGGGTACGATGCAGCCGGGTAACATTCCTGTGCCAGGATATTTAATTCAGACAAACGAAGGAATAAATATCCTTGTAGATACCGGCTGGCCTCGTTCCTTTGTAGATACGCCTGCAAATCCGCCCGGTCTGACAGTTGAAATCAGACCCGAAGATACAGTTGAAGCTCGTCTTGAGGCTATCGGCGTGAATCCAGCCGATATCAGATACCTCATATGCACTCATCTTGATGAAGACCATTCCGGCAATCATGATTTATTCAGCAATGCGGAGCTCATCATTCAGAAAGAACATTACGAACTGGCCAGAAACGGGCATCCCCGCTTCAACGCAAATCGGGATTCATGGGGCCATCCGTCACTCCGGTATCGCCTGATTGAAGGTGATTATGAGCTTTTACCGGGCATCGTACTGCTTGAAACCAGTGGGCATGTTCCTGGTCACCAGTCTCTTTTAGTGCGGCTTTCTGAAACAGGAACCGTTTTGCTTGCCGCTGACGCTGTTATGCATCACTCAATGGCAAATGCGGGTACACGCCAGATGTTTGTCACCGATATGGAGGATGAACCGGGTATCAGGCGGAGTACGCAAAAAATTGCAGACCTGGCTGAAAGCGAGAATGCGGCGTTCGTTGTTTACGGGCATGACACTGAGCAGTGGGCTTCGTTACGTCTTTCGCCGGCTTTTTATGAATAATTTTAAGGCCATGCTCTGCTAACTGTTCATTGATGCCCTTACATTTTTAATGTCAGCTTCTGACACAAGACTGTCCGCTAAGAGCGAGAAGCAGACCTTAACGACCTGAAATGGCGATAAGTTTGGGCTAAAAATTTGCAGAGATAATGCTTAGAGTTCTCTCAACAGTCTGGCGGGATTGCCAGCATACACTCCTTTCACCAGTAAAGGCTTTGTAACCACACTGCCTGCACCAATCACCGCACCACTGCAAATGTCCGTTGTTAAAATTGTTGCTCCACTACCCACTGTTACCGCGTTACCTAATACGATATGTATCCAGCTTTCTGCAGAAGCATCAGGGCCGCCATTCTTGAACAGGTCGTTAGCAAAGGTTACGCCATGGCCTATAAAACAGTCTTTACCCAAGGTAACGTTCTCACAGATAAAGGTGTGAGACTGCACTCGGGTTCTGTCGCCTATAACGCATCCCTTTTGTATCTCTACAAATGGCCCTACGAAAACATCATCGCCCAGTTCACACTCATAGATGTTTACCGGCATGACTACTTTCACATTTTCACCTTGTTTTACGTCACGAATGCCACTTTCAATAACCTTCATATTATCTGTGTCCTTACTCGGGATGATTCGGCTCAGAATAGCTTAAAAAGCTCCGGGCAGTTTTTTATCTCTATCAGGTGGCTAAACTAACCTGCATCCATTGTTTCGCGCACTATGATGGTTGCAAGGTCCGCTTCTGGCACAAAGCAGACTTTTGCACGGGGCAAGGTCCTTTATGAGCGAGAAGCAGACCTTGAATTTCAAAAAGTCCTACTGAGAGGGGCAGCAAAGAGTCAGGAACGAATGATTACTGTTAAAAAATTCTCTGTTTCGCTCCCTTCGTGCTCTATATAAACTTGCTGATTTAATTCGAATGTTTGGCCTTCTTTGCAGGGAACAGCGCTCTTTACATAATCGATTGAATAAGATATGCCACTATTAAGCCATTTAGCGCGTAGTTTCTGTGTTATATCTTCATTCAGCAACCAACTATCTGTTTTGCTTGAATGATTTACCACTACTATATCAAGATTATTTAAAATCATATTTTTGGGAGGATTAGTAAGCTTAATAAACATAGCACTGCCGCTCAGCCAATCCAATTCGCGCTTGTTCAAATCTGCACCACTAATAAATCGGCAGTGAGAGTGCTGAAAAAATGAGGCGATCTCTTTTTCATTAAAACCCAATTCAAGATAAACAAAGCACATTAGTAACACCAGAAGGCGATCGCTCAGTTGCGTCTCGTGGGTTATATCATTATCAGGGCTATGTTTTTTATAATCTAGACCGTGGGCTGTACTGTCCCTAAGCTTTTTGATTCTTGTGAAATCATCCTCTGTAAATGATATGGCATTTTTCCGTTATCTCGCTGGGTAACTGAGCCGTGAGCCAGCTGTCATTTAGGCCCTGAGGAATGCCAGTATCATAGGAGTCGTAACTGGCAACCAGATATCCTGCCCCTTTTGCCAGCTTTACTACTTGCGGGTTCATGAAAGCAGCGGTCCAGTTATCTGTTCCCAGCCGCAAGCGTGATAATCCAGCCTGATGCAATGAATTAATGGCCGTTTCAGACAAGCCTGGCTCCCACTCTTCAGCCAGCACAAGAAGAGCGTAAAAATCAAACAAAAAATTAAATCCCGACTAAATAACACGCCGCGTTCAGTGTGTGAGCCCACACAATTAAAATATTGCGCCCAGGGAAGATAAATTCTGTTTAATAAAAAACATGATGCTTGTTGCCGCCTGTCGAGAACCTTATTAATTTCTCAAACCAATGAATATCGTACCGCTTTTTGACGCATCCGAAAACCTGATATTTTCTTATATGCACCCTGCTACCTACCGAAGCTAATATATCGGCTAAGGTAATTTACTTGGATAACCACGCCCACAGAGCGTGGTGTTAAGCAGATGATAAAATCGATTAATCGCGTTCTCCGTTCGTTATGGCATCAACGTTATGAGGGAATAACCGGATCTCTGCCGCCCGGCGATGCGCTTGCATCCCTTCAGTACGACTTTGGCGAACGGCCGGTTCGGCAACGGCGGCAATTCCATGATCATCAATCCACTGGTGAGTGCAAATCTTGACATAAGCACCGACCCATAATCCTCCGGTATATCGGGCTGCTGCCATTGTTGGAAGTGTATGGTTTGTTCCGCAGCATTTGTCAGAAAACACCACGCTGGCATTTTGCCCAATAAATAACGAACCATAATTGCGGATTTTACTGGCGGTTGCGTGTGGATCACGCGTGTGCACCTGGAGATGTTCGGTAGCAATATAATCGGCCCAGGCAATGAGCTGCGCTTCATCACGGCAGATAACAATTTCCCCTGCCGTTTCCAGGCTTCGCCTGCAGTAGCCGCTGTTGGCAAATTCCTAAGCTGACGCTCAATTTCTGCCAGCGTTTCGTGGACAATGTGTGGGCTGGTGGTTGCCATGCCTACACGGGTGTGCACATCATGTTCAGCCTGAGCCAGAAGATCAGCAGCTAAGATGCGCGGATCGGCACTTTCATCGGCGACCACGTAAATTTCGCTTGGGCCAGCCAAAGCATCAATGCCTACTTTGCCGAATACCTGACGCTTAGCTTCGTTAACGAAGGCGTTTCCGGGTCCAACAACTTTATTTACTTCCGGGACAGATTCTGTGCCCCAGGCCATCGCTGCAATTGCCTGCGCGCCACCGACCTTAAAAATGCGATGCGCACCCGCAAGATGGCAAATAGCAATCATAGCCGGATGCGCACCCGGTGGCAGGCAGGCAATTATCTCATCGCATCCCGCCACTACTGCCGGGACAATCGACATCACGGGTGCAGATAAAATGGGATAGCGCCCGCCGGGTATATAGCAGCCCACGGTTTGGATAGGGATAATACGATGTCCCAAATGCACACCCGGCAGCGTTTCAATCTCAAGCGGTTGCAGGGTTGCCAATTGCGCTTGGGCAAAACGCTTGACCTGGGCAATAGCAAACTCGCTGTCCTTGCGGGTTTGCGGATCAAGATCTGCGAGCGCGCTCGCAATCTCGTTTGGTGATACTTCGAAATTATCTGGGGTTGTTTTATCGAATTTCGCCGAGTAGTCGCGCAATGCGGCGTCGCCACGTTCACGTACTTGCTCAATAATCGTTTGTACTGTCTTGCTGAGCGTTTGGTCTGCCTGCACGTCTTGCCCCTGCGGGCGTTTGATATATTCAATATCTGCTTCAGAAATCATGCCCATTTATTACTCCTCCATTTGTCCCAGTTTGATTTGCGCCAGCATGGCCAGGTGGTCATATACCACCCATTCATCAACGATTTTGCCGTTGATAATGTGATAGTGAGACATGCCCATCACGAACAGACGTTCACCGGTGGGTTTGCCTAACTCGCCGTAACCCAAGTGATGGCCTTCCATAATCCAGCGAATTGCCACTTTCGTACCGCCTTCATCGCAGGGATTGGAGCAAATGTGTTGCGGCATCCACGCACCATCAGGGATCATGCCAATCAGTGCCAGCGTCTGGTGGATCACCGCTGCCTGACCGTATAACTCTTTCATTAATGGGCCATGCCACTGCACAGTCGGTGCGTAAACCTCTTTAATTTTACCGAGCATGCGGCGGTTATAGATTTCGTGCAGCCAGCGTAAGCACTGTTCTTCTGTGTCCGTGTGAGCAATGGAAGTATCGCATTCCATTTCCGGTGGATACTGCCCCAACATACGTCGATTCTCGCCGATATCTGTGACACGAAAGCCCTTATCAAATTGCTCTTTGGCCATGCCATAAGCTACCGCGTCAGTATCCAGACCGAGTTGTCGCATCATCGACATGTTGTCGCTCACTACCCACTCGCGATAGATCTTGTTCTCGTAAATCATGCAGTCCGCCACCGTGCGGGTTACATATGTACGATTAGTCGGTTTACCAAGATGGCTATACTGCGTATGGCGACCACTGCCGGTCACCAGATGCGAAGTATAAAATCCTTCAACGTCGTTGCCGTTCCAGATAACCTGCGTCGCCATCCCGCGACGTTCTGGAAAAGCAATGAGGCGTTGCAACGTATCCTGAACCACTTGCTCGCGGGTATACATGGTGCCGAGTGCGTTATATAAAACGCAGTTGTGCGTATAATGTGTATAAATTAATCCGACATCACGTTCATCCCATATTTTATGCGTGCAGCGCACAATGTAATCGACAATATCGGTATAGCAATCATCGAAGCCTCTTAATGACTGAACGCGGGGGCGCTTTTCTGGGACGAGATCAATAAAGTCACGTCGCTCTACTTGTAATACAGGTTCATCTCGGTTCGATTTTACAGTGCTTTTATCTGAAGTTATCGGGGCTTTATTCGTGGTTTCAGTTGAAGACATATGAACTCCTGCTTTATATAAGTGCATGGTGGTTATTTACAGTGACCATTGTTTAGCGGTAAAGAAAGCCCTCACCTACCAATGGCGATAATGTTTAATTTAAATATTCAGACAGCAGGAATACCTGATAAATTAATTACCAAAATCAGATATTCTATTTTTTTCGGGGAATAATATCCCCGACATTAAGCCTGCAAGATTAATTCAGGATTTGTGACCAAATAGCTAATTCATCAATACCCAGGTATTCACGAATAATTAAACCATCGCGTAACTCAAGTTGGGTGATTCCGGTAATAGAAATTGGTCGCCGTGTGGGTACGCCAAATTTGCCATACCCGTCGTGCCAGGTAAGCATTGACCAACGCAGCGACAGACGTACCGGCTCATTGGCATCACGACGGACCACAAGATGATGCAGTTGCGTTTCGTTATCGGCGAATGAAGCACGATAACCGGAAAGAAAACCGCCAATATCCTGCTCGCCGGTACGCAAAACATGGCCGGGTCCAAAAAGGGTCGCTGCGGGATGATAAAGACCCGGCACGACACCGCTATTGCCACCCGCCCACATCGATAAATAACGTTCTATCAGACCAGCCAGCGGACCTTCAACATCATCGCCTTCTGGTCCCCCTGCCCAGCGGGCATCCATCTCTTCTGCAGTGACATTTTCCAGTCCAGCCTCACGGCGGCCGTTGGCGAGATGCTGGGCAAATTCCCGCACATCCAATCCAATTTGCGAGACGATGGCGGCTCTGTCTTGTAGCAGCCATTCCTGTCGCACTGCGCCTTCAGCGCAAACGCGATCGGCCCAGGTACGCAACCAAACCGATTTTCCGCTTGGTTTACCAAAGAATCCCTCGCCCTGATGCTGAATACAGGCCAGCGTACGTTGGGCGGCGTAATATTCATATTGTGGCGTGTGCGTACACAAAATATCTTCGGTTAATACCGTGCGTTGCGGAAAGCTGTGCATGGCTTCCAGTGTCAGACGCATAAACTGTGAGAGGTCGTTTAGCTGCTTTTCTGGCGTATGAAAAACCACTGGCGTTGCATAAAAATCCGCCAATTGGCCAATATCTTTTTGCTCCCAAACCTGATGGGTCAGCGTCAGAATAAACTGCTGTATAGAATCAAACTGAGGGCTAAAGCCCGGCAACCTGGTCATTCAACCTCCTGCGGTTTGAAGAGAGACAGCCCGTCTTTTTCAATAATGCCAAACTGTGGACGCCTTGCAGAATGGCGCACCACCAGTACACCAGGAACAACAACCTGTTCCGGCTCAATATTTTCACTCTCAATTTGTTTCATCAACAGCGCTATGGTGGCATTGACCATGGCATTGACGGGCTGTGAGGCAGACGTCAATGCATAAGAAGGCCAGCCCGAAGGACCGGTATCGTCATAGCCGATCACGGACAGATCTTCAGGAATACGCAGGCTAAATTTGAAACGGGCGACATCCATTACCGTCAACGCCATATGATCATTTGCAGCGAAAATCGCATCCGGCGGCTGCGGCGAGGAGAATAATGCACAAGCCGCTTGTGCGGTCTTTTGCGCATCATAATCACCTTGCACGACGCGAATATCCTGAATTCCGTGACTGTGTAAGGTATTAACAAATGCATTCTGCCGGGCCATGTTGACCGAAGAATCCGCCAGCCCAGCAACGTAAGCGAAACGTTGATGCTGACCTGCGATCAAAAACTCAGCAATCTGCTGGGCGGCCGCTTCGTTGTCTGTATTCACGCTTGATGCAGTAGTATTTTCTTCACTGCGATTAAACATCACGACAGGAATACCGGCGGCGAGGCACTCATCAGAAAGCTCGATCGACAACGAAACTGAGGCCAGCACAATGCCGTCTACTCGATATTGCATAATTTGGTCAAAAATTCGGTCAGCATTTCCATCGCGATCACCAACAAACAGCAGCAAGTGGTAGTTCAGTTCATCTAGTTTTTGGGCCAGTGCTTCCAGTACCTGCGGATAAAACTGATTATCGAAATAGGACATCACCACACCGACAATGCGCGAACGTGCGGTATTCAGTGAACGGGCAATTGCATTTGGTCGATAACCCAGTTCGCGTGCAGCCTGCAGTACTTTTTCACGCGTGGCTGGTGAAATGCTGGCGCCTGGCGTAAATGTTCGAGATACCGCCGATTGTGATACACCCGCGATCTGCGCCACCTGCTGCGATGTTACCGGCCCAAAAGTCTTACGTTTCATTGCTACTCTTCCTTATCTACATTCCGCAACGATAATCATCCTGTTTAAACAAAGATTTAAATGAGTGCAATGAGGTTCAGGACAATCCCCTACCCAGCATATTGCTCTTCCGTTGACGTGCCTGTTTTTTATACTTACACCATTCTTGCATGCGTATGCAAGCGGCCAAATTATTTTTTTCACATTTACATTGTCAGGGTTTACAAAACTGAAACCTTTCCGTAACGTCGGGCTTTGAATACGTATGCATATGATAAAAAAACGCCGTCAGTTTTACCGGTTACGCGAAATCGCAATCAACGATTTCACCGGTTAATGCCGTACTTGATTGGTTATAACCCATTAATCTTCAAGAGGTTCACCGCCATGTTTCGTGCACTGTTTAGACGACCTGAAGTCAGTTTGTTTTTTACTATTAGCGTACTTTTCTTTATCTGCATCCACAGTATTGATGCGTTCCTTGCACCGATGTTGATTACCGAAGGAATGCAACCTGAAGTGGTGGGAATGATTATGGGTGCCAGCGGATTAGCGACGCTGCTTGTTCGTTTCCCCATTGGAATATTGTCGGATGTCGTAAGAAGCCGGAAAATTTTTATTCAGTTCAGCCTGCTGTTGCCCCTGGTGACCTGGCCGATTGCTTACTTCGAACCCAGCGCCGTGACGCTGTATCTCGCAAAGGCCGCAGATGGTTTTACTGCTGCAACCTGGGTTCTCTATAACATTCTGTTCATTCGCTATTTTGATAAAAAAGAGGCACCTGCTGCCGTCGCTTTGCTGGCGCTGGCTGGCCCCTTGGGTGTGTTCATCGGTAACTGTATTGGCGGGGTGTTGATTCACTACTTCGACAAGAACATCAGCTACTTCATCTCCAGTGTCTCGGCACTTCTGGCGCTGATTCTGACATTTCGTATTAAGGAGTTTCACGATGCAGCCCGTGCGCCTACGTTAAAAGCATGTTTAAGCAGCGCAAAGCGCCAGCTATCAGATTCTTCAGTATGGTTTATCGGCCTGCTGGCCACCATTGTGATATTGGTGCCCTTTGCTACCCGAGATACCTTAACCCCGATTTATGCCCAGCAACTTGGCGCGCAGGCCGTTGTACTCACCCTGCTCAGTAATCTGCATCTTATTTTCTACGCACTGGCTATTGGATTGTGCAGTTCCGTTTTCTACAAACGCCTGGGTTTAGTGAATACCGCAGTGATTGGTATTTCCCTGCAGGTTATTTCCACTATTGGCATCCCCTTCACTACGAATATGTACATCATCTATTTGTGGCAGGCGATGGCGGGTTTCTCGTTCGGCATGGCTTTCGCCGTATTCATGTCATTGAGCGTGGTCAATACCGTTGAGTCGGAACAATCCACACGAATGGGGTTATTTCAGACGATTTACTCCTGCGGTATGTTTCTCGGACCCGTTGCGATGGGTTTTATGTTGCAGCACATTAATTTAGCCTCCGGCTATCTCATGATTGGCGCGCTTTGCGTGGTGGCTGCCCTATTGACGCCGCTAGCCGTACGAAGTGTTAATCAGCGGCAGGTAAATGTTCAAGGCGATAAAGCACCCATAATCTCAGGCGCACAGGATTATGCGAATAAGATTTAACTGCACTGTTCATATTTAACTTTCTCTTTAATTAACGCTTTCCCTTCACCCATTTCATTGGGCGGGACAGTCACGTACTCATTAGGAGAGGACAACGTCATGGCGCACTATTTAAAAACCAGTAAATCATTATCTGAACGCCAACAGGCCAATAAACAGATCAGTATTGTTGTTGAAAATACGCTTGCAGATATAGAGCAACGCGGTAATGAAGCGATACGCGAATTATCCATTAAGTTTGATAATTATGATCGTCGCGATTACCGTTTGTCGCAGCAGGAAATTAATGCCTGTATCAAGCAATTAAGCCGTCAGGATATTAAAGATATTGAGTTTGCCCAGCAGCAGGTTTTTAATTTTGCCAGTGCGCAAAGAAATTGCCTGACTGATCTCGAAATTGAAACACGTCCCGGCGTTATTCTCGGTCATAAAAATATCCCCATTAATGCGGTGGGCTGTTACGTGCCCGGTGGAAAATATCCACTGCTGGCTTCTGCGCATATGTCGATTATCACTGCTAACGTTGCTGGCTGTTCGCGCATTATTAGTTGTGCACCTCCGTTTAAAGGTCAACCCGCTCCGGCAATTGTGGCGGCACAGGCGATGGCGGGTGCAACTGAGATCTACGCGTTAGGTGGCATTCAAGCAATTGGTGCGATGGCGCTGGGCACTGACACCATTGCGCCTGTGGATATGCTGGTCGGCCCAGGCAATGCGTTTGTAGCCGAAGCTAAACGCCAGTTATTTGGCCGCGTCGGGATCGATCTGTTTGCTGGGCCAACGGAAACATTAATCATCGCCGATGAAAGCGTGGATGCTGAAATCTGTGCCACCGACCTGCTAGGACAAGCCGAACACGGCGTTACTACGCCTGCCATTTTACTGACGAATTCACTACAACTGGCGCAGGAAACCTTGCGTGAAGTTGAACGTTTACTGGAAAAATTGCCTACGGCTGAAATAGCCCGTCAGGCCTGGCGCGATTATGGCGAAATGATTGTTTGCAGTAGCTATGAAGAGATGCTGCAGGAAGCTGACCGTATTGCATCGGAACATGTACAGGTAATGACCTCCCGCGACGACTGGTTTCTTACCAACATGACCAACTACGGCGCATTGTTTCTTGGCCCTCGCACCAATGTAGCGTATGGCGACAAAGTGATCGGCACCAATCATACCCTTCCAACCCAAAAAGCGGCGCGTTACACCGGCGGACTATGGGTTGGAAAATTCATGAAAACCTGCACCTGGCAAAAAGTCCTGAGTGATGAAGCAACGACAGAAATTGGCAGTTACTGTTCGCGCTTGTGCCAGTTAGAAGGATTTTCAGGTCATGCTGAACAGGCCAATATTCGCGTACGCCGCTACGGCAAAAAGAAGTGCCTTATGCAGGCTCGGTTCCGGCGGCAGAGAGCGAGAAAGCCTTATGAGGATGGCATTTCCTCGCACTCCGACGTTCCGTCTCGATCACTGTCGGGCGTTAGTTACCGGCGGTTCCCGCGGTATTGGCTTTGCTGCGGCGATAGCGCTGGCGAGTGCGGGTGCAGAAGTATGGATCATGGCGCGCCAGGCAGATCAACTTCACGACGCCGTAAAAAGTGCCGCAGCAGAAGGTTTGCGACTCAACAGCGTGACGCTGGATATTACCGATACAGCGCGCGTCAGCGAGGTGCTGGAAACACTCCCCGATTTCGACATTCTGGTCAACAGCGCGGGGCTTGCACGCCATCAGCCGTTTCTTGAGGTCAGCGAAGCGAATTTTGACGCAGTGATGGCGTTGAACTTACGGGCAACTTTTTTATCAGCCAGCAGGTTGCTCAGCGCATGAAAATGCGCCAAATCGCAGGTTCAATCATTCATATCTCCTCACAAATGGGGCATGTCGGTGGCCCAGAACGCAGCGTTTATTGTGCATCCAAATTCGCGCTTGAAGGGTTAACGAAAACCATGGCGCTGGAGCTTGGCGAGTTGGGTATTCGCGTTAACACGTTATGCCCGACATTTATTGTTACCGAGATGTCTCGCGCCAATCTGGCTGATGCCGCGTTTAATCGTTATGTGCTGGACAACATCAAGCTGAACAGAGTGGGCACGCTGGAAGATATTATGGGACCTGTGGTTTTTTGGCGTCGCCTGCTTCAGCGCTCATTACCGGAACGTCGCTGATGGTTGACGGCGGATGGACGGCAACATGAAGACGGCACCCTTACTGGAAAATCATAACGCGCCGCTGGTGCTGCTTAGCGGAACCCTGTGCAATGATCGGTTGTGGCAGCCGGTGACAGAACAGCTCAATGTCAGTCACGTTCGCTGTTATAGCCTCAATAATGCCGACTCCGCTCATGCGCTTGCAAGTGAGCTGCTTGGCGTTCTGCCTTTGCGCTTCTGCTTAGCGGGGTTTTCTCTGGGTGGCATTGTGGCCTTGCACATGCTGGTTCTGGCACCAGAGCGCATTGCGAAGCTGGCGCTTTTATCCGTTAATCCGTTTCGCGACGCGCCCGATAATGCAGAGAGGCGCCGTGCTGCCGTACGCGAAGCGGCTAATCAAGGTATGACGCGCTGGCTCACTGACACATTGTGGCCGCGCTATGTTGCTCCTCATCGTCTAAATGACACATTGCTTTATCGTACCGTTGTCCAGATGGCCGAGGAGAGCGGGCTCGAAACTTTAGCGCGCCAAACAGAAGTGGCTATTTCTCGTGAAGATCACCGCCAATTACTCGCCTCATTTGCTGCACCCACCTTAATTCTTAACGGCGCGCATGACGTTATATGCACGCCACAACATCACCTGGCTATCGCCAAGGCCGTACCGCATGCACGTTGGATAACCTTACCTGAATGCGGCCATTTCTTACCCCTCGAAGCGCCTCAACAGGTGGCTAACTTCATGCGCAACTGGATACAGGAGTCACAATCTTGAGAAGAAATCCGCTGAAAGCAGCCTTTTGTCAGCAACAACCCATTATCAACGGTTGGCTGGCTATTCCTTCAGGTTACAGCGCCGAAATCGCCGGACATCAGGGCTACGATTCTGTCACCGTCGATATGCAGCATGGCATGATCGATTTTGCCAGCGCACTGTCAATGCTACAGGCAATTTCCGCCACGCCTGCAACGCCGCTGGCGCGTGTCAGTAACAATGATCCGGCACACATCATGCGCATGCTTGACGCCGGTGCCTGGGGAATTATCTGCCCGATGATATCCACCGCTCAGCAGGCGGCACAATTTGTCTCGGCATGTCGCTATCCGCCGCTGGGCAATCGATCTTTTGGCCCGGCACGCGCACTGCTCTATGGCGGCAAAGATTATCCGCAGCATGCCAATGAAGAGATCCTGACGCTGGCAATGATTGAGACGCGCGAAGCACTGGATAATTTAGATAGCATTCTCGATACCAATGGGCTGGACGGGATTTTTATCGGCCCCAATGACCTTTCTCTAACGCTGACCGGCAGTGCGAGTGCCGAGTCTCAGCATCCCGCGATGCTGGCTGCCATAGAGCACGTATTGAACCGCTGCCGTGCGCATAAAAAACTTGCTGGAATCTTTTGCACATCGGGTCAGGCTGCGGCTCATCGCCTGACGCAAGGCTTTCACTTTGTCACTCCCGCTAATGATGTGATGCAGCTCGGCGCTGCTGCCCGCACTGCCATCGCATTAACGCGAGGGGAAACACCGCCTGTCAGCGGATCATCTGGATATTAATGGGAGAGAAAAATGCAAAACGTAACTCTGACTCAACAAGAAGCATATCGCCGTTTAGTCCGACCTGAAGATCGCGTGTCTTGCAGCGTAGCGTTTATTGACTGCAAACTGCCGGGCTCACATCTTAAGCAGAACTACTCTTTTATTGGGCCTGGCGTCACGCAGTCAGCGTCTCAGGTCGTCAACATTCCAGAACCGCATGGTTTTAACATTGGTGCCGCTGCGATGCCGAAAGGTGTGACTAACAACCTGCATCTGCATTTTACTGCTGAGGTATTCCTGATCCATGAGGGCAGTTGGCGCTTTCGCTGGGGTGCGAATGGCGAGCATGAAGCGGAATTTAGTGCGCCAGCCATTTTGTCGATCCCTACATGGATTTTCCGTGGTTTTACTAACGTGAGTCCGCAAGATACCAACGGCATGGTATTTACCGTGCTGGGCGGTAATAACACCGGCGGCATTATTTGGCATCCGTCGATTTTAGAGGCCGCGCGTGAATATGGCTTGTACCTCAGTCGCGACAATATGCTTATTGATCTTGAGGCGGGCGATGTCCTCCCCGATAAAGCCGATCTGCTGCAACCTTTGGGCGCAGAACATATCGCTGCGCTGCGTGACTATTCTATAGAAGAGATGAGCCAACGGGCAGTCACTGGCGAGCAGCGTAAATGGTCCGAAAATGCCTTGCTGGATTCCATCTTACCGGGGCACGGTGGCGAATTGGCACCGGTTATCGGTTATGGGATGTCGCAAGACCGCAACAGTGCACCCCCATCCACAATCCACATGGATTCACCGTTGAGTGGTTGCGCATTCAGGATCAGCATCGTGTTGGTTTGCATTGCTGCCAGGATATTCAGGTGCTGATGGTGTTCAAAGGTACGCTGGAAGTGACCTTTAATCGCCGAGGTGAGGAGGTTACGATCATGGCAGAAGAAGGATCCGTGATTTCTGTGCCTGCCGGCAGTTGGCGCCAATATCGCGCCCTTGATGGCGTAATGGAAGCGACGCTAACGACTCAAGGCGATCAGCGCAAAAGAGTCATCTGGGATCAAGAGATCATCAAGCAAGCGCTGGAGATGGATTGCTGTCTGGATCCAGATGGATACGTGGCCAAGGCCAGTTTATTACCTGCTACAGCCCGCCGCGCCGGTGAGAAAATAGCTTATGCTGACTAGCCGAGCTGTGTTCATTGTGAATTTCAGCTGAAAATGTTCGCGTAACTGCTCTGAGATAAGCAGTTACGCGGTTAATAAGAGCAAAAGCGTTAGCGGCGGCTGAAGCGCTGGGTGACAAAGTCAGGACCGATTACTACTCTACCCAAAAAACCGGGAACGATTTCACATCAATCATCGCTGTTTCCTCACGGGTTAAGCCCGTTCTGTATGGCCTGCCCCTCACCCTTTATCCAAACCATTTGACACTAAAGCGTTGGGCAGATTGTGAGAATGCATTTTCTGCCTGATACTTTACTTCTATCCCTTTAACTGCATTTTCAATTGACTGAATACATTGATAAAAAACAAACCTTTTTCTATACCCTTTGAGTGCTTCGGGACCTGTTCCGAGGGGACAATAATGAAAACATGGCCCAATCCTTTTATTACGCAACGCGCCGATCCTTTTATTCTGCACTGCGGGCAGGACTATTATTTCACTGCATCCGTTCCAGAATATGACGGACTTGAGATCCGCCACGCGAACACACTGGAAGGACTGCGGGAAGCCAAACCGGTTACAGTTTGGCATAAACCCGATAGCGGTCCTTTAAGTCAGCTTATCTGGGCGCCAGAAATGCATCGGGTAGATGATCGTTGGGTATTCTATTTTGCCGCTGCCCCGTCACGTGACTATGTTGATGGTCTGTTCCAGCATCGCATGTATGCCCTGCTTTGCGATGACGCCGATCCGCTAAAGGGGCGATGGCATTCCTGTCACCAGATTATTACCCCGCTTGATACTTTTTCGCTTGATGCTACTTACTGTCAGCATCAAGGAAGAAACTGGCTCCTATGGGCGCAAAAGAATCCCGCAGTTCCCGGTAACTCCTGTCTTTATCTGGCGGAATTGAGTAATCCCTGGACGATAAAAGGTCAGCCGCTACTGCTGTCCTGCCCTGAATATGCGTGGGAAAAGGCGGGCGCGAGTGTGAATGAAGCGCCATCAACGCTGATTCATAATAATCGTCTTTTTGTCGCCTACTCCGCAGGCGCAACCGATGAGCGTTACTGCATGGGCCTACTGTGGATTGATATTGATGCAGACCCGTTGCAGCGTAATAACTGGATAAAACTGGCTAATCCGGTATTCAGCTCGAGCTGGGAAAACAAGCAGTTTGGCCCAGGACATTGCTGCTTTACAGTGGATGAGCGAGGTCGGGATGTTTTGATTTATCACACCCGTAACCATACGGGGATGAAGGGAGATGCACTGATTGATCCGAGCCGACATACCCGTCTGAAATATTTTAACTGGCGCGCAGACGGTATGCCGGATTTTGGCTTGCCGCCAGCAGAAAACCATACCCACAAGCCTTAAGCCAGATGCCAAAATTACGTGCTGTCGTCAGTGCAACGTGTCTCTGTGCAGACCTCTTCGATAGGGGCTACGCTATCTATGTAGCTCGTCTATTTATGAGCATTTATCAGTTTGATAATCATAAAGAGGTCAATCATGTCTAAACATCGTGGTGGTAAAGATGATTTTGCAGAGCATCCGGCAAAAGCCAAAGATGAGGTGAAAAAAGGGGTAAAAAAAGCGGAGGTAATTTCACCAATAATCATAATGTTTCTGTCAATACAGGCCAGAACGGCGGTAAACAATAACATGGCGATGAAGACGAATGCGACTGTCTGGGCAAGGGAATGCCCCTGAAATAGTCCTTTCCTGTCGTACAGCCATTCCTTTCTTCCGTACGTTGTACTTACCTGCCGAGTTAATGCCAGCCATTTAAAAATCTTACGCGTTGCGTGGGTGATGTCGGTATTCCCTATCACCAGCATGTTGTGCCGCCGACAACAGGTTTTGATACGCCATGCGGTGATGCGTTGCTTAATTATACGCCATGGTAAATGTAGCTTTGGTGTTGGTCTTTCCAACAGCAATGGGGACAACCTTCTGATAATTACGCCCGCCTGAGCGACTGCAGCGCGGCTAAACCAAGAAGACTCAAAAAACACAGGTCCGTTAATAAGCGAAACATCCTTTTTCCTTCACTCTTTTATCGTTAATCCGGCAAAAAAACCGCCGCAAGCGGCAGGAACGTCGGGCACTGGAAGCAGAGGTTCATTCTTCAACGCGTAACTTTTGTGATCTTTATTCAATTGGCGCTCAGGTAAAAGGGTAATTGTGAATGGAGCACTTGTTGCGCCTGTTTCTTTAGATGAAACAGTAAAAACTTGTTTGGCATTAACCTGCAAAGGCAATGCAAATGTCCAATGACCTGTTTTATCTGAATTGACCTGACCAATCGGCTGTGCGTTTACTTGTATATTAACAATGCTGTTTGGCTCTGCTGTTCCCGTTAACCATGGGCGTAAAAACAATGTCGTGTCACGCGATAATATAGCGCTCTTATCGGATAGAGCCGTGAAGCTGGATAGAATTTGCGGTATAAGACCACCAGCCATATTGTTGCTTGACTTACTGTTCATAACTTTCCTTTGATATCCAAACCATTAAAAAAGCACCTGAATTATTACGAATAAACGCCCAAAAAAAGGCAAGACTATTCTGCAATTAAGAAAGGTCGTTCCAGATCGCTCAAAAAGGTTAGACTGGCGCAATATTATTATTGATGAAACGCTTCGAATATTTTTCGCCAGCGTCATCCTTTTCACGATTTTTGTAGGCGTCGGTATTAAAAATACGATTTTATTTTAATGGCGCGTGCTCTTTTTGACAATTTCCAGGAAATATCTCATCCGCATTATGTTTATTCATGCTTCTCAGCATTAGTTCAGTTAGTTTCATCAAGAGAAAAGTTATCAGTTATGGCATTTATGGATGAATAAAAATTCAAAAAAATAGCCTGAGCCCGTTTTAGTACCGAATTCAAGCCATGTTAACAAAAAGCTAAAATTTGCAGGAAGTTACGCTCACCGCAACGTGCAACCCTACTGATTTATTCCAGATGTTGCTTTAATTCAGAAGAGGCTTGGCTGATCGCGGTGCGCACTGTTGGTTCCTTACTCAATGCATTTAATAATCCATAATCGTGAATCATGCCATTATAACGCGTCACAGTAACGGGTACGCCAGCGGCATCAAGCTTACGGCCAAAGGCTTCACCTTCGTCACGTAATACATCCAACTCCGCTGTTTGAATCAACGTAGGCGGCAATCCTTTCAGCTGATCGGAGGTGGCACGCAGCGGCGATGCCAGAATATTATTCCGATCAGTTTCTGACGTTGTGTAGCTGTCCCAAAACCATTTCATCATGTTTTTCGTCAGAAAATGGCCCTCAGCAAACTGTTCATAGGAAGCATCATCAAAGCGGGCATCGGTTACCGGCCAAAACATAACATCGTAGCGAATAGCCGGAGTTTTGAACTGCTTCGCCTGCAACGCGACAGCAGCGACCATATTCCCACCAACACTGTTACCGACCAGAGCCAGTCGCTTGCCATCGACTCCGATCTCAGCGCCATGCTCAGCTACCCATTTTGTTGCTTCATATGCCTGCGTAATCGCTACGGGATAATGGGCTTCGGGTGATGGATCGTAATTCACAAACACCGCTGCTGCACCGGATTCATTCACTAAATCGCGCACCAGTCGTTCATGGGTTGGGAAATCGCCCAGTACCCAACCGCCGCCGTGGAAGAACATAAATACGGGTAAGGTACCTTTGACGTTGGCAGGTTTTACGATGGTCAGTTTCAGCGGTTTACCCAGCACATTAATTGTTTTCTCGGAAATCTCTGCGGGCGGTAATACCACCCCTTCCTGGGCACCGGTTAATACGGCACGTGCGTCTTTAGGTGACAGTTGCTCAATCGGTTTTCCGTTACCGCTGTTCAGCACCTTCAGAAAGGCCGCTACGCCAGCGGTAGGTTGGGGAATATTCTCAACAGGTGCGGCCCATGCATTCACGACCTGACTTGCTAAAAGTAAAGCGCCGGCGGTCATTTTCATTTTCATTACTTCCCCTCTAATTGCTTGCTATTAAGTAGTGCGCTATTTAGTTTTTGAATAGTGGCATGCCGCTTCTAAGTTGTAAACTATTAAGTAGCGCACGATTTAATACTAACGAGTCTCTCTCGTCATTTGCCCCTTGTTTCCTCTTGAGCACCCTCATCCTTTATTTTTATAATTAACCCTATATTCAGATAGTTATCTTAATTTTAGTTCTTCGCTAACGTATATTCTCGACATATTGATGGCATCGATACGTTTTACTTATCTGTCGATAAAAGCCGTTTTTTTACTCGTATAACGGACTATTCCGGCCATATCGGGCGGCTGCGGTTATGTATAAGCTGGCTAAATGCGGCGTTTTTAGGTGAGTTTATGCTTCTGGCAAGTCATGTGATTTACGTCAAAAACTGCGGTCGGATTATTCTCAATTGCAAGGTAATAAATAACGGAAGGTAATTTACTTTGAGCAAAATCAATTTTCCTCGTCAGGCACTGAGGCAGGCTGAGTAACCTTGTTTAGCCTGACGGAGATAACCGGTTTGTTTATTCCTACTTCAACTGTCTGTCGTATGACTGGCATCCTTCCTGCAACGCTCACCAGTTGGCAGACAGCTTCACTCATTAAACCTCCTTGCTCAGAAGGCTACAGTGAGTCACAGGTTGCGCAAATCAGGGTCGTCCGCGCGCTCACGTCATCCGGTGACACGCTCAGTGAAATCTCTACATTGCTTAACGAGTCATGGCATTACCGCCCCAGCGGCTGGGAATTGCGTAGACAGGAATTTATTATTCACCTTCAGTATGGAACAGATGAAACGCGGTCACGTTACCTGTGGAAACTCTATACCCGCTACAGCCCGGGCGATGTTTTAGCCTTCATGCTTACTCCATTGGTTCGATGGCTTTGTAGCGGTAACAGGGAGGAATTGCGCGCCCGTTGTGTTACCTGTCTGCTCAGTCATGCGCTGCGGTTGATCAAAGCAAAACAGGGTTTAGAACATGTTAAACCCGTGCTGAATATGGCGGAGCTTATCAAGCATTATTCCACAAGGACGACTCGTTGCCTCCGACATCTGAATTCCTGAAGACCGGTGTTGCTACGGCTCCGCATTGCACTCTCGCCTTTACGGTCAGTCTTATTCACCTATCCATAGCCGCTTTTGGGGTGAAGCAAGAGCAGGGACGCTCACTCGCCTGGCAAAAACCGATTGATCACTCGTTCGCTATTTCATGAACCCGCTCACTTATAAACGCCTCGGTCTGAATGCATTCTGTGCCTTAAGCCCCCTTTTCTCTGCGAATAAATCCATCACTCGTTAAGCTCATCCATCAACGTGTTATCGTTTTCATTCATAAAACCGATTTTATTAACAAATCTACACTTTATTTATCGCTTACCCGCTCGCCCTGTTATCGTTTTCGCGGTAGATTTCTATTTCATTATCATTTTTATTCAAGTGTTAGGGAGTTTGGTCGATGCTGGTGGGTTTCAAAGCGCTTTCAAAACATTATGGGATTGAGCTGGCTCAGCCTCTGCGTGTTGAGTCATCTATTGGCACAGTACGAAGCAGCCATGACAGTAATGACCGCGTAGAAAACAAATATCCGCCAAGTTATCGCCCTAATGACGATTTCTCCGGTCACTTTGAGTTTGGACTCAAATACGAAGAGATTCATCTGGAGTTCTTTGCCAGACTTTTTACCGCAACCGGTCCTGAACCCATCGAGATGTGGTGTCGGCGCGAGCCTTTTGGGCAATATGCTCGCCGAACGGGGTTTCTGTATGAATGGCTGACAGGCGTGACATTGAATGTGCCGGATGTGACAAATGGAGGCTATGTCGATGCTATTTCACCTAAAAAATATCTCACGCGAACCGCAGTAAAAAGAGCGAAACGCTGGCGCATCAATGACAATTTGCCGGGGTCAGCCGGTTTCTGCCCATTCGTTCGTCGTACACCCGCAGTAAAGACGGCGTTATCGTTTGATGTGACAGCCGCACTGGCCGATTTAGATAACATTTTCGGCGCGGATATCCTGATGCGCACAGCCAGTTGGCTCACCTTCAAAGAGTCCCGAGCCAGTTTTCTCATAGAGAAAGAAGCCGATCAGGCAGATCGTATACAGCGGTTTGCCCATGTTATTGCTCAATATTGTGGTCAGATTGACGATCCTCTAAACGATACCAGCCTGCATGCCCTGCAAAAGGGAATACTCGGGCATGATGCACTGGGATTGGGTTTGCGGCGTTCACCCGTTTTTGTTGGGCAAGCAACGATGCGTGAAGACATCGTCCATTACGTTGCCCCGCAGTTTGAAGATGTCCCGGAATTCATGAATGGACTTAAAGAATTTGAGCTGGCTACACGAGGTGCTGAGCCTCTGGCCCGCGCTGGCGTTATCGCCTTTGGCTTCGTTTACATTCATCCGATGCGCGATGGGAATGGCCGTATTCATCGTTTTTTAATTAACGATACCTTAATACGCGATCGCGCAGTGCCGGATGGCGTCATTCTGCCGGTCTCTGCCACCATCACCAGCTCACTGAATTTTCGCGTTGGGTATGATCGTACGCTTGAAGTTTTTTCGAAGCGATTGATGCGCAGATACGCAACCTCGTATCGTTTTGGTAAGATTATTCACTATGAAGACGGCACGCCGAGTAACTTCTATTTCACTGATTATGAGGATGCACGTTTCGCCTGGCGCTATCCCGACTTAACAGAACATGTGCTGTATACCGCCCGTGTGATTGAGCATACGGTGCGCACTGAAATGGCTGATGAAGCCAGAGTTCTGGTGATTTTCCAGAAGGCACAAGAGCGACTCAAAGACGTGCTTGAAATGCCGGATCAGGATGCCAATCGCATCATCCGTTCACTGAAAGAAAACGGCTGGCGGCTATCCGGCAAACTGAAAAAGAATTATCCACAGCTTGAGGATATAACGCGCGCGCAACGCGTTGTGGATGCCGTGAGATCCGCTTTTGAGGATGATGACATTTAGCGTTAGAAGTGGCTTTTACGGACAAGCGGCTGTTTCAAATGAGAATGACGTTGAGACCATCTTAACCCCTAAAAAGCTGCCGCCTGGCAAAACCTGGCCAACAAAAGTGCATTGTTACTGCGCCTAACGTTTAGCATCTTCAGTATGCGTAGCGTGCGGGCTACATACTGTTGTCAGGCGCAATACCTGGCCTCATACCGGCTTGATGTTCTGATTCATCCGAAAGAGATTCGTCGGGTCGTACTTATTCTTAAGCTCCACCAGTCGATTGTAGGTGGCTCCGTAAGCGAAAGAAATACGGTCGGTCTCCTCTTCGGTGAGAAAGTTGATGTAAACACCACTGCTGGCAAACGGTTGTGATTTAGCGAAGAATTCGCGCGCCCAGGCGATGCAGTGTGCATCCTCGGCGGCGGTCTCCCAGCGACCGTGCACATTCATCACGTAATTGGCATCCCGGCTTGAGTAGGCCATTGCCTCGGGCGCTACGCTGGCTGTCTGGCCTCCTATTGTTGCGATAAATATCTCACACTGAGGTGACGGTAATCTGGCCGCGTATTCGATAATGGCATCGATAACACCGTCACTGATTTGCGAGAAGTTGTGAGACTTCCAGTAGTTGCGTGCCCCTTTTGACAAAAGCGGATCAAATGCCTGCTGCCAGGCGATATAAGGCTGCACGCCGATGTGCTCGCCGAGCACCGTGCCAAACCCGTGCAGCGGCTCGATAAGCTTCTCTCCCTCTTTAGGGTCGCCCACATAGCACAGAGCGAGCGCGATCATCTCTTTCCCGTGAAATGCCTCAGGCAGGAAAGGTAGCGGAGGTGCCTTGCGCGTGACCATCCAAACATTGAGCTCATCCGGCATCGTCTCGGTGAATCGGGCGAACTGCGAGATCACTTGCTTTGCCTGATCAAACGCAAAGACGATGAGCCCACTCAGTACGTTCGGCCCAACGGGATGGAGTTGGAATTCGAAGCGAGTAATAACACCGTAATTACCGCCGCCACCTCGAAGCCCCCAAAAGAGATCCGCGTTTTCTGAATCGCTGGCGTGCAGTTAGCTGCCATCTGCCGTGACGACCTCTGCGGAAAGCAGATTGTCTACGGTCATACCGTACTTCCGACTCAGCCAGCCGAACCCGCCGCCGAGTGTCAGGCCGGCCACACCTGTAGTCGAATTGATGCCCAAGGGCGTGGCAAGCCCATGTTCCTGCACGACCTCATCAAACTCGTTAAGAGTACAGCCTGGCTCGACGCTGGCCCTTCTGGTGGTCAGGTCCACGTGTACTCCCTTCATCAGCGACAGGTCGATCATCAGGCCGTCGTCGCATACGGCATTACCTGCAATGTTGTGTCCACCTCCTCGGATCGAGATAAGAAGATTTTGCGTGCGCCCAAATTGGATGGCCTGAACGACATCCTCAGGTGATGTGCAGCGGGCGATCAGCGTGGGTTTGCGGTCGATCATGGCATTCCAGATCTGGCGCACTTCGTCGTAGTTTGCATCGTCAGGAAGAACCACCTCGCCCAAGAAATGCGTTTTGAATTCGTCGATATCTGCCTTTAGTAAAGCCTCCATGATTGTCTCCACCAATGTGTATTCCTACTAATTATGGCGGTTTTCCCAAATCCTGATGGTTTGAGGGGTATTAATTAGGGAGTTTATTTACGTTGGTTGTAATCAGGATCAGCACTGGACCACTTATCTGACTGAGGCTGCGCTGCGCGCGATGGGATATGAAACGCAAAAGGAGGTCTGCGGTGCGAAAGCGGGTCAACCCTATCCCTGAATCAGTGATCGACCCCCGCTTTCGGCACTTATTTTCTTCGCTGCAATGTAATGCGGGTCAACTCTGATGGGCGCCCTAATCGCACCGCCACGCCTGGCCACAGCGCAGTTCCGTTGTTCACGTAGAGCTGCATGCCATCTACATTGTACAAACCCGAAACAAAACCCGCGTTGGGTTTAGCAAACAGCCGATCAAATCCGACAATCAAACCACCATGTGTATGGCCAGAGAGCTGTAAATCGATTTTCTGCAGCGCATTTTGCCGGGCATTACGTGGTTGGTGATCGAGCAGAATCACCGGCGCATTTTCCGGTGCACCTCTTAGCGCTTTCGTCAGGTCCGGGCCGATCGTATTTCTTCGCGATGCTGAAGCATCAGGCAGGCCGGCAATCACCAGCTCTGCGCCATCCCGTTTAATGATCGTGTGGCTGTTCAGCAACGGATGCAACCCCAGTGAAGCCAGATGATCGGTCCATCGTTCCTGCTCAAAGAAATATTCGTGATTCCCAGTGATGGCAAACACACCATCTGGCGCATTCAACCCACGCAGCGGCTCAACATCTGCTCTGCGGTTTTGCAGGGTGCCATCAATCACATCACCTGTAACAACGATTAGGTTCGCGTTAAGCGACATCGCTCTTTTCACCAGCGCCGCAGTCCATGTGGCATTAAAGAGCTTAGTGATGTGCAAATCGGTCAGCTGAAGCAACTGGTAACCTTCGAATTCAGCAGGAAGATTCTCGATTTCAATGGCCACATCTTTTACCGGGGAACGCGTATCGCCTGATGAACGCTTATCGCGCCAAGCGCAATAGCAAATAGCGCTGCCAGGTAACGCACACCGGGCGCAATCTCCAGGGGATGTCGGAACAACAGCGACATCACCGCCACGGCATCAATCAGTAATTGCGTCATAGCGAGAAATAAAACCGCACTGAAGGCCCAGTTGAACAGAATGATCACCGTTCGGGGCATTTCAGGTGAAAAAATACCGCCCGCAGTAAATCGGCTTATCAAAAGATATTGTGAAGCCAGCAACACCAGCAAGGATAAGATAACTTTTAACACCAGCGGCATGGCTAATGGCAAAACAAAACGTGCGATAACATACCAGCTCGGTATGCTGAAAATCAGATGAAACATCACTCTCTTTCCTGGTTCAAATACGCGCATTCAGCGCAAAAAAATTAACCCGCATTTTTGGAGTTTGTGGTTGAAACGTTACAGAACGGACAAGGTTAAAGACCTGGATAGGCCTTCTGTCAGGGTTGCCATCAACCGCGCCGGGCGAACCTCAGTTCGCTGATCTGACGCTGTCGTTTGTACTGCGCCGCCTGCGTGGGGAAATCACGGTATCCGTCGCAGACGCCCGACTCTTTCGCCAGTTCTCCCGTTGAGAACGCGATAAATTGTTCTTCACATGGCTACTTGACTCTGACACCCATGTCAGGGCTCAGCATAGCCAGAAATTATTTATATCAGGAGGCTTTTTATGCTGCTGCATTTTTTAATTCACGCTGTTTCCACTATTTTAGCGCTGCTTTCTGCAACCCTGCTGGCGGCAGAAAAACACTGTACGATCACAGCCCCGGACGGCGTGCAAATTACGGTTCAAGAATCTGATAATCTTGACGAATAACCTGTCATGCCCACTATTATTTCTTTTTCTAAATTGGAGCTCTAATAAACGCTCTTATTAAGCATTTTAGGTGATTAAAGTGCTTTAAAAAGCGCTTAAACAGAGAGATCCTTCTCCAGGCAACTGCTACAATAAAAGCTGATAAAAACCTCTACCCACCCTTATTGATTTTAGGAGCTGTTTTTATGTCCCTTAATCTTTACTCTGAATCAGCATTAATGACAGAGCTAGGGCAGCGTCTCAGGGAACATCGGTTACGCAGAAATATGCTGCAAAAAGAGCTGGCTCAAAAAGCCGGGATCTCTGTATCGGCATTAAAGAAACTGGAAAATGACGGAAAAGTAACGCTTGAGAACTTTATGAAGGTGGTTTTTGCCTTACGGCTGGAAAGAGAGATGATGAATCTGTTTACGCCCCGGCGATGAGCATTGCTCAGGTTGAAGCCCTCAAAGCGCCAATTCGGCAAAGGGCAGCACGGCGTAAGTAGAAAACCAACAAGGACTACAGCAGAGAAGCGTAATGAGAGAGATAAAAAATAACTATTCGCCCCTTCAGCGGCTGGAAGTCATCTATGAAGGCTGGGGTGAAAACTGGCCACTTGGCACCCTTGCGGCGGGCAGGCAACGCGGGGAATGGTTGTTTGAATATTCGGAGCAGAGCATTCAGCGCGGCATTGAATTCTCTCCCTGCTTCATCCGCCCATCAGCACGACTTACGCCGATTTTGAACGTCATCAGGAAGGGATCCCCGGTTTTATTGCCGATTCACTGCCTGATGGTTGGGGCCGCTTGTTGATGGACAGACTTTTGCGGCGCAATAATATTGAGCCAGCGACACTTTCCGTCCTCGACAGACTGGCGATGCTAGGCAGCAATACCATGGGCGCGCTGACTTACCGACCGTTGGTGAAAGTGCCTGACCAGGAAGCGCAGCAGCAGAATATCAACGACCTGATTATATTGGCCAGAGAAATAGAGATCGAGGTAGCGGGTCAGGATTCTGAAGTGCTGCGAGAATTGGTGCGTCTCGGTGGATCACCGCATGGCGCTCGGCCCAAAGTGCTGGTGGAGTTTGATCCCACCAGCGGACGTATTCATTCCTCGCCCTTTACCGGTAGTGAGCCTTGGCTGATTAAATTCCCAGCGGCTCAGGAGGCGGCATGGGTATGTGCGCTGGAGGAAGTTTATGCGCGTATGGCTCGGCAGGCGGGCATCCAGTTTCCTGAAAGTCGCTGGTTCTCACTGGAAGAAGGACTGTCAGCGTTCGGCGTTAAACGTTTTGACCGGCATAGAGGAATGCGTGTTCCTACGCTCAGTATGGCGGGTGTACTGCAGGCGGACTTCCGCCTTCCCTGCCTTGATTACACTGACATCCTTCGGGCTACGGGAATGATCACCCGTTCAGCGGCAGAACGAGAAATCCAGGCGCGTCGCATGGTGTTTAATGTGATCATGAACAACCAAGATGACCACGCCAAAAACTTCGCGTTTACGCTCAATCAGGCCGAAGAGTGGCAAGTTTCACCCGCCTATGATCTCACCTTTCAAATGGGGCCGGGCGGTCAACATCAGTCTTCCGTAGCGGGTTACGGCAGTCAAATCAGTCGTAAGGCGCTTATTAAGGCTGCAAAAGCTGCGGATATTAGCGAAAAAACGCTGAACACAATCATTGAGGAAGTCTGCGACGTAGCAGCCTCGTTTGTGGCCACCGCCAAGTCCTTGGGCGATGCGATTCCCTCGGCTGTGATTAAAGCAACGTCAGCGAAGATTGAAGCCACGATCAAGGCGCTTTAGCCACGCTGAGGACATTGCTATCTCGGCGTATATCTCCACTCGGCTTAACTGAAATAAGATGAAGAGCGCTAAAAAATCAACTGAAAGGCCGGGTAAAACGCCTCTCAGTTGATCAGGATTTTAAGACTGGATGAAAGCAAGTAAGTCAGCGTTAATCACATCTGCATGGGTAGTGTGCATGCCATGAGGATAGCCGGGATAAATTTTAAGCGTGCCATTGGTTAACAACTCATCCTGGAGAACAGAGGCATTCTTATAAGGAACGACCTGATCGTCATCACCTTGCAGAATGAGCGTCGGAACGGTAATGGCCTTGAGATCATCAGTTTGATCGGTTTCTGAAAAAGCTTTAATCCCTTCGTAATGCGCTTTAGCACTGCCGTTCATACCCTGGCGCCACCAGTTCTGAATCGTTCCCAACGAGAGTTCTGCGCCACTTCGGTTAAAGCCGTAAAAAGGCCCAGACGCAACATCGAGAAAGAACTGAGCGCGGTTAGCCGCGAGCGCACTGCGAAAGCCATCAAAAACGCCGATCGGCGTACCGCCGGGATTGTTCTCCGTCTTGACCATTAAGGGAGGAACCGCACTGATTAAAACCGCTTTCGCAACCCGACCTTGTGGCTGGCCATACTGCGCTACGTAGCGTGCAACTTCTCCGCCTCCGGTCGAGTGACCGATGTGAACCGTGTCTTTTAAATCCAGATGTTCAACAACGGCTGAAGCGTCAGCGGCGTAATGATCCATATCATGTCCATCACTCACTTGATCCGAGCGGCCATGCCCGCGACGATCAATAGCAATAACGCGGAAGCCTTTTTCCAGAAAAAATAACATCTGTGTATCCCAATCGTCTGCGCTTAACGGCCATCCATGATGAAAGACAATGGGTTTTGCATGCTTGGGGCCCCAGTCTTTAAAAAAGATATTTACGCCGTCTTGGGTCGTTACGAATGACATAGTGCGAACTCCTCAGTTGTACGAAGAAAAATCTATACGGATGCTTGGCTTTGCGTATGAGACAGGGGCGCGAGAAGTGGGGCTAAAACGTCAAGTGTTCAAAGAGATAGGCAGCGAATCTAAAAGGTGTTCATCACCTCCGTCGCTGTACGCATGAGATAAAAGGTAGTTTAGATATGAGTACCGATGATCATTGTTTGTGCGGTTTAGGACTAAAGAGCGGGAAGTCGGCGGGTTTGCGCCTGTGAAAAATAAAGTATAAACAGTAAGTTAATTATCAATAAGCCATTAGAGTGATCGGGTATCGCCATAATAATGCTGACGATACCCGACATCTTATTCACTCACGCGATAGCGATCCAACCAGTGTGCATAAGGCGCGGGTAATACCCAAGATGCTTTCTCTTTTTCAATGCGAGTGCAGCATTGTAGGCCCAATTTGGATTAGCAAGGTGCGCTCTGCCTACCATCACTAAGTCCAGTTCACCTTTTTCAATCGTTTGATTGGCGATAACCGGCGAATCAATACCCCAGGCAGAAGCAACCGGGATCTGAGCTTCTTTTCTCACGCGCGCCGAGATCGGGGCGAGGAAGGCGGGTCCCCACGGAATGTTTGCATCCGGTGTTGAGAATCCGATACTCACGCTGAGCAAATCCAGGCCAGCTGAACGTAATTGTTTAGTTAGCGCAATAGACTCCTCTAACGTTTCTTCGTCACGGCCATCAAACTCCAGCACACCAAAACGCGCGGTTAAGGGCAGATTTTCAGGCCAAACGTCACGCACGGCATTAAAAGTTTCATTCAGAAAACGACTGCGGCCCGCAGCATCACCACCATATTGATCGGTACGCTTATTAGCGTGAACAGAGAAGAAGCTCTGTGCCAGATAACCGTGTGCAAAATGCAGCTCCAGCCATTCAAAACCAGCATCGCGCGCGCGCTTTGCAGCCAGCACAAAGTCATTACGCACTCGGGCGATATCATCCAGCGTCATCTCTGCAGGCACCTGCGGCAGGTTGTTGCCAAAAGCAACGGCCGAGGGAGCGATCGTATCCCAACCACGTCCATCTTCAGCCGCGATATGATCGTCGCCTTCCCACGGTTTGTTGGCGCTGGCTTTACGTCCTGCATGGCCAATCTGAATGCCAGGCACCGCGCCTGCCGCTTTGATTTCACGTGCGATGTGGGCCAGTTCAGCGGCCTGCGCGTCATTCCAGATGCCGAGGCAAGCTGGCGTAATCCGCCCTTCTGGGGAAACAGCCGTAGCTTCGACGATAACTAAACCCGCACCGCCACGCGCAAGGCTGGTGTAGTGCACGCGATGCCAGTCATTAGCCACGCCGTCTTCGGCGCTGTACTGGCACATCGGCGGAATGGCAATTCGATTGCGTAATGTGACATCTTTCAATGAAAACGGAGAGAATAACCCTGACATTCAAACCTCTTTATTAGTAACAATTTCAATAACAACTTTGCCGCTAAAGCTGCGATATTTCAGCGCGAGCAATTGCTCTGGCAATTTTTTAACGAGAACGTTAGCACCGTCTCACCCAGTAGTTTGCCTTGGGCCAGCGCAATAAGCATTAGCTGAGCTTGCGGTGTTAAATGTTGCCACTGTTCGGCATTCCCATGGATATGCAGGGTCGTTGATACCCTCTGGCTGATTCACCGGGCAGGATGGCCGCTTTCACGACATAGCGAAGAGGCCATTGTGTTTTTGCGTGAGCACGTTCAATGAATATTAATTTATATCGATAGTAAGCTTTAAAAAGGGAGGTGAATCTAACCCCTCTCTATTCAGCCATTAGAGCTGAATACAGGTTGTAATTATCTGCATCAAAACAGACTAAATTAACCCTTTCTATGTTGGCATTTTCACGCAAACAACGCGTAATCACATCCAGAGCAATATTAGCGGCCCGCTCTTTGGGAAAATGATAAATTCCGGTGCTGATGTTTGGGAAAGAGACGGTTTTAATGTCATATTCATCAATAATTTTAAAACAATTTAAGTAGGCACTTCTCAACAGTTCATCTTCGCCGTGATGCCCATCTTGCCAGCGTGGCCCTACCGTATGAATGACATAATCAGCGGGTAAGTTACCGGCTTTTGTGATGACAGCATCCCCTACCTTACAGCCGCCCTGGCGGTTCCTTATTATCTGACACTCTGCCAAAATCGCTGGCCCCCCGCACGATGTATTGCCCCATCAACACCGCCGCCGCCCAATAACGACGAGTTAGCTGCATTCACAATCGCTTCAGCAGAGACTTTGGTTATATCGCCTTGTAACAAGGTTATTTTGTTCATTCTTTCCCCCTATTCAGACTTACAGAGTGCTTTTCCGCCTAAAGCTGCCTGCTATGACGTTTTTCATTCAACGTTGCTGACAACCTGCTGCTTTCTCTGCCGTCGGCATCGCTCGGAGCAATATTGCACGTCATCCCAACACGTTTCCCATTTCTTACGCCAGTTCATCGGTTTCTTGCAGCATTTGCAATAACGCACAGGTAACGCTTTTTTATTGCCTTTAAATTCGGTCATACCTGTCCCATCAATCTAGCGCTACGTTTTTAGTCTTTTTACGTCAACTCACTACCTCATTTTAGCTTACGGATTTGATAAGATCTGGCCGCGCAGATTAACTGAGGCAGCAAATGTACAGGGAAAGCGGGCGCACCCGTCGCGGATTTGGCGGGTGCCGAAATTTGATGATTAAGGTGCGTTGAATACCTGGATTTTTTCCGAAATAGTTAACCTTCGCGACATTCTGCGGAGGTATAACAATATTCTTTCTCCGTTACTGATCTAACAATTTTTGATTTAATCCATTCCGTCGGCTCTCTTTTACCGCTTCGTTTGTGTGAGTATATTTTCACTGTGAATCTGGGTGCCTCAAAAGGGAGTTTGAAGATCCTGACCTTGGCGGTCTGTGAAATTTTGCTCGCCACATAAGAGGAATTGCCATCAGCAGTTCGCTTTCCGCAATAATGAAGGGAGCGCCAAGCATTGACGGGGTTTTAATGACAACTTTGCGTTTTAACCCCAACCGTTCAAGGTGTGAATCAAGCAGCCCCTGCTTTTCATTCCAGGGCGTAACGACTAAATGCCCGGCAGACAGATACTCGGCCAAATCCAGGCTGGAACGCTGCTCAGTGCTGATGACGACAAACTCGTCGCTGAATAAATCCGTTTCCTCCAAATCGGGATGATTAAGTCCGCCCGGCTCGCTGAAGCTAAGCGCCATATCAATCTCACCGGCGAGTAATTCATTGAGAGCCGGATTATGGGGTAAATGGCAGAGCTCAAAACTCAGGTGTGGCGCTTCGTCTTTTAGCGCCTTCATTAGGCCGGGAAATAAGCAAAAGGCCGTGTAATCCGTAACGGCAATTTTAAAGCTGACGTCACTGGTTCGTGGGTTAAAGGGCTGAGCGGGACAAAGATGCTTATTAAGCGCCATGAGTGCTTCAGCAATGTAGGGCGCTAACTGGCAAGCATAGACACTGGGACACATTTTATGACCGTCCCGATAAAACAGCGGATCTTTAAGAAATTCCCGCAGTCTGGAAAGTGCATGACTTAGCGCGGACGTGCTCATAGAAAGCTCTATCGCGGCCAGCCTCACTGAGTTATGCCTGAAAACGGCGTCGAAAACCGGCAGAAGGTTTAAATCAAGTCTCCTCAGCACATGATGCATGAGATTCACCTTTAGTTGATTTTATTGCACTTATTTCATCGAACAATAACGATTATGCTGGTCAGCTTCAATCTTATTGAGCAAGCGATGACTTATGGGCGTGACTATTCGACAGGCGTATCCCGAAGATGCAGACATTATCTACAACATGATCGTTGAATTATCCATTTACGAGCAGGGTCTGCAGCAACCTCTAACAAATGCAGAGGAGATCAGGAATACGTTGTTTGGTTCCAATAGTAATACTGAAGCCTTCATTTGTGAGATTGACGGGGTCACTGCCGGATATGCTGTGGTATCAACCAGCTATTCAGCCTGGCTGGGACGCAGCGGTTTATACATGGAAGATCTCTATTTCTCTCCAAATTACCGCGGTTTAGGCGCAGGCAAAGCCCTGCTTCAGTTCATCGCACAGCAGGCGATAAAACGTCAGTGCGGCCGTATTGAATGGAGTGTCCTGAACTGGGATCAGTCCGCTAAAGATTTCTATCTCAGCATTGATGCCCTGCCCTTAAATGAATGGGTTCGTTATCGCCTTGATGGTGCAGCTTTACAGAAGTTTGCTGAAGCTGGCGCTAACTGAAGCCGTTGTCAGGCAAAACCCTCTTAACTGGCGTTCCGTTGCAAAGGCTTACGGCAATGATGGTGTAAACGAGAGGTCGGTGAATGATAACCGGCGATAGAACGGGATAGGTTCGATGTTCACTCATAGGCATCATGAGTGAAAACATCATGCCAGCCCTGAGGCTGGCAGGGTTATTTACTTCAAATGCAAACGGATTTCTGAAGACGCCTGCTGTAGTGCCGTTCGTACCGTGGGTTCCTGACTCAATGCGTTAAGTAAGCCGTAGTCGTGGATCATCCCGTTATAGCGGGTCACGGTAACAGGGACACCAGCCGCATCAAGCTTACGTCCAAATGCTTCGCCTTCATCACGTAATACGTCCAGTTCGGCTGTCTGAATCAGGGTTGGCGGTAAGCCTTTCAACTGCTCAGGGGTTGCCCGTAACGGAGAGGCGAAGATGTTATTACGATCTTTTTCGGAAGTGGTGTAGCTGTCCCAGAACCATTTCATCATATTGCGGCTAAGGAAATGTCCTTCCGCAAACTGCTGGTATGAAGCATCGTCAAAATTTGCATCAGTAACGGGCCAAAGCATAACGCTATAGCGGATGGCTGGCGTGTGATATTGCTTTGCCTGCAGCGCTACTGCCGCAACCATGTTACCGCCGACACTGTTTCCGGCCAACGCCAGACGTGAACCATCAACACCAATTTCAGCGCCGTGCTCAGCAACCCATTTAGTCGCTTCATACGCCTGCGTAATGGCGACAGGATAATGCGCTTCAGGAGAAGGCGTATAATTTACAAATACCGCCGCCGCACCAGACTCATTGACCAGATCGCGCACCAAACGCTCGTGCGTCGGGTAATCACCCAGAACCCAGCCACCGCCATGGAAAAACATAAACACAGGCAACGTTCCCGACGTGTTTTCAGGCTTCACTACGGTAAGCGTTAAGGGTTTGCCCAAAACATTGATGACTTTTTCAGTTACCACAGCCGGAGGAAGTTTAACGCCTTTCTGAGCACCAATGAGCACGTCGCGCGCCGCTTTCGGTGAGAGCTGCTCAATAGGCTTACCGCCGCTGCTGTTCAGCACAGTGAGAAAACGTGCTACACCCGCAGTAGGTGCAGGTGTGTTATCTGCCGTTGCAGCATAGGCAGCCGAGATCTGAGCAGCCAGCAGCAAGGCGCCTGCTTTCATTTTTATATTCATCATAATTCCCTGTCATTAATTGCAGTTAAATGTTGCGCTATATACGGTTGCCAGAAATAAGGTTATTAACCGATATATAACGCACCACTCAATGTGTGGATCTCAATTAAATTTCATTGGTATTGATAGAGCACAAGAGCCTGTCGTCATAGAAGATGTGCGGGATTCATTAATATGTTAATTACTGACATAAACGCGTGTTCATTTCCGGCATGCAACATGGCCGGAATAAGTAAAATCCAGCGCTTGCACCCGTGAAATGCGTGTAAATAAAAGCGCAGAGAAAATACTGTAATGCTCTCTGCGCCTTATTCAGCGACAACTCACTTTGCAGCAAACTCGGTAAAAGCCGTTAACTGACGTGCCAGAAAAGCCCGCGTATTCTCATCTGTCAGCCTATTACCGCTGATTTTCTCGCTGACATCACCAATGATGGCCTCAGGTTTATTCATTATGCGGGCATCGAAATAGCCCAGAATCTGCCGCAGATGTATCTGTGCTCTGACGCCGCCTAACTTCCCGGGTGAAGCTGACTGAATCAAAACCGGTTTACCTGCAATCGGTTGAGGGGATACGCGTGACAACCAATCCAGTGCATTCTTCAACACGCCTGGTATCGAATGGTTGTATTCGGGTGTAATGATGATAAGCCCATCGGCCTGGATAATACTTTCAGCCATGGCTAGCACTTCCTCGGGAAAACCCGCCGCTTCTGTATCGGAACTGTAATGCGGAAATTCACCGGGAGAACCGAGCGGCGTAAAAGAGACGCCCTCTGGAGCCAGCTCCGGCAAAGTATTGGCAATGATTGCGTTAACAGAGCCGGTACGCAAGCTGCAGGTCAGCGTGACAAATTTAAGGTCTGGCGTGTTCATGTTTGCCCTCAGGGTTTTCATATTCATGTTATGCAGGCTGGGTTATCAGAACTGATAGACAAGGCCAACGGCCAGGATGTCATCGGTTGATACGCCTGCCGCCTCGGAAAAATCACTTTTATCAATCAGGTTCAGCTTGTAATCCACGTACGCCAGCATGTTTTTGTTGAACAGATAGGAGCCGCCAAAATCGACAAACTTCACGAGATCCTGATTGCCATACGTTCTACCGTTACCGGCCATTCCCAGGTCTTTAGCGCGCGCCTGGTTAAAAGCAATGAAGGGAACCCAGCCTGAGTCAAACGTATACTGCGCAAAGGCCTCAAAGATGTCTGACTGATTGGCGTAGCCATACACGCCAGCATTTGCGCTAGAGCCAAAGCGTGAGGCGTTATACGCCTGCGTGTACATCACGCCCAGATAGACATTGTTCGCATCATATTTTAGCGCTGCAGAGTAGGCTTCTGCCCTGTCACCGCGCCCCATAATGCCGCTGCTGCCATTCTGCTCACGGGTACGATCGGAATTTGTGAAAGCACCCACGGCCTTAAACCCGTCGCCAAAAGCGTAAGAAACCGACATACCATATCCGTCACCGTTCTGACGCAACACGTCGCGAGCGCCAGGCTCACCGTCGCCGTCATTTTTCCCTGATACTGCAGTGTGATGTCCAGGCCATCGATTAAGCCGAAAAGATCGCTATTTCGGTAAGTGGTGAGGCTGTTTCCGCGGCGAAACATAAACTGATCGGTGTTATAAGTCAGGGCATCAAATTCCGGCTGCATATCTGTCAGGCTTAGCGCGTCATAAAGCACGCCGGTGTTGCGGCCATAATCAAATGATCCGTAGCTGCCTACCTTAATACCGGCAAAGCCCAGACGGGTGAACATGGAGTTGCTGTCGCTCTCCGGCTGGTTAGCGTTGAACTGGCTCTGCCACTGGCCGTAGCCGGTGATCAGGTCTGAAATCTGGGTTTGGCCCTTAAATCCAATACGCATGTAGGACTGATCGCCATCCTGACTGGCGTCATCACTAAAATAATGCAACCCCGATACCAGACCATATAAGTCAAGCTTGTTGCCATCTTTATTATAGATTTCGGCCGCAGAGACATTCCCCGACAAAATGATGCAGGACGCCATAAGCGCCAAATATTTTATATCCATTAATTCCTCTTGGTGCGGCATAAACATTAAGTCTAAATATTTGCTTCGAATCTCAACTACCCCAGCGGATCTTTTAATTTCTACCTAAAAATTTTATTTTCTTAATTCATTAAAAAACATTTGCTTCGATATCTGGCAAATATGATTCTCATGCAAATTTCGCGTGATCTCCCTGAACGCGACTTCCTGGCCTGAACACTCTTTTCTGAATATCGTCGGTGCAATCAGAAGATACTTTTTAAAAATTCGGCTAAAGTTTTGTTGACTGGTAAAACCATTTTCAATGGCTATGTCGAGAATATCTCTATTAGTAAAGGCGACTGAAAAGGCTGCCCTGGAAATTCTTCGCAGCCGGATGTACTCAGCAAGGTTACACCCCATTTGCACTCTGAATACCCGCTGAAAATGCCAATGCCCATAGCCACTTCGTTGCGTGACCGTTTTCACCCGTATCGTTTCATCAGACAAATTATCTTCAATCCATGGAAGCAGGTCCCTGACCACGGTATCCACAATTTTACTGCGTACCGTAATCATCTTCTCGCCAGGATGAGTCATGTTCACATCGATTTCCCGTTCGGTTAACTCGATATAAAGTGCGCTTAGCGCAATGACTGAGCGAACTTAAGGTGGATAAATTATCAGGTCTGCTTTAAGCAAAAGGAAGTTATACAAAGGGATAGGTATACAAACAGATAGTTATACGAAGAGATAATTGAAAAAGCCGCTGACAGGAGAACTTAACTTTTATGCGGCCTTGTTCTTTATAAATGGCTGTGAAGTATGACATACCCTAAATATTCAACCTGGCGGTTGACTGTCTGAGCAAAACCCGTCTATCGATAAAATTTTTACTGACAATGAAGGTTCAAATATTTTGATTTACTTCACCACAAAACAGCTATTTTAACCGGAACCTTATCGACCTACTATTCATCCCATCGAGACAAATCGTCTCATAAACTGAAAATCTCAATAAGGAACCGACCATGAATATCGTCAAAAACATTGTTGCTTTAGCTGCTCTTTCTTTGTTCTCTTTCTCAGGTTTTGCGCAGAGCGTGACTGCAAGCGCCTCGACGCTTGATAGTGCTGAAGCTAAAATTGCGCTTCAGGCCAAGCAAGCGGGCACTTCATATAAGATCACCAGCGCACGCTTTACAAACGGTGCTTATATCTCAGCAGAGCTGGTTAAGTGATGAAAAGGGCCGCAGCTAAAGCGTTAAGCCTGCGGCCGGATTCAATGGAGAGAATAAGATGAATATGCTCAAAAATTGTGTTGTGCTGCTCTTTGTCGCCCTTTACTTAATCACATTAAAAAAATGCAGCCGTCCGGGCGAACAAAACCGTATTTCTGGCAGAACGGTAAACACGCTATCGAATCACTCATAAGCCCATAAGCTGTTGAGGTAATTTGAAAGGAACGTCTAAAATAGATAGCGCGACGCTGACAGGATATTTATCATTATTTATCCAGACACAAATAATAATGATAAATATCATCAAGCCAAGCGTATTAACTGATTATAACGTGGTCAATTTAGTTAGATAATATTTAATTGAAATAGAATTAATTAAAAAAACCTCCCGCGGGACACGCGGGAGGGTTACGTTAACGCGCTTACGCTATATTCAACGGAAGCGTAAACCAGAACAGACTCCCTCCGTCCTGCCGGTTTTCAGCACAAAGTACCCCGCCGTGTCGTTTGATAATTTCATTGCAGATGGTGAGCCCCATTCCCATCCCTTCCGCTTTGGTGGTATAGAAAGAGTCGAAAATTTTACCGATAACCTCTTCTGCCAGACCTGTACCGTTATCTGCGACTTCAATCTTAATAAGGTTATCAGCGGGATGGGAGGAAGCGAGTCGCAGAATACGTGCGCCCTGATTATCAGTCATTGCTTCAATAGCATTGATAACCAGGTTAAGGAGAACCTGCTGTATCTGTACGCTCTCGCAAAATATCTCATCCAGTTCCGCTTTAAAATCCAGCTCCAGCGCAACGTGTCGACGCTCAAGTTCAAGACGCGATAGGGTTAAAATATCACGTGCTAGCAGATGAAGCCTGGCGGGGGCAAATTCAGAGACGTTATTACGGGTGAGCGCCTGCAACCCACGAATGATCTCCCCGCCCGGCGACCTTCCTTGATAATCTCTTCCAGACTCTGACTGGCATTCTCGAGTTGCGAAGGTTCACGTTTCAGCCAGCGTAGGCTGGCACCGGCATTGGCCACGATAGACATCAGCGGCTGATTGATCTCATGTGCGATAGAGGATGTTAGCTGTCCGACAGTCGTGGCGCGCGCGACGCGGGCAAGTTCAGCCTGAGCAATCCTGACAGCATCCTCAGAGTGGCGTTGCGCCGTGATGTCCGTCAGCGTGCCAAAATATTCCGCCACTTCTGGCCAGTTTTCGACGGGCTCGCCAATGCCTTTAATGTACCGGCATTCACCATCATCCCGAATGATGCGGAATTCAGCCTTCATGCTGACACCATCACGAACACTCGTTTCTATCAGCGCTTTAAGACAGTGAATATCATCTGGGTGAACACGACTCTGGAATTCAACCATTGACGTGCTGCTCTGTTCGGCGGGCAGGCCCATAATGCGTTTATATTCATCTGATATCAGCTGTATGTCTGGATCCAGAAGCCAATGCCACGTGCCGGTATTACTTATTTTTTCACCGAGCATCAGCGAGGTCTGGCTGGCGCGAAGCTGTTTTTCAATTTTCCGACGCTGGATGTTTTCATCCACCAGCTCAGCGTACAGACGAGCAGTCTCAAGTGAAACAGCGGCCTGCGCGCCCAGCATCGACACTATCCTTGAATGTTCGGCGGTAAACACGTCCGGCATCAAACGATTCTCCAGATAAAGCACCCCGACCATTTGTGCTTGCCTGAACATCGGCACGCACATGACCGCAGCACCAGATGCGACCAGATAGTTGTCCTGACTGAACGGGCTGAACACTTCCGGTTTGCCCGTGCGGATTTCCTGCCCGGTGCGAATGACTGCAGATAATATTGAAAGCGGAAGATCCGTAGAGACCGGCAGCTCTTTGACGATTTTCACCCGAATCCCGTCAACAGTCGTGGTGGCCCTGGCCTGAATTTCTGGTACATCGCCGTCAGTCAGGCGGATAAGCAAGCAGTGCTGCGCCCCGGCTCTTTCAACCAGCATCACCATAAGGATATGAATCAGGCGATCCAGATTGATCTCTTCTGTCAGCGCACGCATAGCCGTTACCATGCTCTGCAAATCGCTGATAACCGCGCTTTGCTCAAAGGTCACTGTGTTGAGCGCCGTCTGTGGGTTCGGATTAGCCAGATTAGGATATAAGCTTTCAAGCTGGCGCACCTTCGCGCCAGCCCCCAGCGTTCCCATGCTGACAGCGCACCCTTAATGTAGGCATCTCCAGCAAACACCAGGTTTCTGTCATAAGCAAAGCGAGCCGCCAACTCGCAGGCCAGACCATTGATGTGATGAAATTGCTCTTTACGCGACAGTTCAATGGCCTTTTCATACTGCTCCATCGCCTGCGCTGTCTTTTCCTCAAGCCTCAGCAGCTCGGCACGCAGCAGCGCTTCCTTGTCTGAAAATGTTTTTTCATTCTCATTTGACCAAGTGACGATCTTATCCAGATGGCGCATCAACTGCTGACGCTTCTCTTCGTCAAAAGTGTTGGGCTTAAGCGGTACGGAGAGAGCCAGCGCACTGTATAAATGGAAATCCAACATATGCACATGACCCGGGATAAATTCAGTCAACGGTGCTGCGTTCGCAAAACATTGACTGGCCGAGTCATACTCATGAGCGAAAAAGTGCGCCATCCCTTTGTAAAGGCGTGACCAAAACTGCATGAGCAACACGGGTTCGATAGCATTTTCCGGCTTCAACACGTTTAAAACGGGTGTCATAAAATGGTCGCCTGAAAACGTATCGCCTCTTGGCTTACGTAAGAACATAACGTAGTCAAGCTGCATGCCCAGAATCACTTCCACATCAGGGTATTGCGCCTTACGCACATAAGTTATCCCGCGCGTGATGGAGGTGTGAACACCATCCAAATGATCCCCGCGTGCGAGATAATTCATAACGACATGACGCAACGCCAGGCACGCGGATGTCCGATCCCCCCTTCAACAGCAACATCAAACGTCGCTTTAGCGCACTCAATGGCGTAAGTCAGGGGCATCGTCCAGACGCTGACTTGGTCAAGGGGCAGCAGCGTTCGGGCTTTATAACTGACAAAGTCGTGTTTATAGACCAACTCGCGCGCAAGCAGTGTACTGGCGAATCCACGGCTGTATTCATCGTATTGATCGCCACAGACAACGCCATACCAGGAGAGCGCAAGGGTCGAAGCGCCGCTGATGCCGCGGGCCATGGTCAGATGAAGCAGTTTGCACAGGATCATGAATTGAAGACGCGGACTGATGAAGGCAGCGAAAGTGCTGGCACTGGCCATCAGATTCATCACAGCTTCTGTCTTTTCACAGGTCAGCCGCGGCAGTGAACGGAACCGGGTATAGGGGTTTTTACCCACATCTTCTTTCAGCAATATCCTGGCTGCATCGCACTCTTGCTTATCGGGATAACGGTTCAGCTGTATGCCAAAAACTGCCAGCCAGGCGAGTGCTGTTTCCAGCGCCAACTGACTGTCCGACTGGCGCATATGAATCTCTGCAATCAGGCTGGCAGCCTCCGCTTTATTCGTCACATCACCGGGTGTCGTGAGGATTTTTGAGCTTATCACCAGCGCAGCGGTTAAATTGCCGTTTAAGAATTCGCATTCGGCCTCTTCAAGCATAAACATGCCGCTATCTTTGGTGCCTGAAAGGGTGTTGAGCGCGCGCGATGTATGTAAAAAACGCAGCGCAGAAACGTAATCGCCGGTAATTTTAGCCCGCTTACTCGCGTCAAAAATCAGCTGTGCAAACGTCTCGGCCTCGGCGGCTAACAGTGCGGTATTTTGAATAGTGATTAAATGATGCGCAGCCCTGAAGAGTGTGGCGCTGGTGATATCCCGGTTGGATTCATAGCTGTAATACAGCGCGGCTGCGTAATGAAAGTTATCTTTCTCTTCAACCGTCATGAGATTAAGCGCGCCTTCATGCATGCTGGCATGCATAAAAGAGTAACCCGTATCGGTCAGTGAAATGAGTCTGGCTGTCGCTGCTTGCAGCAGCATGGCTTTGATTTCTGCGACAGGTATACAAAGAATATTACTGATTATGTTCAGATCACCCGCGCTTCCTGTGCAGGCTAATTTTCCCAGCAGGCTGCGAAGCGGCGGAGGAAGCGTTTCCAGATGCTGTAATACCCCCGCAGCTACATTAGCGGTGTAATGACTGTTTCTAAGCACCTGAGAATCAAACGTCCATTTAGACGGGGCTTTGTGCGTTATATGATTATCCTGCACGGCTTGCCTGAAAAACTCACGCGCTGCAAGCGGGTTACCCGCCGTTTTTTCATGAATGATTTGCGCAAGCTCTATGGTTGCTGCACTTCGGGTGTGAAAAAGCCCTGCCAGCCAGTGTGCAATATTTTTTATCGATAGCGGCTCTGGCGTAATATCAACAATGCGGTTTGCGGCTGCCCGGATACGGGTAAGGTTAGCGGCTACGGCCGGACAGGGTAACGAAGCGTCGTCCCGATACGTTACCACCAGTAACAACGGGATATCATCGCTTGAGTTCAGAAGATTCTGCAGCAAATGCAGGGTCGCTTGATCAGCCCAGTGAACGTCATCAATAAGTATGACCAGTGGCCTTCCCGGTGTTGTGAATGCCTTAGCCAGGCTGCATGCGACAAGATTTACGCGCTTTCGTGCATCAAGCGAGCCGGCGTCTGTCTGGAAGGCTGCTTTCTGGTTTAGCAGTATGCCCAGATCGGGGATCAGGTTCACCGCAAGGCCGGCATAATCTCCCAGTACGCGTGTGATATGCGCTTTCCAGCGCGCCATCTCTTCAGCGGGAAGGCCCAGCAGATGTAAGGTCAGCTGTTTGAAGGAAGAGGTGAAAATTGCGTAGGGTAATATCGGAGAATGCTGGTCTGCTTTCACCATCGTCAGCAATGTTTTTTGCTACGCAATATTTTTAACGACGAAGCAATCACAGATGATTTGCCTGAACCCGGCGCTCCGCAGACTGCCACCAGGCTATGTTTTCCGCTACTGCAGACTTCATCAAATGCCGCCAGGATGTCGCTTGCCTGAGTGTGATCGGAATAAAGTGAATCAGTGGATAACGTCGAAGGCTGCATATCCTGCAAACCCAATGCAAAGGATTCAATAATCCCATCAGGCATCAGATTTGACTCACAGCGCTTGAGATCGGCCAGTAACCCTTCCACCGTTTGATATCGGTATTCAGGTGACTTAGCCAGTAGCCGCAGAATAATGGAAGAGAGCACGACCGGAACGTCTTTACGCAACTTATGCGGCGGCAGCGCTTCTGATGCAATGTGGTGGTGAACCCATTCTGCCAATCCGCCCTCGGCATTGCCGTAAGGAAGCTTGCCCGTCAGTAATTCATAAAGAACGATGCCCAGGCTGTATAAATCACTCACCCGGCTGACACGGTGTGCTGTCCGTGAAGTATGCTCTGGCGACATATAGGCAAGCGTTCCGCCTGACACTGGCAACAGGGCTTGCTGCAGGAGATCCCTCTCCATTGATGCTAGCCCGAAGCCACCAAGCTGAACGGTGCCCTCGTCGGTAAAGAAAAAGTTAGAGGGCTTAATGTCGCCGTGAACCAGCCCTTGCTGATGCATCTTACCGAGGGCGTCACATAGCATCGCTGCGCTGTTGAAAAAGGTCCTGATGGTGTCAGGCGGCACGCATAAAGAGTCGGCCAGCGTTCTGTAAACAAAAGAGGAATAAATGAGAGAATAACGTCCCTGGTAGAAAGCCTGTCTTAAAGGCTTAAGCGCCCAGCTTTCAGATAACGTATTGCGTAATGAAAACTCATTTTTCAGCCGTTGTGTTACCTGAAAGAGTGCTTCCTCATTCGCTGCAGTTGCCAAAACAAATGTTTCACCAGAACTGGCATGACGACAAAGAAACCAATTTACGCTGCCTTCCTGAGCCAGAGGCGTGAAAACAATTTCTTCACTGATAGCGAAGTCTGTTTCATCGGCGCTATGTAAAGACAATAAAATTGAACTCATAGGCGCGAAGACCGGATAGAAAACTCCAGCCGGATATGATCGAATAAAGCATCAATATCAATTGGCTTTCGCATAAAAGTAATGGCGCCTAAATTGATTGCGTACCAGAGCATTTTGTCATCACCGTTACCGGAGATAATAATGCCTGGGGGATTTTGCAGTCTCTTTATGAGCTCTCTGAATAAATCAAAACCAGACATACCTTTCAACTGGACATCAATAATGAACAGCGCAGCGTCCGTAAGCGCTGTTTCATTACATAAAAGATCTTCTGCCGATTCAAATGACTGCGTCGAGTAACCTTCCGACTGAAGCAGGTTTGTCAGGGCACTGCGAACAGAACGTTCATCATCAACAATGACAATGCGCTGCGACAGCTGCATGCTGTTTTCCTTAAATATTTTTCACAACTCCCTGAGGCGCTTCCTTAGGAGGGTTTGTCAGCAGAGGGCGGAGGCGTACCGCTAATTTTCGGCACACACTCATGACGAAACCAAGCCAGAGTTACCGGCTGACGATTAATCAGTCGCTTACACAGCGGAATAATCTGTTCGCCGACCAGCATACCAAACAGTCCCAGCAACGCAATGACTGGCGGAGCCGGGAGTTGACGTCCATAAAGGCGTGAATAACACCGACCAGCACGCCCATCACCAAAGAAATAACGTAGGTTTTCAGCATGATTAGCTCACCTGCTGCGTATTTGATAGATCGAGTGCCGGACGTTTATCAACAACATGCAGCCTGTGATCATGAGCTGGAACCCAGGCAGTGGCATCATGATGCAGCAGCTTTATACCTAACGTACTACCAAAAATCATTCCCAGCAGACCGACAAGCGCCACTGCCGGCGGAGCCGGAGATCGTACATTGAGCAGCGCATAAATAAGGCCAATAAACACGCCCGCTCCCAGAGATATTAATAAAGGACTCATAGGCCCTCCTTTTTATAATGGCTGGCCAGCCGCGAAACGGACCAGCCAGCTTAGCAATTAGCGAACCGGTGCAGGTACCGGAGCCAGAGTCTGGTGTTCGCTCTTCTGACGGGAAGGCGCTTTGTGCACCATGGTGTAGGCATAATCAACGCCAATACCGTAAGCGCCTGAGTGCTCTTTCGCGATATCCATTACCGCGTTGTACGTCTCTTTGTGTGCCCAGTCACGCTGCCACTCCAGCATCACCTGCTGCCAGGTCACCGGGATCACGCCGGCCTGGATCATGCGCTGCATCGCGTAGTCGTGGGCCTCTTTGGTGGTGCCGCCTGACGCATCCGCCACCATGTAGATTTCGTAGTCGCCTTCCAGCATTGCGCACAGGGCGAAGCTGTTGTTACAGACTTCCGTCCACAGGCCGGAAACCACCACCTTTTTCTTGCCGTTAGCGGCCAGTGCGTCACGCACTTTCTGGTCATCCCAGGAGTTCATTGAGGTACGCTCAAGGATGTCCTGGCCCGGGAACACGTCCAGCAGCTCCGGGAAGGTGTTGCCGGAAAAGCTTTCGGTCTCAACGGTGGTCAGGACGGTCGGGATATTGAAGACTTTGGCCGCTTTGGCCAGCGCCACCACGTTGTTTTTCAGCACCTGGCGGTCAATTGACTGCACGCCAAAGGCCATCTGTGGCTGCTGATCGATAAAAATAATCTGGCTGTTCTGCGGCGTCAGTACTTCAAGTTTGCTAATAGTCATGTTTATGCCCATTGAGGTGAGTGTTGATAAATTCTGTAAAAGGATAATCAGCGTTAAGAGACATACATCCCCAGTATCCGAATAGCGTTATGTTGCTCTGCCGCTGCCCTTCTGGTTGGGTAACTGTCTGAGCGCAGTGTAGGAACCTTTCATTCTTCATACTATTATCTATAGGTATAACTATACGAAGGTATAGGTATCCTTTCGTATAACTAGACGCTCTTCGTGCCGCCTGAACATAATCTCGCTACTCATTTATCCTGCGTGTGTAGCAGGAGATATCTTTGTCCGCAGCTATCGCTGCCGTTGCGGATCCTCATTAGGAGTTTCAATGGTTACTCTCGGTAAAGCAGACGTCATTTTGACTAACGGCCGGTTTCATACGGTCGATCGCGCGAATCCCATCGCAGATGCCGTTGCCATTCGTGACGGTAAATTTCTTGAAGTTGGTAGCCTGGCCGACGTTATGCAGCATCACTGCGAAGGCACCAAAGTCATTGACCTCAAGGGCCATACCGCCGTGCCCGGCCTCAACGATTCTCACCTTCACCTGATCCGCGGCGGCCTGAACTACAACCTGGAGCTGCGCTGGGAGGGCGTGCCGTCGGTATTTGACGCGCTGCGCATGCTGAAGGAGCAGGCGCTGCGCACGCCGTCACCGCAGTGGGTGCGCGTGGTGGGCGGCTGGACCGAGTTTCAGTTCGCCGAGCGCCGCATGCCGACGCTGGATGAGATCAACGAAGCCGCGCCGGACACGCCGGTGTTCGTGCTGCACCTTTACGACCGCGCCCTGCTCAACCGCGCCGCCCTGAAAGTGGTCGGCTACACCCGGGACACGCCAAATCCGCCGGGCGGCGAAATTCAGCGCGACGGCAACGGCAACCCCACCGGCATGCTGATCGCCCGTCCGAACGCCATGATCCTCTATTCAACCCTGGCAAAGGGCCCGAAACTGCCGCTGGAGCAGCAGGTCAACTCGACGCGCCAGTTTATGCGCGAGCTGAACCGCCTCGGCCTGACCAGCGCCATCGACGCCGGCGGCGGCTTCCAGAACTACCCCGAAGACTATGAGGTGATCGCCGAGCTGCACGGGAAAAAGCAGATGACGCTGCGCATCGCCTATAACCTGTTTACCCAGCGCCCGGGGCACGAGCTGGAGGACTTCGAAAAGTGGACCGACATGCTGACGCCGGGCCAGGGCAGCGACTACTTCCGCCACAACGGGGCGGGCGAAATGCTGGTGTTCTCGGCCGCAGACTTTGAGGACTTCCTCGAGCCGCGCCCGGATCTGGCGCCGGGCATGGAGGACGAGCTGGAGCGCGTGGTGCGTCATCTGGTCGAGCACCGCTGGCCGTTCCGCCTGCACGCCACCTACGACGAGTCGATCAGCCGCATGCTGGACGTGTTTGAAAAGGTCAACCGCGACATCCCGTTCAACGGCCTGCACTGGTTCTTTGACCACGCCGAGACCGTGACGCAGCGCAACATCGACCGCATTAAAGAGCTGGGCGGCGGCATCGCGGTGCAGCACCGCATGGCGTTCCAGGGGAATACTTTGCCGAACGCTACGGCATTGAGGCCACCCGCCACACGCCGCCGGTGGCGCGCATGCTGGAAACCGGCGTGCCGGTTGGCCTGGGAACGGACGCCACGCGCGTCGCCAGCTACAACCCGTGGACCGCGCTGTACTGGCTGGTCTCCGGACGCACGGTGGGCGGTATGCAGATGTATGACGTCAACGCCCGCCTCGACCGCGAAACCGCGCTGATGCTGTGGACGCAGGGCAGCGCCTGGTTCTCCAGCGAGCAGGGAAAAAGGGCCAGATCAAGGCCGGCCAGCTGGCGGATATGGCGGTGCTGAGCAAAGACTTTTTCAGCGTGCCGGAAGAGGAGATCAAGGGCATCGAGTCGGTGCTGACGGTGGTGGACGGCAACGTGGTGTATGCCGCCGGCTCGTTCAGTGCAGAAGCGCCGCCTGCGATCCCGGTGCTGCCCGACTGGTCGCCGGTGGTGACGGTGCCGGGGCACTACCGCAGCGCGCCGCCCACCGCGGCCACGCGCGTGGGCATGATGCAACAGCCGCACCAGTGCAGCGGTCCGTGCGGGGTGCACAGCCACTCGCACGACATCGCGCGCGGCTCTGACGTGCCCGTCGCCGGAGACAACGCCTTCTGGGGCGCGCTCGGCTGCAGCTGCTTTGCATTTTAATCGCTAAGGTTTTATCAACAGCCTCGCATTGATGCGGGGCTTTTTATTGCCTTGAGTCAATGAACATCGTCATTGAGGGAAGAGTAAGTAAACGCTGCCATCATTTTTATTTGCTCATTGTTCTGCATCCAATTTAGATCGGAGAAGGCTTTATTCTGTCATTCCCTTTAATAATTAACGTCAAATTATTTTCAGTGGCAAAAACAGTGAGTAATAACATCACTATCGAAACAGACACCCAACTCAGTCGTTTTAAAGCATGTTCGATAACAATGAATAGTTGTTAATGGGCCTGATTGATACTGTGCATACCATCAATAATGGCCGCGGTTAATAACGCCACTAACATTGCAACACCAGATATTAAAAACGCGACAACCTTCATACGTATTGGAATCAATGCAGTGAACTTACAAGTCCGGGCATAGGACATCACTCTCTTGCCCGGACCATAATATATTTAAAGCCCGGGATTTTATTGGGAAACGCCTCGCACTGAATGAATTTTAAGTCTATAAAACCTAATACTGACTTGTGCCAGCCAATATCGGGGGATATAAAAGGGAGGAATTTTAAATAAGGAGCGTTTGTAATGAAGAATTTAATAGCGTTAACAATTGCTGTAGCGTGCGTGAGTTTTTCAGCGGTTTCTCAGGCAGCGGAGCATTGCCCTGAATTAAAAAACATTGAAGAGATTGGCAGTGGCGTCTACCGTGCTGATGGGCAAAAAGGAGAATGGTCCGGCGTTTTGCAGGGAATTGTCGCGAAAAAAGCCCCCGCCCACTCTTTTCAGATGGCTCTTGCTATTCAGGAAAATGAATCATCCCCAATTAAATTATAGTACTGCACCTATAATGTTGGCTCTGATAAAACGCTTGAAATGCGTTTTATTACCAAAAATGAACAAGCGTTTTCTATCCAGCCTGACGGAGACGCCTGGAAAAAGGAAAGCGGGCCTTTTGGGTTAATTTATAATGTCTGTGAGAAAACCTCACCGGAAAAATGTAAGTTTACTGTTTATTTATAAATATTAATTGCCAATATAAATCTAGAAAGAAACATGATGCGGCCCTGCTGATTTTAGGCTGATATTTTACTCTATTTTTCCGGCACATTCCGCACCTGGGATGTGCTTTTTTCCAGCGAATGCTTCCCATTAAAAGCGCTACACACCCTTAATTTATTAATCGAAGAATTAAAAATGACAGGCATGATATAATCATTTAAGGTTTCAAATTAATACTCGATTGTTAATAGTAACAAACAGCATTTTCTTTCATTTAAATTAATCCATTCATTTATGTAAAATTGCAGACATACGCTCACTAGAGACTGAGTCTTTATTTAAAAGGTAGCAGTTATAAATATAACCCATCAATGTATTGTTCTTATTTTCATACTACTGCTTTCTGCGTTAGCAGATATTATTCCTGCAATCACTGTTGCGCTGACGTGTCTGAAGCCATCCAACATCATTTGGAATTCAGTTACTGTTAGCTTTAAACCAGTGCTACTGGTGCATCTCATTTTATCGGCCCACACCAGAATCTACATCATGAGCCTTAAAACTACCCCGTGTCGGCCTCTCGCCTGCTGGCTTGTTATTGTTGTCTTTGATCGAACCCGGATCTCAATCAAGTGCAGCTCTAACTTTACATAATTAGCATTATGTAAAGTTAGGATCCTTGTTAGATCCCCGGTATGATGAGCACTTCCCGCGCGATCTAATAAAAGGCGGATAAATAATGTTCTTACACTCTTCTGGATTTGAATCTGTAGAGTAAACATCAGACACAAAATGACAGCGCTACGTGAATTCTGGCGGGTTATCCCCCTGCAGTTTCTTCAGAATTCACGTAGCGCGATCATCTTATAAATTGTTTATATAACGAGCAAATATGCGTGAAACTGTTCAAAAAACGGACCTCATTGTCTCCTTTCAGGCTGATGAAGATATTTCTGCGCGACTCAGAGAATTTGTCCAAGACAAGGATGCCTTTTCATCCAATACATGGTCTCAATTGATGAGTGTGATGGCGGTCTGCTGGCGCTGGGCAAAAGAACATCAACGCAGCTTTTTGCCGATGCTTTCTAGCGATCTTCGTGACTACCTTTCTTGGCTACAAGCCTCAGGGCGAGCTTCGACCACCATTTCAACACACGCATCCTTGATCTCGATGTTACACCGTAACGCCGGAATCACGCCGCCTAACGTTTCTCCACTGATTTACCGCGTAATGAAAAAATAAACCGCACAGCAGTGGTGTCTGGAGAGCGAACGGGCCAAGCCGTACCGCTCCGGCTTTCTGATTTAAACAAAATTGATCACTGCTGGGCTGGCTCCTCCCGTCTACAGGAATTGCGTAACCTTGCCTTTCTTCACGTGGCCTACAGCACGCTGCTCCGCATCAGTGAACTGGCACGCATCAAAGTGGGCGATATTTCTCGCGCCGAAGATGGCCGAATCATTTTGGACGTCTCACATACCAAGACCATCGTCCAGACGGGTGGACTGACTAAGGCGCTTAGCACCTTTTCCACACGCCGGCTGGATGAATGGATTGACGCTGCCGGGCTCAGCAATGATCCAGATGTATTCCTTTTTGTAGGGTGCATCGCTCAAATAAAGCGCTTCCGTCGCCCGACCAGTTATTGAGCCGACCGGCTATTGAAGAGATTTTTAGAAAAGCCTGGCAGGTTGCGGGAAATGAAAAGCCCCTTAGATCGAACAAAAACCGCTATCGAAACTGGAGTGGGCACAGCGCGCGCGTAGGCGCAGCCCAAGATATGACCCGTAAAGGTTATCCGGTTGCTCAAATTATGCAGGAAGGAACGTGGAAAAAGCCCGAAACCCTGATGCGTTATATTCGTAATGTGGATGCGCACAGTGGCGCTATGGTGGATCTGATGGAGCAATCCGAACGTCCACGTGATGAGACAGATTAATCGGCTATCAGATAAGCTGCCCCTTATTGATCGGTAAGCACTCAACACTGCAGAAAACTTATCCACAGAAAATGTGAACAGCCTGTGCATGAATGGGTATGGTTTTAGCCCGTGGCGGGTGTTTTCCTTTTTTCACTCTTCCCGTTCATCCGATAATTTACGTGATATCAATAAGCTATATGGCTCTGAATATTTTCCCCTTCATTCCTCTTGCGGCTATTTCTCGCCATAGGCCGATCAAGCATCAATCGTGACCGATGCTGTATGGCATTTCGACAAAATACAGAGGCCTGTCAGCTCGATTAGCTAACATTGCTTTACTTTCAATCGATTAGCCACCGCAGACTTTATAATTCAGGTTTATCAATGTTACCCTTACCCCTTACAGTGAATTCTTGCTGTTGTTCCATTTGAGTATTTGAGGAAGTATCTATGAGTGAAAGTCTGAGCAGCCTGAAAAATATCCGTACGCTACGGGCACATGCGCGCAATATGTCTGTTGATGTACTGGAAGAGATGCTGCAAAAGTTGGATATGGTTGTGGCCGAGCGCCGCGATGAACTGAAAGCCTCAGAAGCTGAAGAGCGCGAGAAGGCAGAGAAGTTGGCGATGTACCGTGAGCTGCTTCAGGAAGATGGCATTAGCGTGGAAGAACTGTTGAGCGGAATGCAATCAACCAGCGTGGGAAAAACGAAACGCGCCCCCCGACCGGCTAAATACAAATACACCGACGAGAACGGTGAAGTAAAACACTGGACCGGCCAAGGCCGTACTCCTTCTCCAATCAAAACCGCGATTGAAAACGGCCAGTTGCTTGATGATTTCCTGCTGTAATTTGCAGTAACTGAAAACGGATTAACGAATAAGCTATTCCGTTAATCCGTAAGTGGCAGGTTATTGCTGAACACTAAAAATCTTCAGGTTCACTTCTCTTAGCGATGTGCCGATGCTTTTTTTAGTTTTTTGACCGCAGGTGTTGCACTGCTTTTACTGCTTGAATAGATGAAGAACAGTGCAATACCCAGGCAGATCACTGCACCCAGGCGTGTAGCAGAAAAATGAATCGCTTCATTCCCTAACCAGCCAAAATTATCGATAAGCATGCTCATCGCCAGTTGACCAAAGATAACGGCGACCGTAGCAACCGCTGAACCGATACGTTGCACGGCCAGCACCATAATCACGATATAAGGTACGCCACATAAGGCGCCAAGCAGTTGCCATTTAGGCATATCCATCAAGGTGAGCGTCTGCTTGGGTTCAAAAAGAAAATCAGCAGTGCAGTTACTAATGCACCCAGCGCGAAGGTTAGAAATGCACTCCGAAACACACCCACTTGACTTCCCAACTGCCCATTAATCGCGGCCTGAATACTCAGTACGGCGCCACCAACAACAGCCAGAACGATCATTAAAATAGTCATCAGTTAATCTCAGCCTTTAGCCACAAGAACAAGGGCAGCAATAATGAAAATCAGCGCAATAATACGTTTGCTGTCGATTTTGCGATGGGCAGTACCGAACAAACCGTAATGGTCAATTACCAGACTTTTGAAAACCTGTCCGGCAAGAATGCCGATCATCGTCATAGCGATACCAATAGTGGGAACCGCAACGGTCAGGATAACCACGTAAATGGGTCCCAATATGCCGCCCAACAAAGTCCACGAAGGTTGTGCAAAAAAGGACGGGCTATTACGTGGGCTGAAAAACAGCATCAGTAAAAACGTCAGCGCGGCACCGACGCCGAAAATACTGAACGTCGCCCATAAGTCCCCGACTTCGCTTCCCAGTGGTCCTAATAAACCGGCTTCTACGGACAATCCCATCCCGCCAGCAACAACAAGTAATATAAATAAAAGCTGCATCAAACAGTCTCCAGTGGTTTAGGCGCCGGATCATAGTGCAGCTTCCAATAATGAAAAACGGTATAATTCGGGAAACACCTTTGCAGGAATCGAGATAATGTATGATCCCAGCGCCATCAATTTTCGGACACTGTTATTTTTTATTGGTGTTTTTGAAGCGCAAAGCTTCTCAGTTGTCGCCAGGCGCGAGGGTGTTTCAGCATCCATGATTTCACGCGTTATTCTTCAACTAGAGGACAGGCTGGGTCAGCAACTTTTTTATCGAAACACACGGGCGGTTATTCCTACAGAAGCCGGGAAGTTATTTGTAGAGTACGCCCGCACTATCACTGAGCAACTCAGCGAAGCCCAAAGAGAACTGCTGGACCGCTCGCTTGAGCCAGCCGGATTGATCAAGATAAATGCGCCGGTGTTTTTCGGCCAGCGCCACATTGCTCCCTGGCTGACGGCGCTTTCCGTTCGCTATCCGCGTTTGCTCATCGAGCTGACGCAAACCGATGACTATATCGATCCTCACAGAGATGCATCCGATCTCATTTTCAGGATTGGCACCCTGACCGACTCATCTTTTCATGCGCGGATATTTGGCACTCAGCATTATCATTTGGTTGCCTCTCCCGGCTATATCAAAAATCATGGCAAGCCGGAAAAGCCGGTTGAATTGGCTCAGCATAAATGTCTGGTCTACAGAGGTTCATCCGGCCCGAACCGGTGGCTGTTCCGTGAACCCGATTACAGCTGGATTCATTATCCGGTTTCGGCGTTACTCATCTCTAATAATGCTGAATCTTTACTGACTGCGGCGCTAGGGGGAATGGGAATGGTGCTGTTTCCAGACTGGCTGATTGGCGACAGCATTAAAAAGGGGAGTTAGTCAGAGTAATGACGAATTTCGAGGCAGCAATTAAAACGGAGCCACAACATATTGCTGCTATTTACCCTAACGCTCGCCACCCTCCGCTCAACGTCCGAGCAGTGATCGATTACTTTGTCGAGGTTTACGGTTCGCCACTTTACTGGCAATTCGATTAAAGCCTGGCTGAAGATATTGCAATCTTTGCTGGGCTGTCGCGATCGCATCAGCAACCCACTTTTATAAAGTGAGCAGATACAAAAAAGGCCGCCCATTGGGCGACCTCTTCCGGCACTTCCTTATGCGACCATACGTTATTTGTACAGTTCTGCGGTCATATGCACGCGATTATTGGTGTTAGCTTCGGTAATTTTATACTGCGCACCCTGCTGCTCTGCCTGGGCGGCGATTTTAGCTTCTGCACCGTCCAGCGTTGATGAGGTAACAGACACGCTCTGAGCGAAGCTACCAAATGAGATCAGCGAAAGAGCGGTTACAGCGGCAAGTGACAGTGTTTTGATGGTTTTCATGGTCATATTCCTTCATTTATGGTGAGGAGGTTGTTTGCCTCCGATGGGAATAATAATAACCTTAGTTACCATTAGCAGATTAACAATACGTGCTGGTATTGTGATCATGCTAACTATTACGGCGATAGGAAGCGCCAATATAGATAAGAGCACCGATTCTTGAGGCTCAGTGAAACGTATATCTCATCTATATTTCATCCTGTAAATTTATGGAATGCGCGCAATGACTTTAATTTCAAAATCAAAGCCAGCGAGCCAGTTTACTCCCACGGCGGTCCAGTTGGGATAAGGCGCCTGAGGGAAAACTTCCGCTTTGATTTCCATAACCGCTGGAAACTGCTTTTCAGGATCGGTATGAAAAGTGGTTACATCAACCAGATCATCTAAGCCGCATCCTGCGGCAGCCAGGGTTTCCTTCAAGTGAGCAAAGGCGAGTCTTACCTGCGCAGCAAAGTCCGGTTCCGGTGATCCATCATTGCGGCTGCCTACCTGCCCGGACACAAAGAGCAAGTCGCCAGAGCGTATCGCGGCAGAGTAGCCATATTGTTCATACAAATGATGGCGATTGGCTGGGAAAACAGGTTCGCGTTCGATCATGATTCACCTTTATAGTAATTGGTTAGGTTGAACTCGTATTATTGGTTTAAGATACATCTCGTATATCAAATTAGTTGCATACGGTGCGTATGTCAAATATGTGCGCACTGTTTAGTACTTTGAGGGAAACATGGCAACAAAACGTCGAGCAGAAACAATGGAAGAAAATCGCAAAAAGCTGATCGCCGCTGCACGTAAAGCCTTTGCTGAAAAAGGATTTGCCGCCGCTTCGATGGATGAATTGACCGCAAGCGTGGGCCTGACCCGTGGCGCGCTTTATCATAATTTTAATGATAAACGCGGCCTGCTGGCTGCGGTGGTGGCTCAGGTTGACAGTGAAATAGCGCATCGTGCGAAAGAAATTGCGAAAGAAGCAGAAGAAGGTTGGAACCAATTGCTGGCTGAAGGTGTGGCTTATATCCAGATGGCACTTGATCCCGAAGTACAACGCATTGTACTGCTGGATGGCCCTGCATTCTTAGGTGACCCATCGCATTGGCCAAGCCAGAATGCCTGCCTTGAGGCAACGCGAACCACGGTTGCAGAGATGATAAATAAGGGCGTACTCAAAACTGTAGATGCGGATGCAGCTGCACGTTTGCTCAGCGGCACAGCTCTGAATGCGGCGTTGTGGGTGGCAGCGAGTGATAGCCCGCAAGAGAGGCTGCCAAAAGCTATCGAAGCCTTTACGCTTATGGCAGGGGGCTACGCGCTTAACCGAGATGACATGCCTTTGTCAGTTTCATTACGCGGCAGCTACAAACGTAAAAAAGGCTGCCTGATGGGGCAGCCTTTTCGGTAGGTCATTGCAAAATTATTTAATCAGCTCGGCAGAAATGTAGGCACCATTATCAACGCGGGCCCCAGTAATTTTATATGACGCGCCGGCCTTATGAGCCTGAGCCGCAATTTTGGCTTCAGCACTGTCCAGGGTGGAAGCAGAAGCGGTAACGCTCTGCGCAAAGCTGCCGAAAGAAACCAGTGTCAGGGCCGCAACTGCAACAAATGTTTTGATGGATTTCATGGTCATTTCCTTGGGTAATTAAAGTCAGTGTGAGACGCTTTGTCTCGATGTGAAAAGGATATGCCCTTCACGCCCCAAGGAACAGCGGATATACTTGCTGAAATGAATCAAATAATTTGAATATCAAACAAGATACGTAATCTTATACTTACTTTTCATTGCTGCTGGAGCTGCAAGCGAATCCGGCAGCAATCCCTTCAACTAAACGCCCATCATTATCCAATGATCCAACACGTTTTAAAGGTTCGAGCTTCATTAAGCCTTTCAAAGAACAGTGAAATATCCCAATACAATGGCCTTAAGTTAACTCACATGCCACGCTGATTTCAATGTTACACCGTAACTTCTGACTGAAGCTTCCTAACTCTTCACCACTGGTTTTCCAGACGATAAAGAAGATAAACCGCATGGCCGTCACGCGGGCGGGCGCGCCGGGAAGACCTTTCACTTCCGGCTGTCCGATCTGCTGGCTTTGGATGCGCAGTGGTCAAACTCCGTAAGGCTTCAGGAACCTGCTGCAACGCGGCGAAAGAGCGCTGCGGGCATCTCACGGCAGTGCCGTCTGGCCAACTCCGGCTGATGTAATGTTTAGCGTTGGTGCTGCAAATGAACAATAAGAGTTTCCTCCTTTAATTCTAAAATTCGAAATGTCTGTCACTAAACAACTGCTAGTTACTAAACAACTGCTAAACGCTTTTCACAAACAGGCTGCCGAAATTATTTCTATTTTTAATACCGTGCTGCGAGGCAGCGAGCAGAAGCGGAGACGGATACCTGTTAAAAGTTCTGCTCTCACCATATTGATAAGGGAGTTATGAGTGAAAAACGCAATCGCTTACCTTCGTTTCTCATCTCTCCAGCAGGTCCACGGGGACTCCTTCAGGCGTCAGCAGAAGATGATTGCCGAATGGCTTTCGGCACATCCTGACTATTTCCTTAATCCCGTAACTTACGAAGACCTGGGTCTCAGTGCATTTCGAGGAGTTCATGCAGCCCGCGGCGAATTCTCAGTATTCATGGAAGCCGTGGAACTCGGGCATATCCTGAGCGGTTCTGTACTACTGGTGGAAAGTCTGGACAGACTCTCAAGAGAGAAAATCGGAGATGCTACGGAGCGGCTCAGGGCTATTCTAAAAGCTGGCATTGACGTGGTAACGCTGAGTGATGGAGCGCATTATACCTCTGATTCTCTCAATGACCCTTTTTGGTAATTAAAGCCGTTCTTATTGCACAGCGCGCCAATGAGGAGAGCGAAATCAAATCCAGACGGATGCAGTCGGCTTGGGCAGCTAAGCGTAAGCTGGCTGTTGATGCCGGCGCGGTGATGACTACCCGCTGCCCCGCCTGGCTCACGGTCAGATCGGACAGAAGCGGTTTTGACGTCAATAATGAGCTTGCGGATACCATCCGCTACATTTATATGCTTAGGCTGAAAGAGTACTCCTATGGAAAAATAAGGTTAATCCTTAATCAGGAAAACAGAAAAAATCTCAAAGGTGTAAAGGGAGCGTGGAGTTCCAGCTCAGTTGACCAGCTTCTGAATAAGAAATCAGTTACCGGCATCCTTGTGCCCTCCCGTTACAACACCTGCAAAGGAATTGAAGAGTTGCCCGGCTATTATCCGGCCATAATTGGAGCTGATGTCTTCAGAGACGTTCAGCTGATGAGAACCGAATCAGAAAGCAAACTCCGCTCGAAGGATAATCCCCTTTACATCAACTTGTTCAGGTCAGTGATGATCTGTAAATGCTGCGGTCACCATATTGTACTGTCATCACTGGTTGAGAACAAATACGGCTACTATGTCTGTACTATGCGCAGAGAAAAGCGCTGCACGGCCAGTGCAATTAACCGGGAACCCGTTGACAAATTTCTGACTCAGGGTTTGTTGCACAGCCTTGAATATTTAATAGGGGAATCCCCTAGGAAAGTCTCCATCGAAGATCTCCTCAACCGGCACGTTGAGCTCTCCATGAGAATGAATAATATACTTGAAGCGGTTGAAGTGGCGCCGGACGTAAAGGAACTGACCGTGCGGGCAAGAGATATGGCAAAGCAGCTTCGGGAAGCAGAAACAGACATCGACCGCTTTCGGAGCCGGCCCGCAATCAAGACTAAAGCACTTCGGGAGTTTAATCTGGCCCTCTGGGCCGAGCGCAAAGAATGTCAGGCTGTTGTGAAGCATCTGGTGAAGCAAATCGTTCTTGATACCGGGCATAAATGTTGCGACATCTGGCTCATGAACGGTATCAGAATTCTAAACTATCCGCTTGATCGCAGGACAGACGCGGGATCTCTTGTCAGCGCAATGAAGTATATGCAGGACAACATGCTTATTCTTTAAGGGCTGACAAACCCGATTAAGACCGGGTACCCGGTGCCAGCATCCGGTACAAAAATATGGCCGAAAGATTACTTTATCTGACAATCACTCAGGTAAGGCGTTAACCTGTAGCTTCGTTATTAGCTTCCTGTGACACTGATATTACCGGCAGTAATACGATTTTTCAAACCCCTATCTGCGGTCCTGAAACGACATTGTTTGTCAGTTTACCCGCAGTAGTCAGTCAGCACACCGTCTTTCCTTCTGGCTTCTGTATAAGTCCAGCGCTGTACTTGTGATTATCCTGCAGTGTAAATCTTTATTCAGGCGAGTTACCAGAGAAGAATGACGAGGTTGCTTTCAGCTTTGCGAAAGAATCGCTTCACGTTACGCGTGAGCTGTCTGTAAAAAAACGGGTCAGGTTGACGCGCTCAACTTCATTGAATGACGAAACGGTAAGACTACTGTGGAAGTGACCTGTATGGAGGTGCCACCCCAAACGACATGTAACTCAGACGCCTCATGGCGCCGTTAGCCCGCCCTGCCAGACGCCGTCGGCCTTTCAACAGCTTATATGCCAGACTATCGCAGACTAACAGAAGACAATGCGGCTGACACTGACAGCGACACCGAAGTTAGTAGTTGCGCCATTCATTATCAGCAACTGCAGTACCGTCTCTGCGGGCCGGGCGGCGGGGGCTGTTCAGTGGGGGCAATCGGACTTCAGGTACGGCGCGGGTCTGGGTTGAGAGGAGCGATGGGTTTCAGAGACGTGTCAGGGAGGGGCTTTGAGGGTAAGGTGGAGTGTTGGATGTTAGCTAGAGAATTACTGGATGATGTAACTACATACAATAAGACAGCACTGCTGTGTTAAACGCTGACGTACAGTGGTATTTGTTGGGAAAGTTGCACTCGCTTTTTTTTGCCGGGCATTATTTCTGCCCGGTAAAGCCGCCTTTTATTTATAACAAGGCGAGAATAAAGAGTATGGCAGATGTAAAGTTTAATTATGATGAACAGGCAATCATGGCTTCTGCCCGAAAGAAAGGTTCAGTGTCCGTCCCGTAACCACAATGGTCTGATAAATGGGGTCCGCTTGGAAAACGGAAATTATCCTACGCTAAGCGCGTTATTTGTTCTTGATTCAATCGACGGTTCGCACCTGCAAAACGTTACGCAGTCATGCAGTATATAGCCTCGGCACCGAGACTATATACTGCATGCCCTAAGGACGACTAATCAGTGACATTTAAGTTATGACAATCACACGCATGACAAATAAGTGATGACATTAGGGGCTTTCAGGGGATTTACCCTGTGACATTTGGGTATACTCAAATGTCGCAGGCAGGCTTCAGCAAAAGCGGAAAAGCGACCAAGGCCTTTAAAGGCTAATTCCTCAAATGACCCGCTAATAATTTGCCTTTATGGTTTGATTACTTACTGGCGTATAAGCATGCGTACCTGCTTGCCGCGATAGTTAACATAATCTTGAAACTGGAAACCAAAACGCTCAGCCAGATAATTTGAACGTTTATTTTCTTCGTCAATGATACAACACACTGGGGAGGAAAATGTCTGGTCGGCCCATAGTAAAACTGCGGCCAGTGCTTCAGACGCATAACCTTTGCCACGAACCTCAGGAATCAACGTCCATCCAGCTTCAGGGTATTTTAACTCAGGTGTGATATCACGATGAGCATCCTGGAAACCAAACGAACCAGCATAACGACCTGTTGTTTTCTCAGACACTGCCCAATAGCCATACCCTAACGCGTGCCAGTGCCCGATATAACGTAATAAGCGGGTCCAAACCATTTCTGCTGTTGGATTCTCACCGCCATTAATTTTAGCCATTTCAGGAGTGCTCCAGCACGCCATAAGCGTTGGAAACTCGTCGAGCGTAAATTGCTTTAAAATCAGTCGTTCTGTTTCAAGTCGAGGTGCTTGCTGAGCAGTCATCACTTCTCCTGGTTTTAGCATACTTGATGCGGCTGTTTTACCACCATGAACGGTTCTTCTTTCACGGGCAATCAAACTGTACCAATGTCCGCTTCTGGCACAAAGCGGACATTGAGTGAATGTCATCATTCGATTGTCACTGACTTAAAGGTCAACCTAAATATCAGGGGTGCTTTCAACAAGATGATATAGCCGGAATTTTATATGCATTACAGCGCTACTTTCTTATTGTCATCAGTTTAGTAGCAGTTATGCGGCATAACCTAAAAGTCACTTTCAGCAAAACCAGTAATGGTCTAAAAGGCATAACATTAATGTCAGCGACAGTCGGGCATACCCTAATGTCACATACGGGTGCATAAAAAGAATGTTCTAACTTTCAGAATCCAAGGAAATTAAAATTTGCGGGGAAAATTCCTAATTTGAAGATATTCGCTACACGCCTGATTTTACTGAAGACCACTGCGGGAAAGCCTGAACGTTTTGCCCTGGTGTTGGCCGTCCGGCTTCCCCGCAACCGCTATACATAGTATCGGCAGCAGATGATAAAGCTATACCTGAAGCATCCTTTCTTTTGCTTTGTAAACAAAGTTGCTTATGCTAACTGGCGTCGGCGGCTGTGAGCGGACAATTGGCCTGGCATTGTGAAATGTTAAGCAAACGACAGAAGAACCGCTCAGTAAATTTTTCCGGTTATCCAAAAAATTGCAGCTTCTAAATTACTGAAAGACTTTGCGTATTATTAAACTAAATATTCGATTTATATTATGCTGAGCGATCAAGGTTATTAATGGATTTATCTTATTTTTACCGGAAACCAAACCAGTTAAATAATTCTTATCTTTCAGGCGGATGGGAGCATTAATATATATAATACTTCTGGGAGATCTGACGTAAAGTAAGATTTAAGCTTGTTATTCCATTAGTTAGCGGTAATCATTCCCTCAGGCATAGCAAACGGAATTGAAGAAAATGAAGACTGGCTTTAAAGCTGGCAATTATTAGCTGAATACCCTAGCATTTTAGGGAATGCCTGAAATTTTACTAAAATAAAAAGTGCGTAAAAAATAATCGTCTTTTCTGACGCACTGGAAAATGTAAAGTTGCAGTTATAGCATTTGACAATCATTTTCTACAAAAGTGTGCTTCTGGTTTTTTAAATTCCTAAGGAACTATCGACTCACTTTAAAGGATTCGTAAGCCAGCAAGAAATTACAGCTCCTGAAATATTGTGTCTTTTACGATCACAGGGCGTGGCACTACTAATTTTAGTGGGTTGGTTAATTGCCTGACTATGTGTAGTATGGAATGCGTCAAAAAATAAGATTTTATTGCTGCACCAGGGAAATCAACGCACTACCAAATTAATCTTTTTATATTCAAGGTTACACACAGAACTTAAAGGAAATAACGGTGATAAAGTCGTATTATTACTATGCCTGTATTGATCCTTTTTTAGGGATAACCGTGCATTGCAAGGGTTGTAAAAAGCTGCGGCAAGAAGGACAAATATTCCTGGGCTCGTTTTATGAATATCATCAGGCTGTGGCCGCGGCTAAACGCCGTTACAGTGATATCAGCCAATGCCTTGACTGCTTAAAAGGGAAGCACAGCATCCCTGGACCGGTAGTTATGGTTGAAGCTGTTAAACCGAAAGCCAGACAGGAAGCCATTACCGTTAAGCCGCGTATCTGTGCTGCACCACCTTTAACGGTTAAACCTGAGAGCGAGCCTGTCAGGATGCGTCAAAAACCTGAGGCGCGTCTCTCCCCTGTGCCTGTTCCTGAGTTGAGGGCTAAAAGTAACGTTCACCGCGTACCCAGAAAGCACTCGCCGGGCAACTACTGACAACTTAACTCCTCTCAGGCTCTGCTCTCATATTAAAATTGCTCTTGCCGTTCTGCCAGGTGCAGATTCGCTGGCGTTTGAAGATAAGCGCTTTCTTCGGCCTGACGCTAACACCAGGCTCTGCCGGCGTGATGAACCACGCCATGAGTGAACTGGTTCTGACCTGTTCCCGTGCGCTACGTACAGGCGAGGTGATAAGGATTGCCGATCATGAGGGTGTGGTCAGCGGGTGGGTATGCTGGCAACCAAAATCCTGCCCGAGAGAACTATGAGGTGACGGTTCCCAATGCCGTGGTGGTCAGTGGCCGAGTGGTAACGCACATGAAGAAACGGCCGTCAGCTTAACGGTAACATTGTGGCATTAGTCCCTTTCCCCGTTGTAACGCAAGCTGTTCGAACAGCAAATCAAAGAAAAACAGGACAGCATCCTGTTTAGCTTCTGACGGCAGGGGTGGTCAGCCGGCGAGCACAACCATTTCAAATATGTATTGTGGTGAAGTCCCGTTACCGGACACCTGCCGTGCTGCTCCAGACGACGCCTTTAAGCCCAGGAAGAACCTTCGCAGAAGTACAGAAAGTTTTGTATGTTCAGAAAACAACGCTGCAAACGGGACTTCTGGCCTGAGCCCGGATGACGGAGGAGCAGCAAAGCCAGCAAAACAGCTGCTGGCTTCGGGTTCTGTACGTTTCACGATAATCGGTTACACGGAGCCAAAACAAATACGGAAAAGGACTTTAAATACCGTCATAAAGTCGCACCTACAGATGCAGCCCGCCAGTCCCGAAAGCTTCACTGAATATCTTCTCCTTCGGCACGCCCAGACTGATCAAAGAGCGATATTGTTCCTGCATAAACGGAACCGGTCCGCATAAATAGTAATCAGCCTCTGCGGGAAGATATGCCGCCGGAAGAGCGTTTAAATCGAGCCTTCCCTTCACCTGATAATCTTTACCGGGGACCTCATCTTCTTTTACATTTTCATAGGCAATAAAAACGTGAAGATTATCATTCTGGCTGGCTAAGTTTTTCAGCTCCTTACGCAATGCATGCACTTCAGAACTGCGCGCCGCATGAATAAAGTATATTTCTTTTTTCAGCGCCCGGTATTCTCTGGTTCCGGCATTTATGCCGTCACGTAATGCCGGTTTAAAGTTTGGATCGGCATGCTCTGCAAGCAAATGATTAACCATAGAAATCATCGGCGTCAGCCCGACGCCTGCGCTGATGAGTACGTTGTTCGTATCCGGGTTCAGCAGATAAAAATTTCCTGCCGGGGCGCTGAGTTCAACAACGCTGCCCTTATCAACGGTATTATGCAACGTGGACGAGACATAGCCCGGATCCTGCCCTTCCGTGCGGGCATCCTCTCGTTTAACAGATATCCGCAGGTAATTATCCGCCGGGCTGCTGGATAAACTGTACTGGCGCGGTTGCTTAATGCCCAGCGCCGGAACCAGCACCCGTAAGGTTATATACTGCCCGGGTTTATAAGCCGGAAGCGGCTGTGCGTCCTGTGGAACCAGATAAAAAGAAGTGATTTCTTCACTTTCTTTTACTTTTTTGTCCACGATAAAGTTTCGCCATCCTGTCCAGCTGCCCGGAGACTGTTTACGCTCATCGTAAAGCTGATTTTCTGTTGAAATAAAAATGTCAGCGAGCTGTTTATATGCCGCACCCCAGGCTGTTATCAGTTCATCATCCATAGGGATGCTGAGTACTTCACTTATTGAATGCAGTAAATTTTCGCCAACAATATCATAGTCCGGCGACTGGATATTCAGGCTGACGTGTTTATTGCAAATGAGCTCAATAACCGGTAACAGCACTGCCGGATTGTCTATATTTTCGGCGTAGGCCAGCACGGCTCCCGCCAGAGCTTTTGCCTGCGCACCGCTGCGCTGATGGCCCATATTGAAGGTTTCTTTCAGCCCGGGATTATTTTTTAACATACGCTTATAAAAATAGTCCGTTAAAGCCTCACCGTTTTCTTTCAGCACCGGTACCGTTGCCTTAACCAGGTCTTTCTGTTTTTCATTTAACATGCCTGCCTCACATTTTTATCAGCCGCTTATAAAGACTCAAAGAAAACCAGACCCCCTCCCGGGTCAGTTTTCAATACCAATCTAAATATAGACCCTGTAAATACCCCCGGGTCTTTAGCGGCTTTACAGACCGGCTTACCGGCAGAAAACCAGCCCCTGAGGCTGGTCTGAGTCATTGCGGACCGGATACCGAAAACCAGGCGAAGCCGTTGATAAAAAGTTAACGGCAGATAAGGCTCGCATTAACCTGCTCTGGACTGCCTTTTCACACAGGTCAGCCTCCGCCATAACAGGAGCCAGTAATCTGTCGGAGCAAAACAGGTTGTGTTTGCATCTTTCAAACTGAAACGGTGAAAGAATATCCGGGTGGGTCAGTGAGAGATTACCGGACCCGCGCTCAGACGTGTAAGCGGAGGCACCCTACGGAGCGGAGTCAGCTTTTAATAAGAAGCGGTGCAGAGAATAAGCCTGCGCGACATCACGGGTTAAGCCACAGGGATAACAGCCGAAATCAGGCTGGGCCGCTTTCCCTGTACGGGACTGACAGGATTTTCATCGTTACTTTCTGTCGCAATGCATTAAAGCGCAACGTGGCATTCACGCTGGTTAAGGCATTTTTAGCATGAGCAGAAAGAAAGATAAATAACCCTTCAGATTAAATGATAAATCCGCTCTCTTTAGTTCAGTGAGTTTGAAAAACGAGTCAGTTACAGTCTGGATAAGTGCGCTTTGCTATTACCAATACCATATAACTTACTGATAAAAAGTCTTAATCCGGACAATAACAAAAGAGAATAAAATCACGGCGGGTTTATATAAATTAAACTAATGATTTTTATTTGCTTGTGTCATTATAAAGCTCAGCTTATAAGCTCTGGGACTATAATAATGAAAAATATGTACTATATAAGCATTTCAAAAGTAGCAAACAACCATGTTGTCCATAACGGTACGTGTATACATGTCAGAAATCATGCAGAGGACATGATTTTGCTGGGAGAATTTGGTCAGTTATTTCTGGCTCTGGGCATCGCCCGAAATAACTTTAAATCAGTAACGCCCTGCGAAGAGTGCCTGATCCCCAAACGTGCGGCCACTTGTCTCGCGAAAAAGCCATCAGCACCTGCCCGGCTTTTTCCTCTGGAAAAGCCTTAATTAGCGGAGAGGCAATTTTCCTGGAAATGCTTTCGCTGTTTTTATTTCAGGCCATCAACAAAGATTAATAAAAGAAGCGAAGCCATGGGGCCTGCAAATGCTCTGTAAAAGTTACCGGATTTTTTTACAGGTGAAAGCCCGCGCTGACTGTATAATTTTCCAGTAATCTGGAGCGATTCAGGCAGGAAAACTTCATTTATTACCTCAGGCAAAAGCAGAGCTGACAAATAATCACTGTGACCAGCTTCAGGCACTTTCAGGCTTGTAATATCCGCTTCTGCCATAAAGCCGCCATTGAGCAGGTTTTCAGGGGCTACTGTGAGCGGAAAGCACGCACAATAGCCGGCAGTTAACAGGTGAAAAAAGCCCGCACATCTTGATGCGGGCCTGAGCGGTGGTTATCGCCAGGGAAATAAATTACGGCTTTTTGAACTTGTCTTCGACTTTCTCTTTGGCTTCCGCAATTTTATCACCTGCCTTGTCGGCTAAGCTTTCTTTGTGCTCCGGGTGATCCGTGCGATTATTATCTGACGTGACGTCATACTCTCTGACATTACCTGAGCGGGATGCTTCCGGCAATGTCCCGGCATTATGGGCTATGTCTGAGGCCTGCACGGTGTCTGCATGATCGATATCCACTTCCTGACGGCGCACTGAATCACTGACCGTCTCCACCCGATCGCTTTCATCTTTACGTACCACCACTTCTTCTTTGATGTGCGCCGTTTTGTTAATGACGGGTTGTTCATGGGTTTCAGCAACTTCTACCGTTTTTTCTGACCAGTCAACGCTGTCCGGCGAGCCGGTTTCACTGAGCGGGCGACGGAAAATTTCGGCGTGCTGTTCGCGCAATGAGATATTTTCCGAAACGCGATCGGTAACGGTATAGCGGCGGACACGGGTAGAGCCCTCGCTGACCAGTCGCTTACCGACTTCCAGTCGTTCTTCAGCCAGGCGAAGAACGTCTTCCTCGCTTTCATCACCGGTCAGTGATGTCCGCACTGCATCCGTGCCGGTCTGGTTACTTTTGCCCCCGGAGGCGAAGTAAGCTCATTATCAGTCGTGTAATCAGCCGGGGCCGCTGCGCTGCGCCCTGTAAGTTCCTCATGCGCATCCAGAATACCCAGCGCGCGCGGGGCCTCATCCTCATCTGCACGAAGCGACAGAACCACCCCGCCGGTACGCAGCGCATCTTCGTAAACTTCTTCCTGGTCTTCCTCAAGGGTATTGCCAAACAGGCGTTGCCAGAAACCGGGATGACGTGCTTCATGCCCCTCAGAACGGAGGCGTTCGCCTGAGATAATATCAATATCATCATCGCTGAAGCCGGCCTTAATCAGGTTACGCTTCGCACCTTCCGCCAGTGTTAAGGTACTGAACATCGTTACGATTGTTTCATGAGCCATGGGTCTCTCCTGGGTGACAGTTCAGATGTGTTATATCCTGCAACGGTTGTACATACGTACCTTTTACCGGGTCCCGCGGGCATAACCCTTTAAGCGGGCTGCGGGCCGGCGTGCTTTAAAGGGTTATGCCCGACCCGGGCGACAGAAAATATATTCCCCTGCAAATTTTCCGGCGAAATCACTGGCACGTACACAAACAAGCCTGGCATAACCTGAAGAAACTGACAGAAAGTGCCGGGTGAACAGGCCGTGATGAGAAAAATGACACAAACCCATGCGGCTCGTCATAAATTCGTAAGCTAAAGCTGGCGGTTTCTGAGAAATGACAGCGTGTTTAACAGGCGGGGTAACAACACAAGTTGTAATCTGCCCGCGCCTGGTTTCGCGTAGCCCTGCTGAATCCTGCTGCAGGAAAAGGAATAATGGCCTTTTTTAAAAGGAGTTTCATCAGCACCTCGCAGACTTCTTCTGGCTCGGCGGTAAGGCAGGGAACCAGCCCTGCAGCGCTTACTGGCCGGAAAGTGATGGCGAAGGGCTGAAACTGCGCAGCCGGAATACGCCTCGCTTGCAAACAAGAACTCTTTAGCCAGAATCTACAGCTGCACAGAAAGTATGAAATGTGCACCTGCGAGAAATCCTTGTTACTTTTGCCCGCTGCTTATTTGCGGGCTTTTTTCGTCTTCACCCACAAGGACAAAGAGCGGCCGGACAGATAACGGAGCATTCATGACAGTGGAATCAGCAGACTATGTAAATAAAGGCGGTAAGCATTATGCGAATGATGACACGCAGTTCAGTGTCTCAGGCCATCAGCAGGCGAAACCGGAGCTGGAAGAAAAAATCTGGTCGCTGTTTAGTGAACCTGAAGCCGCGGCGGATAAAAAAGAGCAGGAAGCCATTCGTGAAAAAATCTGGCAGCTGGCTGAAGACAACAGTGAGAAATAATCTGGCTGGCGCGGAATAAAACCATAGTCAGGTTAAATCTATATTAAACAAAGAATTAATGAACCTAACGCAGACATTACGGTCTACAGTTAATGCGGAGGTCTCCTCTGTAACGAATTTTAACCCGCCCTGTGCGGGTATTTTTTTGCCCGCAATCCGCAACAAAAGAATAAACAGCCAACGCATCGCACCTGCCGATTCCCCGGCAGCGCCGGGTCGTGAGCGCTGTTGCGCTTACCGGTTGGGGTCTGATGGCAAGGGAAGTTGTCAGCCTGAATCTGGTCCGGAGGGCGATGCTGTAGCCTCAAATGAGGGAGAGATAAGCGAAAATGAGCGGATACCTGAAGTTTTTACAAGCTAATTAATACAGGGAAGGTCCGCTATGAGCGATCTGCAGACATTACTAACAGCATTCTATGTGAATCAACCAGGAGCAGGTCACCTCTTGTCTGCTCTTAACAAATTCATCGATTAGTATTTTCAAGATGTTCAGATTTCCTGTTGTATAATACATAAGGTTCAAAAATGCATAACGCCGTGACAGTAAAACCGCAACGGCGTAATAATTAGGCAAGCTTACTTTTTAATCTTTGCTCCATCCATATCTGGAAAAATGAGGCCCCAACACCGATTAAAAGTACGCCTAAAAGATAAAAGTTAACTCTACTGCCGAAAGTTATCTCAAAAATATATGTGATTAACGGCAGCATGCTTAGACACATCATCGTGATCAATGGCGACGATTTTTGCATTCCTTTTTGCATAAAATACATTGGCAAAACAACCCCGACTAACACTAACCAGAGCGAATTAAAAATATCACCACTCGTTATTTTTTCAACGGGTATAAATGCGTATATTACTAAGGAAAGGAACCACGTAAGGTGAAAGCGCCACGCAAGAACAATGATTGGCGAAAGTGATAATAACTCCGCTTTTTCACTGTTCCACGCAACAAGCGCCGCGCCTAAAGCTGCTGCTATAGCTAAAAAAATACCCATAATAACTTGGAATGAAATGATTTTCTCGCTTATTATACAGACGGAAACGACACCACATAACATAACAAGCATGGATGTAATAATTGAAGTTAAAAATACCTTTTTCCTGGAAAAAGTCACACCAATTATTATTATCCACAAAGGCCCTGCCGCGGCCTCCAACAACGTAGCAATAGAAGCAGGTATCAATGTAATTGAAATATAGAAAGAGACAAACGCTAGTGCGGTGCTAACGTTTAGCCTGATAATACAAGGGATCTGTGGCCTAGAAAGCTTAATTCCTCGCAATTTAGATATTAAAAAATATACAGCACTACAAGTCAAAAAGGCGACAGTGACGAATATTAATATTGAATCTGAGCTCATGTTTTTTGTCATAAAACCATAAGCTAATGACTGCATCAAAACGGATAGAACTATCGCCGCAGTAAATTTATTCATAAGAATTCATACCAAAAATGATATTTTCATCTTCCATCTCATGGAGTATGGATAACGACTGCTCGAGTAAAACTTTATCCTCATGACAAAAGTATGCTATACCAAAATCTCCGGTTGTAAGTAAAGGATTCACAGACTGGTGCCCTATCTGTGGAATGTTCCTGATACTGTGGTATCCAGGAAGCCGTCTGATATTTTCAAGCCCCTTGCGGTTGCTAATAATCCCTTTAACACTGCATCTTAAAAAAACCATAGAAAAATGCTTTTTGGGTGTGGGTACGCTGTAATTCAAGCGTCGAATGAAAATTTCCGGATGGATGATCGACTCACATAGCAGTGACGGTTGGCTATAACCGAAAGCACAATAAAATGCATCGACATCAAGCACGGGACCCATGATACGGCTATTTACTTCAATAAGACATGGGCCCGTATTAGTGAGCCTTAGTTCGGAGTGAGCTGCACCCTCTGCAATTCCTAAAGAAGTTAAACATTTTTTTACATAGTCTGTGATGAGACTATAAACCTCACCTTCCGTGGGTATATCGAGAGTGACAATACTGCGGTAAATTGGAACGCCGTTATGCTGATCAATTCTTACTCTGTAAACATCACTGATGAGGTGCTTGCCACCAAGAGAGACTGAGTTAACAATGAATTGCTCTCCTTCTATAAATTCCTGAATCAGTATTGAACTATTCCTTTTACCTAGCAAATTATAGCAGCCATGTATCTCTTTGAAAGATGATGATAATTCATTGAAATCATTAACTCTTTTACAGCCATCACTTCCCGCGCTATCTACAGGTTTTATAAATAGAGGGAAATTAATTTTTTGATGTAAAGACTCAAGTTCATCGTAAGAATCAATGGTGAAAGATTGGGCGCATTTTAAATCAGACTGTTGTAATTGCTTGAACATTTCATATTTATTAATTCTGGATTGCACTTTAGAAAAGTCATTTCCTAAGAATCCCATAAGATAATTAAGCTTGTCTGTTATAAATGTTCCAAACTCACTACCGTTTATTATAGATTGAATCCCATGTATTTTAAGGTGAGCGATGGTTTCGTCAAAGTTTAAAAAAACAAAAAAATCTCCATTATCTGGTTTAAGATGGTCCTCATAGATTTTCATTACAGTTGCCCCAATGTCCTCTAATGATTTTAGAAGACACTTACCACTTGATACAGGATTAATAACTGCTATTTTCATTTTCTTTTCTCTCGATAACATCAACTAATTCTTTAGTTTTCCCAACGCAGAATTTCAAATAATTTACAATTGGATAAATTGTGCTACTTAAGTTACCGATTAACCATGCTCCGTTTTTTTCAGAAAGATAAATTCACTTTCTTCTATTCTAGGAACACTATCATCGCTTGTGAAAACATAATGATTATTATCTTTTTTAATGTAATGACTTTTTATGCCAGCCGCAATAACCAAACCATCATAATGAAGCTTATGATTATTTAATGCTACTTTCCCATTCTCATACCTAAAATCATCAGCACTGTTTTTTCCAACTTTTAGAAGTCCAATTTCATAATAGAAATGAATTTTTTTGCATTTTCTAAAGGAATTGATGATATGTATCTTGAAACCAATTTCAATGTGCGATTACGAATTTTTTTATATCAGCAGCATTCATATTTTTTAATGTGCTATTACTAACCGACTTTATTAACTAAAGGTTGTATCTAATCTTGGGGGCAGGTCACTTGTTATGTTTGCTTTTATCTATTGGTATAGATATCAGGCCGGGTGATAGCCCACGCATAGTTTTTCTTATTCACCGGTTCATAGCCAAACTTTTCATAAAGCCAGGGCGCAGTTGTTGTGAATAACAAGATCCTACGAAGCTTTTCAAACACCGGGTGGCTATGAATACATTCCATAAGCCATCTTCCCAACCCGTCGCCCTGGTATTCCTCAAGTACATACACATCACAAAGATACGCGAAAGTAGCATAGTCCGTTATCAGACGTGCAAATCCTGCCTGAGATTCATTGTGATAAATGCCAAAGTTAAGGCTGTTCGCTACTGAAGCCGTGACGGTTTCCAGATCTATACCTTTTGCCCATATAGATCTCGTCAAATACTGATGCACAGCCTGTATGTTCAACTTTGCATTGTCTGTACTGATCAGAAAATCATTCATACACCATTCATATATCGCTGAAATGCTCACTTTCACACCTATCCAGATGTTGTAGGGAGAATTAACCTTATCATTATCTAAGAGAAATTATCCGAACTGAATCGAGCTGACTTCCAAAGATTGAACCGTTAGCGCTAATGCACAATGTCCGCTTTTCGCTCAGAGCAGACCTTCAGCAGCCTCGACCTAAAAACAGCATGCCCGTGCCATCCGCTCATGACTGATACCTTTTATGCAGGCGTTCCGGTAAAAAATTTGCCCTGACCCCAACTCCTCCACGTGACTTCACTTGTTAAATCCTGGAGATCCGGAAAAGGACAGAAGCGGATCTGCTTTATCCGGCACCAATAATTTTCCTGAAACGAAAAATTTTTATGTCCTATACTCCCATTAAATAAGGGCTGCACAGGGGTTTCCGCACTCGCTCGCCCGGTAGGGAGACGACGTGATTTTTGTCGAGTTGCCAGCTTCCTTGTAGTGATACACTTCCGGAAACTGCTAAATAGAATAAAAGTCGGATCAACGGGATGAGGTAATGCGGTAATGCGGTAATGCGGTAATGCGGTAATGCGGTAATGCGGTAATTTAACAACGTTTCTATATGCGTGATTATTATTTCCATGGTTAATTTCACAGTCTGGGATAATACGAAAGTAAAGGACAGGTTATGACGGGTGATGATTTCAGACGGAGATAATTAATGTGAGGGGTTATTTTTAATGAGAAGGGAAAAAATCAGGATTGGTATTTCGATGATGCGATTAGCCCTTCTGGCCATGGGACATGAAAACGTTTGGTACAGGGATACAGGATCACAAGTACAAATCATTACATGGGATGGATTCGTAGCTGCTCAGCTTAATAGATCATCCGAGAGCTGGGAAATTCAGCTTGGTGCGAATGGCACGTTCAGCAACCCAGGAGGCATTGAGCCAGATGATGCTAGAGAACTGACTGAAGAATATGCATTTAACCTGTCAACTGTACATCCATAGTTTCAGAACGAGTTGTCTCCAAAGGCAACATAGTCTTGAAGGGCGGCATTACACGTCAGTACAGGAGCACAGATATATGGGGAGCGGGATTTCATTATGGGTGTCTTTGATCAGTGCAGGCGCGGGTATTTTGGGTGCCCTGGGTAGCCAGTGGCTTTCGCACCACTTTGCCACTGCACGTGAACTGCGGGCGTCAGAAGATAAGCTGGCACGGGAACGGTATTTTATCGCCACCGAGCTGGTTTTCGTGCTGGAGCAGTTTGCTGAGGCCTGCATCGCACCAGCCTGTGATGCAGGGACTTTTGATCACACAGAGGGCCGTCGCACAGGAGAAACTGATTTTCCAAAGTTTGACTATTCCTCCATCACCGGAAACTGGCGGGTGCTTCCTTCCCGCCTCATTTACAGGCTGCGCGAAATGATTGTGCTGCAGGAAGAATCACGCAGGCTGATTCATCAGTCTTTTGACTGGGATGATGTGACAGATCCGGTTGAAAGTTTTGCCATTCGTCAGTACCAGGCCGCCCGTCTCGGTATGAAGGCAAAGATTCAGGCGGGGCGGCTGAGGAAGCTGTGCGGTATGCCATCTACCGCACTCCTTCAAGGCCAGCGCTCCAGCGGCGCCATTCTGTGGAAGCTGTGGAGAATTCATCGCAGTAAGGAAATGGGGCGGTTGATAACTGAAAAACTTTTCCGCGACACAATGGACGGCCGCACTGATAGCAGAGAAGGAATATTACCATGACCGGACTTGTAGCCTGGGGCAACGCACTGCCGCCAGCCCAACTGCCCGTAGCCCTCGATTATCCGGCCGCGCTGGCGCTGCGCCAGATGGCCGCGAAGCACGATGAATATCCGCAGTACCTTCTGGCGCCGGAGGTCAGTGCCCTGCTTCATTACGTCCCGGATCTGAACCGCAAGATGCTGTTCACCACGCTGTGGAATACCGGCGCGCGCATTAACGAAGCGCTGGCCCTGACCCGGGGAGATTTCAGTCTGGTGCCGCCCTACCCTTACGTGCAGCTGGCCACGCTCAAGCAACGCAGCGAGAAGGTCGCCCGCGGTCCGGGACGCGCTCCCGCCGGTATTGTGCCGCACCGCCTGGTGCCACTGTCCGATCCACAGTACGTGGCCCAGCTGGAGATGATGGTCGCCACGCTGAAAATTCCTCTCGAGCGGCGTAATCCGGAGACCGGCCGGACGGAGAAGATCAGGCTCTGGACCGTGGCCGACCGGACGGTGCGCACCTGGCTGAATGAGGCCGTCGCCGCAGCCGCCGATGACGGAGTCACGTTCTCCGTACCGGTGACGCCGCACACCTTCCGCCACAGCTATGCCATGCACATGCTTTATGCGGGGATTCCGCTGAAGGCACTGCAGAGCCTGATGGGGCACAAAAGCATGAAGTCCACCGAGGTGTACACCAAGGTGTTTGCGCTGGACGTGGCAGCACGGCACCGTGTGCAGTTTCACATGCCGGGAACGGATGCCGTGGCCATGCTGAAAAAGCCGTGAAGGCCCGAGCTGTACGAAACCGACCATTTCAGTACGGGGCCATTTTTTTACGCGATACAGTGGACAGTTGCCTATATAAAAACAGGCTTAGTGAAGGATGTTTTTCGTTTTCCAGACGGCACTTAATAAATACTTCGTAGGTCGTGAGCATGCAGGATTTTTAATCCGGGACGCGAGGGACCGGCCAACCGCAGGGCGGCAGGCCGTTAACAGCACATCAGTAAGGCGGGATTAAAGTTGTTCCCAGTCCGGCAGGTCTTTTGCTTTCCGGCGTGAACGGAAAACGGCTGCCATGCAGAGCCCAAATAACAGACCGGCAACCAGCGCTGTTATCACGCTGGCCAGTGGGCTGTACCCCGGGGGCGCCAGGTGACAAACCACATGCAGCATCCCCAGAACACGGCATAATAAACACCGAGAAAGCACACATTGCTGGCAAAGCTGGAGAAGAGTGCGGGGGTTTTCTTTATACCCATCCACCACAGCAGCCGGTAGGTGGCCGGGATACGCTGGCTTTTACGCAGGCCTTTCTCAGACATCAGCGCAAAAGCCTTTTCTGTTTTTCGCTTAAATTCTGCATCTTTCACTCAGTAAACCTCCTTTTAAACCGTACAGCACACGTCATCACCATACGCATCAGTAGCAGAATCGCAACCCTTTGTTCAGTCAGGTTTTCCGGTAACCAGCACGTTCATCAGGCCTGCATCCGAATACGCATAGCGCAGCAACTGAAGGCCGGAAAAGAACACCGCCGTGTTCAGAAAGGGCAGCAGCCACAGGCTCATGTTGTGCATCGCCATGCCGGCCAGCGGCGGCATGATAAGGGCGCTTACGCCCGTCGCCATGAATACGGCGGTGAGGTTGCGTCCGCGCACGAAGCGTCCTTTTTCACGCTTCATCAGCTGTGAGTGCAGCAGCAGGGTCACCGGCATCATGTCCGGGCGGGTCTTCACTTCCCGGATGCGCGCCGTTTCGGCGTCTGTCAGATTGTGCGTGTCGGAGAAATCCTGAATAAACGCGTTCACTACGCTCTGGACGACTTCACTGCAGCGGGGTTCGGACGAGTTGAAGAACTTACCGTAGATGCCTGTGGTGCTGTACTTACCGAGCAGCGTGGTAATTTCGTCAATGCGCCCGCCTATCAGTGAAGAGTGCTCGCGGGTGTCGCCGTAAATGCGCCAGCAGAGCGCCAGCGCGAGGATCGTGATAACGAGCAGCACCAGAATAGCCACGGCCATATTGCGGTTTCCCGCCGAACGCAGCTTTAATTCCATGTTGTCTCCGGAGGGGGTCAGGCGACCCAGTGCCGTTTGTAGCTGTCAGGCAGGATGCTGATAAAGAAGCGCATCACTGATGTAGGCAGGCACCAGTACGCCAGGTTGAGAAGATACTGAGAACCGCGGCCTTTCTTGAGGTGACGAATTCCAACCACGGCGGCTAAGAGCGTGGGGCCAAAAATCCACATGTTGAGAAACACTGCCAGCAGTGCCAGTGGCACGTACAGGCAGAACTCATCAGGTGGCAGCCCCACGAACCGCTTTTGCTCGGAAAACGTAGCCGCAAAAGTATACCGGTCACGTTTATCCATAAGCGCGCATTAAGCCGGGATAATGCCGAAGGCGACGTTGATAAACACCATGACCGCAGCGATACCGCCGAACATGGCCAGGTTCTTGGTTTTCACATATGTAAACACGGCCGCGATAATTTCAAGGATATAAAGAATCCACACAACTGTAGATCCAGATCCGAATGTATCGTTAATCCTAGTTTTCCCGTTTGCAAAGAGATCTTCGGCGTGGGCTGGCATCGCGGCTGAAGCCACGATCGCCATTCCGGTAAACAAAGCTGGCTTGTTTACTTTGTTCCACGCTACCGCCCCTGCCTTGCGGCAGTAATTTACACACGAAGAGAGAGTGCCCTTCATAGGATTTTTCCTCAGTTAGGGATATAATGGTCAGTCGGTTGAACTATCGTCTGTTGCTGGCCATATGGCCTTAAGTCAAATTAATATCTTAACGGTTACGCCTCCTTTACATATCTGCAGCATTGCTACAGAAACTTACAATTTATTTACGGGCTGGCGTTTTTTTACGCTCCCGGATCGCACACTTCAATTTAAGTTATTGATCTTAATGATCATTTTCTCTTATCGTCGTAGTGAGAGATTTCACTTAAATCACTAACTGGTTGAATGGAAATGAAAAATCATGGCTGAAACTGCCGATTTGATTGTGCATGTCGCCGATCCGGCGGGCCTTTCGGCTAAGATTTTTAGGACAAATGATGAGACGGGCTTAAGTAACCTGCTTGAAGAGGCCCTTTTCCGTTACAGGCGCGACCCGGGCTGGTTTGAAGTGACTACACCTGAAGGGCGCTTCTATGCTTGTCAGCTCGTTACCATTCCCCTGCTCATATTCATTAAAAAGCGTGTCCCCGGCAGAACGCTGCAATCGGCTGCTGAGCGGGCACTGTCGCAAATCAGTCCTTATTCAGACACGGTGGTGCCTGATGCCTGGATAATGATAAATGCGGATTTACTCACCCCCTCCGCCGTCCCGGAGTAAACCTGTGGCACGCCCGCAAATTAACAAACAGTCTGAATAAAGCGATATTTACTGAACCGGGCGCTGACAGTGATCCTGAAAATAACTGTGCGTCGGGATTAATAAATCCCATACCTACGCGGGAAATAAAAAGCGCTCCTTCCGCCACGAACAAAAGGAAAGACAGCCCGGACGCGGATAAAATTATGGAGCGCGTCATGCTCGGCTGGCGCGTAAAGGAAATATGCGAAGAGCAGAGCTGTTCTGAAGCTTATATTTATAAGCTGATAAAAAAACGCAAAGGCAGTTCTGCAATGGATTATCGCTGGAAGCAGTGGGAACTGATTGCGGCCATGTATCACGCTGAGCCAAAATTGACGCTGGAAGAAATTGAACAGGCGTGCGGTGTATCACGCGCGGTGATTTATCATGCCGTTAAAAAAATAGCCGAACGGGACGGGAAAGAAATTATTCCGCGCGAAAAAGAAAAAAACTGACGGCAGAAGACGTTGACAGCATAAAGCAGAAGTTAAAGGAAGGTGTACTCCGCAAACATATCTGCACCGAATATGGCATTACTATTGATACGCTTATTAAATACGTCGGCACGCGCGAGGAATACAGGGCCATACCGGATGATTTAAAAGCTTATGCGGTTCGCCTGCGCGTTCAGGGTAAAACACTTCAGCAGACCGCCGATATTCTTGGGGTGACGGTCGCGACGGTAAAGCGGGCATGGAGTAAAAAGAAGGATTCGCCTGAAATTAATGAAAAACGCGTCAAGTACGATAACAGAAACGTGCTGTCTAAACGCGATCGCGATCAGGCTGTGAATGCCGTTCTGCGCGACGGACATACGCGAAAGCAGGTTTATAAGCAGTACGGAATCAACGCGCTCACGCTTCGCAGATATATTCGTGATGCACAAAAAAGAGAGACAGAAGAACTCAGGAAGAAGGATAAAGGATCAGACAGCAAGGATGAAAGCTGAATAAAATTGCCTGACACACTCCAGATCCTGCCAGGCAAAAAAACTACTATTTGAAGAATTCAAGTAATTTACCAGCCACTCTTTCCTTCATTTCTTTTGGCCAGTCAGGGTCAAGTAGCATTTCATTCCTGACGACTTTAGAAGAGTCAATAGTTTCCTTCATGATGCCGAAAATCGCATCTATAATGAAACCGTTCATAAGCGCATTTTTAGCAATTAACTCCAGTTTCTGATCCAGCGTCTTTGCTGAAGCATCTTTATTAATTTTATTCTCATGCACTCTCAGGCCGAGCCTGAACATTTCCATTACAAAAGATGATCGATTTGCAGTATCACGAGACTCACCGTCTTCAAGCATTTTTTCCACATGCGCATCAACTTTCTCCAGCAATGAATACGGGACAGTAAGGTAGACGCGGTTTCTTTTAGATGAATTTTCGTCATTCATATTTATTTCTGCCTTAAGGTTTTATAACGTTCCGGAAACAGCTCATCAGATGAGTTCAGACTGGGTAACGACCTGTCTAAAACAGTTACTTTTATGGATGCCACCCGGCAACCGTATAGCCTCCTTAAGGAAATTTCAAGGCATCAATCGGGCAATTTTATGCATCTTATTTTCTTTAAATATATGTTTTTAATGATTTTGCCTGAAAGCAACTTACTGGCCACCAACAAGAACGCTGCCGGCAACCAACTGGCAACCACAATAGCGCTTAAACTTCCCACAAAATTAACATAATACACTGATATTAAAGACATAAATAAGCAAAAATAAATTTGCGAGTGGTGTGTAAAAATAACTTTCTTATGATATTGTTGGGGCTAACAACTCCCCCGACCTTTTCAAAACCGGAGCCGCAATGCGTTTATTTCTGCACGCTGCTGCCCTGCTGGTGACAGGCATTATCTCAACCGGCGTGAAAGCGGACTGTTTTATTAAAGCTGGTGAATGGTATTCCATCGATCCGGATTATCTGCGTGCAATCGCCTGGCAGGAATCCCGCTACAATCCGGCGGCCGTAAATACCAACATTTCAAAAGATGGAAAACCCGGAAGCAGCGATTACGGCATCATGCAGATTAACACTGTCACGATGCGCGGATTACAGAAGGAATATCCCGGACTCAGCAAAGAAAAGCTGCTCTCCGATCCGTGCCTGAATATTTACATCGGGGCAATGCTGCTGCGCCGTAACTTCAATCAGTACGGCACCACGTGGCTGGCGGTGGGCATGTACAACGCGGGAATGAAGAACATTTCGCTGACGATTAAGAACCGCTATAATTACGCAATGCTCATCGACGGGCATTATAAAGGAATCAAGGCCGGAAAGATCCCCCGCGTTCCTGTCGGCTGATCCCCGCGATTTCTTTGTCATGAAGACGACGGAACAGTTAATAATTTCTGTGCTCCTGATAATTATCAGAAAAGACCAACGTTATCGCGCAGAATTGCCCGTGACGGTTCAACACCGGAACAGGACAACCCGGGACACAACTTAAATTTTTAAAGTTTTCATTATCCGCTCGGATCTTTGAGGTTCTATTCTCTCCGTCAGGGAGTAATTTATTCCAGAGATTTACGGGTAAAAGAAAGGAGCCTTCCGGCCCCTTCGTGCTTACGCAGTGGTTACTGCCAGTATTTTATTTATTTCGCCCTGGATGCCATGGCCGTGGCCAAAGTAATCCTGCCGTATACGCCAGAGTTCGCCGGTGTTGTAACGTGCAACGGAAATATCTTCACCATCGAGAAGGTGATCATACTTAATCCTGAGGATCCCGATGGCCTGTTGTTTCATTGCGTCCGAGTAATCACGGTCAACAAAAACGTAGCCAACGCCCCCATAAATTTCATTAAATGGCGACGAACAGGAAACGAACATATCCTGCATCCCGTCGAAATAACTGTCCCGGTATTTACCCGTAATTTCTTTTACCTGTTCTTCAGTCGGCCCATCCGTCCAGTTCACGCTGATGCTGTCATAACTCCGCTTACGGACTGAGAATTTAACGCCGGGGAATTTTGCTTTCAGCTCTTTGCGGATATTCCCGGTAACCTGCACCGCCCCTTTTTATCCTGAGACAGGGCCGAATATTCCGGCGCAGTTTTCAGCCGCTCACATTCTGCCCTGTATAGCCGCTCTTCAGCCTCACGTTCCTGCGCTTTTCGGCGCTCTTCTTCTTCAGCATGCTCAACAATGCGCTTAACGTCTTTTGCCTTTTTTATTTCCGGGAATATGCTCCACTGTCTGCCGTGCAGAATACTTTCAGGCAGCGCCCGCGATATTTTTTCGCACTCGAAAGCAATATCAAAGGTAGCATTTCCGCCATATGAAACCACACCCGAAAGCGATCCCACCGAAGACGGTTTCTGCTCCCCGTGGATGGCAAAAACCACCCCGCGACCGCGATTGTATAACACCGTGCTGACTACCTGACCGATAACAAATGCCTGCGCATTTTGCATTTTCATTTCAGTTTTCCTTAAGTCGGCAAAGATGAAGACGGGACCTGTTAGGGCAGGCCGCCGCACGGTTTCAGAACGGAATTTCGTTTAACCCGGCATCATCACCGCTGGCAGTTGCCTGATTTTCTTCCCGCTGTGGATTCAGAGCTTTTTCAAGTGTGATAAAACCGCGCGCAACTTCACTGGCCTGGTAATGATCCAGCCCTGCCTCTGTCGCTGCATCGAAGGCATCCAGAAACTTCTGCACTTCCTCCCTGAGCACCTCAGCGGCCCGACGGATATACTCCCTGCGGATTTTCTGAAATGAATCCGTGCGATAAAAGACCTGGCCACGGCTGGCAATGAGATAACGCCCGGCTGCGTTCTCCCCCATGTCATACAATGCCGTCATGCCACCGCCAGAACTCGCCAGACGCGGCAGCTCCCGGAGGCCTGCTTCAATCAGCGTGTTCACCTCACTTGCATCAAGAAGCAGCACATCTGTGCCATAGCTGCCGTTTCGCGCCGGAAAGTGCTTTCCTTCTGCTGGCACAGCACGTTCGTTCTCTGCACCCAGAACGTGCCAGCGGTTACGTAGATCGTTCGCGCTGACGCAGATTTTTTGGCCGTTACCCCATGTTTTGGAAGATTCTGGAGCGGCGGTGTTGACGTGTTGTGTGTGCATGCTGCTTCTCCTGTCAGGTGGTTAATTTATGTTTCGGTGAGTTCCTCGCGGCAAAGGGCTGAGAAGCAACGGCAGGCAGCAGTGACAAAGGCGCCGCAGGCGTGCACTTCACCCTTGTCTCTGATGAATGGTGGTGCTTGGATTCGCCCGCGCGTGGAAGTTACCGCAACATGCCCACCGCATCCGAAGATGAGCAGGCACACACCCGACCGCAACGCGGGCGTCCTCAGCGGCCACGTCTTTTTGTGGCCAGTGAACGCGCGGGCGTACGTCCGCTGCAGGAGTTGATCTTGCCATCAGACCCCAGCCGCCAGGCCCGAAACGCCGCTTCTGGCGGTTCGGCGAAGCTTACCGGCCTGCCGGTTAGCGCAGTCGGGCTGACGACCCGGCTTGCCGGAGAGCCGAAGGGGCCATCAGGCTTTAGATAGTTTCAGGTTGAATGACCAGGAAACCGGGGACGCAGCTGCTGCACAGAACATGACTCAACTGCCAAAGGGTTCAGGGAGACAAGGGTGAGAACGAATCGACAAGAGAGAAGACAGAGACACAGCGGCCTGGAGAGCGAAGGCGCAGGCGTAAAGGGATGACCGGTGCGTCAGCACCGGCTTTTCCTGGCCCGCAGGGCCGCCAACTTCTTGGGGAGCAGTACCTGGAAACCTTATGTCCTGCACAGCAGACGTAAAAAAACCCTTTCGGGGCTGCATTTGTCTGCTTGCGACAATGTTGGACTCAGATGCCGCTCTGTCCAGGCTGGTTGTCAATGCAGGTTATAGCGTTCCAGCATTTTATGAAACTTGGGTGCAAGTAATACGAAGACTAACAGATACGTAATGGCAGAAAAGAGGGCTGAATGACCGAATCCAATTTGTGCGGAGATACTCCAGTCAGGAATCCATCCGTACCAGAATTCCTTATCGTAATAACATAAGTATGCAATAAAAGACCCCATGCATATTGCGAATATACCAAATGCAAAAGTGATCCAGCATCTCATGGAATACGAAAGCGCAAATATAGCTGGATAAAAAATGAAACACATCGTAATGCAACCAACTAAGCTCATATTTAATCCCTTAGACTGTGTCAGCGCAATATTATGCCTGTGTACAACATGCGCATCCAGAATGTTGGGCAGAACAACCAAGTGACTTATCCTTCACCACGCCACCGGATGATAATTCAGTGAGGCGGATCTCCGCCCTGCCGCTTCGAAAAAACAGTGCTGCAGACGAACCCAGAGGCTCACCGACGGCAACACAGACCTTTTCGCTATCAGTCCAAATCCATCTCCTGCCCTTCTTCACTGATAAGCACAAAATAACGATGTCGCTGATCCAGAATATAGTCCCGCGCCTGTTCGCTGATCCACGGTCGTGCCGCCTCAGCGGTATAAAGGTTGTAAGAGTGGCATTCTGCTTTGGTCATCACGTGACCTGTCCAGGTCACGTAGCCGGCTTTGAGCGGATTGTTCAAAGCCTCTGCCAGTCGTTCCTGCGTAGTCATGGCTGTTTCCCTGTGCCCCTGCAGCGCACTTCAGGGGATCGCGGTTTACCCTTTCAGGCGTGAATACTGCCAGTGGCAGAACGAACTCTGTTCATTCGCTTCCGGCAGGTTCGCCCGTGCATATTTTTCAGGCCATCATGCTCTGACCAGAATAGCTCCAGCGCGCTCACGGTCAGTATTCCACTGACCTGATAAACGTTCGTGGTCTGAAACTCGCGGATTTCCGGATATTCCTCCCTCCGAGGGGATTGGCTGAATGTACGATCCGCGTTTTATAGGTATCAGGAGCGGCTCCCGCTTTGGAGGCGTAAACGTTACCGTGACCTGCAACTGCTCCAGCGGCTTGATCAGCAGCAGGCCGGTTGAGGACGCATATTTCCCCGTGTCATAAACCGCGTTGTCACGCGTAAACGTGGCGGCAGCGAGGTATTCGAGGTGCATAGCAAAATCGGTCTGAAGCGCAGCACTGTTGACGTTGAAATCGGGCCGGTTGATAACAAAAGATGGCGGCGCAGACTGCGACGGATGGCATCAAAATTTACACTGCAGGACTGAGCGTCTTTATCGGGCATAGTTGGAGCTGTCATAGTGAAATCCTTAATGTGGTCTGGTTGGCCTAAGAAGAGGCACACCCGCGCCTCTGTTGCGTTCAGTTCTGCTGCCAGCGGTGAGTGATCATGCCAGGCATGAGGCGATACCCCACGTCGTACTCCTTCACCGCCACAGGCCAGTTATCGCGCAGATAAATCCGCAGTCCATCCGGCTCCTCTGTGGGTTCATGAATGACGCTGCACATGCCCAGTTCCTCCCAGGGCACCGCGCTGAATCCGGCAAACGTTCCTGCAGAACAGATGTGCGCATACAGATCGGCGAACTGCACCGCTGTCAGACAATCCAACGGCGCTTGCCCTGCCCCGCTGGCCGACGGGTTTACATCCTGTTTCGCCTGTGGGACGATACGGTTATCAAACATGTCGTTACTCCTTCGTGATTGATGTGACCGATAAGAATTGCCGCTCGAACCGGTTGTTAAGAGAGCAGGCTTATGCCTGCTTTTTTAATGCGCGTGTCCCATTGTCAGCACGGCACCCAGCTCTAGGTCAGCATGTGCCTTCCAGGCGTAATCCCGGCATTCGAAATAGCGTCCGCGAATGCGCGCAAAAATGTGCGTCACCCTGCCCGAATACATCTCACTGGATTTGAACGTCTCGCCTGCGGGGGATGAGCGCCAGTCCAGCGGCGGCATCACGTTCAGCTGATCATTCCAGCGCGCTTCGCTGATTTCCGCCCAGGGCCGGAACAGGCGGGTGCAGAACATCGCATCGGCTTCGTCTTCCGTCATCAGCGCCATATCCCAGTACTGGACCTGCAACTCTTCCAGCGTCTCAAACGTGCTGGCGGAAACGGTGCTGCCGTCATTGAGCGCGATCGCTTCACCAAACAGCTTGCCCGTCTCCACCCGCACAAATACCAGGCTTTCAGCCGTCGGGCTTTTGCCCTTCACCCATGTTTTGGGGATTCTGGCGTGGCGGTGTTGACGTTGAGGTTGTGTGTGTTCATGGCAATTCTCCTGTCTCTGTGAAGGTTCATGTTTCAGTCGATCCAGTCGCGGCAAAGGGCAAAGGAGCAACGAGAGACAGGCAGTACAAGGGCGCCTCCGGCGTGCATTTCACCCTTGTGCTGAATGAATGGCGGTGCTACGACAAGCCCTCCGCGGCTGGACTGACCGGAACAGCCTCACTCAACGGGGAACGGACATGAACACACCCCGGACGGCTTTGCCGGACCGGGCCTCAGCGGCCACGTCTTTATGTGGCCAGTGAACGCGCGGGCGCACGCCCGCTGCAGGAGTGGACCTGGCTGTTCGCCATCAGACCCCAGCCGGTAAGCGCAGTCGGGTTGACGACCCGGTATGCCGGGGAGCCGAAGGGGGCCATCTCGACCGGATAAGAAACAGTGAACACCTGAACCGTTAGCAGGCATGTCGGGGGAAACAAAAGGGGGATAAACAGAGGCAGTGGTGCAGTTAAATGGAATGACACAGGACAGTCAGTGTTCACCCACTCTGAAAATTACCGGTATTAAAAAAACCGCTTAAGAATGCAAGATCACTCTATAGTTTTTAAGTGAGTACCTAATCTACTTTTCATCTCAGAGGGAGAAAGGTCATGCTTCAGTCATACTATTGCTACGTAAGTCCAATTAGCTCAGGCGCCGTCAGACTTCCTTTGAAAGGGTGCTCACAGCTTGAAGATGAGACCTCACGCATTTTTCTGGGCTCAGTTTATAAATCTTATCAGGCTATGAGTCTGGCAAGACGATATAGCCCAAACGTGTCAGTTTGCCCTTACTGCATGGTGATGTGAAACAATGTGCCCAGTCCACAGATATCCCTGAACTCTGCCATATGCACCCGCCTGCCACCTCAGGCTATACAGGCAGTAAGTTTACCCGCCCTGACGCGTTTTCTTGATTTGAAGCCCCTGCACGATACCAGAGCGTTCACACAGCGATCCAGTATGACGGCACTGAACAGAGCGACGCCGATACTTTGCGAAGGTAAAGCATCCTACTGAGCATCTGCTTCGTGGCGTAAGCCACGAAAAGAATACGGTCAGGCAGTGCAGAAAGAGTGATGAACATACGTCCTGTTAAACATGACGAGTATCCTCGACAAAGCGGTGTCTTCATTCCGGGCTCAGCACGTCATCGATATTAAGATCACACTCCATAAAACGTTGCGGACGTTTTTATCACTGTTGTTAATGTGCCAAGGATTTGTAAGCACCCAGGAAGGCCTCCCAGCCTGGAATGAATAAGACTATTTTCGCAAGGCAAGCAGCTTTGTTAAAAACCCACGCGGCGCATCTGGACTGTCGGGCGTAAACACATATGGCACCAGCGCCTCGGGCTCATCACGTTTACGCTGCTGAATCTCATCTACCACATCATTCCACGCCCACTCTTCATCTTTCGGTTCGTGCACCGCATAGCAGTTCAGCAAACAGTCACTTGCCCGGGCAATACTGCGCGCCAGCGGCAACAATGACGGTACGCCGTCTGCCGGTTCGGCATCGGTGATAAACTCCCCGTTAAGGTAAAGCGCCTCGACGCCGTTGCTCAGCGTGATGTGACAGCACTGGCCCAACGGGTTATCCGCTTTCGCCTGCGAAGCCGCAACCTTATTCACATTCACTGTCATGTGCATTCTCCCTGAATCTGTTTAACGATCGCCATAAAAGGCGGCCACTGACTGAACCGGATGGCGGGCATCCGTGCCGGTTTGCCTGCCCGCAGGGCAAGCACAAACTGCGCCGCCAGACTTTCTAAAGATGTTTCATAGTACATTGCGTTATCTCCTTCATATTACGGGAAAGCCAGGGCGGTTGCCGCCGCCCGCCCATGATTTAAGAAAAGTTGTACTCACCAGTCGTGCATCACAAAGCCAGGCTGCCCAGGCGCATCCGGGTCGAAATGGAATAGTTAAATACCCGCCTCCCGCGACACGGTTCCCATCAGATGACACAGATCACCTGACGCACCTCGGCTGGCAAGCCAGGCGAGCCATTCGCCGTCGACGCTCAGGCGTATCAGCCAGCCGCACCCCGTATCGTGTATCCAGGTAAAAGCACCCTGTACGCTCTGATGGGGTGATGAGAGAACATTGAGCAATGTGCTGTCGGCATACGTTATGTGCGCATTGCTGAGGACCAGGCACTTCTCAATGCTGCGTGAGGCTTTTGCCTGCCATTCACTCCATCTTTCTGAGGGATTTTGAGCGGCGGTGTTGAGGTTTTGTGTGTGCATTTCAGTTCTCCTTCAGGGTGGTTAATTCATCTCTCGTCGGGACTTCTCGCGGCAAAGGGCGTAACCGCAACGGCGCATTAAAAAAGCAGGGCCGGCGCAGCCGTACATTTAAACCTTGCTTTTGAGGAGCGGCGCTGCGATACCCAGTCCTCCGCGGGAGAACGGATGAGAGATGACCACCAGCAAAAATGAAATGCACACGCCCTGCTTGCCGTAAGGCGTGAGGTCATAAGATCAGCAGCAGTTTTATCAATGTGGTGAACGCGTGGGACGTGGCCCGCTGGAGGTTTTGGCCCTTCAAAACAGCCTTAACGCCAGAATTTACGATTTCCTTAAAAAATGCCGCGGGGTGCGTCAGGAGGTCAGGTAAAGTAGAGTCAGCTATTACAGTGTTGAGAACACCTGCGTGAGGAAGTCGCGGCCTTGAAACTTTTTGATTACCTGAAAATGGTATTTACGGATATGACGCCAGATAACACAAAAGTGCATCTGGCGCAGTTGAACGAGTATAAAGAGGATCCGCTGGTTAAGTTCCGGGAAGAGAGCTTCGATGAGTGGCAATGCTGGCAGAAACGACTGGAATTCAGCCGCAGGTATGTCGCTTCCCTTATCAGGGTTCCCGGCACTGAAACCTGGCTGTTTGCCGGGGCTTTTGAGCAGCTGGGTAGTGAAGGAAAAAAGCGTATCCCGCCCGGGCTGAACTGTATTACCAGTACAGCCTAAGGAGAATCCCCGCAACCGAAGAATACGCGGGTCGGATGTATATCAGCTTCAGAAACACCGCCCGCAACTTCATCCGCCGGGGAAAGCATTCAGGAAGAGCTCATTGTCAGCGCCATCGCCCCCGTACGTCTGAGCTTTGGCGAGTTCCCCGGTTTTCGCAACGTTGTGCTCGACAGGAGCAGTATCGGTGCGATCCTCAGGCTTAATCTGCAATCCTGGCGAACTGCACTATCAGTGGTAAAAGGCATTTACGTGTTAACCGATCGCGATGGTGGGAAACTTTACGTGGGCAAAGCAGATGGAAACATGGGCTTCTGGGGACGATGGGAGTATTACTTCGGCTCAGGCCATGGCGGGAACGTTGGCCTCAAAGAAGCATTCGGGACCGGAGATCCTGAACGGCTGCAGAATATCACCTTTGCTATTCTCGAAGTCATGGATCCCAACGCCGGTGACGGTGAAATTGACCGAAGAGAATCCCACTGGAAACAGATACTGCTGTCGCGGGAATTTGGTCACAACCGGAACTGAAGCGCCCCGGGCAGATAACCGCGCAGACAGGTGCGGCTATGGGGTGTACCCGAAGACGGGCATCGATTAGCCTTAGCTCCTGGCAAGTTCAGAAGCTTTTTGGCATGATTGCTTCTGGTACTCCGTATTATAGGGAAGCCAGAAACAACTACTTATTCTCCATCATACCCTTCAACTTCATCGTCAGCTTTATCAGCGAAACGTGATAAGAGTAGCGCTCATTTATATTTTTGATAAAAACTCCCCCAGAGAAAGTCCAACGATAACTGCTAAAACCATCCACAAAATGGACTCCAGATAATAACCCGTGGAGAGAAAATGACTGAAAATTGCGGGCAACTCTTTCAACCCTCCCATTTCCTTAACAACAGGCCAGCCCAAACCCAGTAAAGCTAAAATCGTCGTTTTGTTCCCAAAAAAGAGTTTCAGTCTGGATTCATTCCTGGAGATTTTCGTTTCAATCCAATCCCGAGCATACTGAAGTTCGCGTTCGCTGTAGCCAACCAGTTTCATGGCGTGATTTTCATCATGCTCAACCTCTTGTATAAACATCTCATGTGTGCGTTTTTTCCACATGACCAGCGTGGCAACGAACAGGTAGACATCAGAAAAAATAAAAAGCAATGCAGAGATCTCAGCGATCACTGTAAAAAGAAGTCCGGTCTGGCTTACATACTTTGGTAACGGGGAGATATGGTGAACGACTAACAGCACTAAGACTTCCAGCATCAATGTCACAGCAATCATTAGAAATCCAAACTTAAACCCTTTAACTATATTCTCTCCTTTACTGGGCACCTTAAATGATGCTGATTTAAAAGAACCAAGTAATTTTATTATTTCCAGAACCTGATACATCACGGCCTCCTTTATCGCCTGTTCTCATTTTCCATCTCTACTGATTTAAGCTTAACGGTCAATTCACTTCCAGTCGCAGCAGTGCTGTCAGGCTGGCAGTCCGGACGACCGAGAACTTATTCAGCGTGACGACATGCATATTATAAAAGGGGAAAAGTGTGCCCCTGATTATCTCATTCACATCAATGAGCGCATCATAGGTTGTGGGGGTATTCAGGGTTTGATACTCCTCCGACAGGCGCTGAAACTCTGCTGTTACACTGAACCGTGCCTCCAGGCTGAAAAAAGCCGGGTGTACGAAACAGGGTAATTTAAGGGATAGCTATCAAGCTCTTCTGCCAGAATGCTTATAACCAGAACGTCCCAGGTATTAAATGGCCAGAGGCAAGCGTAATCTCTTTTAAGTTTAAGCACGGCGGGGATAGAGGGGTTTTTCTTCTCACCCGGGGGTGAGAACAGCTTTTTCTGTATCATCCATCGCTTCCAGTCGCCATAATGTCTCTTAAAGAGTGGGTCACGGTTATTTTCATAATCAGCCGAAAGGCGTTCAACCCTGTTTTTGACGTAAAGCAGCGTTTCCCTTTGCTTCATCTGTTGCTTACAGCGGAGTGAGAATGCCGCCCTCTCCGTGGCAATTTTTTGCTCCATAGCCGGGGCTGCAGCCAGATCCACAATGGCTTGTTATCACCTGGCGGGTAATATCGGCAAACAATACTCCTCTCCCCCGCGGTTTCGAGAACGGGAATATCGTCAGAGAACGCGTAAATGATAGTCAGAATTCTTCCGTTTAGCGTGGCCTCAGCAAGGACGTAACCATCATTTTCGGCAACCAGTCGTACCTCGTCACACAGTATATTTTTCCGGCTGCGCAGTAATACCTTTTCGGTAAATGTGGTGTCACCGCAGGTTTCAGTCAGCTCGTGATGAATGTCCGGCAAGAAAATTTTCTTTTCAGAAATACATTTTTTCAGTGACCTGAGCGATTTGGTTCGTCTGGCCGCCATAACCTGCAGTTTATGGTTCTCGACTTCCGCACGGTGCGCTTCTTTCGCTGACTCCAAGGCCGAGTGGTATAACCATTTAAACTGAGCTTCATTATTCTCAACTGCATCTATCCATTCATCGATGCACTTACCTGCATTCAGGGGAAAAAATATTCAATGCAGTCAATTCTGTTACTTCGGTAGTACTCAACTCTCTCATCCTCACACGCATGCGTAACGCAGACTTCAATCAGAACGCGGCCGTCAGCTGTCTCCAGCACCGTATCAGCACAAAATGGGCCAACGCGATGCTCCATACCAGCGTTGAGAACGGTAGTCTTACGCGCAGGCACCAGGATATCTGTGCCTAAAACGGAATCGCTGTTTTGGGGAAGAGTTATTGCGGATCGTGTAGAAAAGTAAACCTGCATAGCCATATGCAACTGTGTCATCCGGCAATAGCGGCTTTCTTCTTTCGTCGTGTGGGAAAAATGGTGCCCGATGATTTTCCCCTTGTTCTTGGCGAGAAGGGGATCACCACAGTTTTTACAGATACACTCACACCGCTTGCCGTTTGGCACATCATCAACATGCATCACCAGACCTGAAGTCCTGTGAACCGCATATTCAAACCGCATCCTTGCTCCTGGATTCATGCATTAAGTAGAGGTAAGTGAGTGCTCAGGAGGCTTATCACCTCTCTAACATAGCCTGTTATACGTTTGAAGTGATCGACACACTTTAAGGCTTAGCGGCCATTTATATAACCCGCTACCGTGGCCTATCTGACCAGCTTCCGGTTGATTGACTACCAACACTGTTAGCATTGTCTGAAACTCGCTCACAGCAAACCGTTCGGACTGGTTCAGGGCAGCTTCGTGCCAAAAGCGGAAGTTGAAGGAATTATCGGAAACCGGTTGTATTTGGGGGAGTGAGCCTGACTGATTGCTATTCAACACGTATCACATCAGGATAACGCTCTGTTGCTGCTTCATGGAAAATATCTCCCAGCCAGCTAATAATTTCGTCTTCTGGCATACCGTCCGGAATAGCAATATCGTAAAGCCGGGAAAATTTTCGCTCTGTCAGGTCTGCGCGAAATACCAGCCATCGATCACCTTCACGCTTGACCCCAATATGTCGTCCAAAAACGTTGTAGATCAGCACTATCAAACCCCTTTAAAGAACTGTGCAACTGGGATGGTATATTCAACTCCTCATGATTACTTCGTCAATAGATGCAAAATGTCTGCTGTTCGCTCTTAGCTGCCTGTCAACCTGGTTGCATTTTGTTGGTGAGGGTCAATTAAAATGCAAACGGGTAGTCAAGTCACATGCAATTACGCACACAGAAACTCACCATAACTTTATCGTATAAACCATGCGGGCGTTGTGAAGATTCTGGCTGAACACGAATGTCGATTGATGGTCTAGATCTTATCAACAATAAGAGAAGGAATAAAAAGAAAAGAACCCTGTAACCTCGTAACATTAGGGTTCCGTTGCTCATGAAAAAAGATGAGGAAAATAACACCACTTACGCATGAATATACCTTGAAAATTATATAGCAGCTAATTTCACTCAAATAACAATGAGGTGTAGTCAGTCATAGTTACTACGAGAAACAGGCACATGGCTGTCTGAGGCACGTATATTTCTTTTGAAATGATTCAATATAAGAATCCCGGTGAAAATGATCGCAGCAATCGCAGGCAGAAGCCACTTAGCTGAGTCAATACCTAAAACCGATTCCGAAATAAGCAATGCCATGAGAATGGGGCCTGTTGCCTGACATAATGAATAAGTGGTTGTGGTGTGTGCGGCAATAGCTTCTTCAGTCTGTCCGTCAGTTATAGAATCGATCATTTCGCTGCGTAAGCCAATACGTACTAAATTTAGAAATAATCCAAGAAAGAAACAGGAAACTACATTAATGCCCTTAATTTCGACATTGCAAAAAATCGCATCACTAATCACCAACAGGATGGCGTAAAGGGGATAACGTTCTTTCTTTATCGTGATCGCCGCCGCCAAAAATGCGCCTAGGCATGCTGCTCCACTGGCAATACCAAACTGTTCACTCCCCCAATGATTTAAACTCTGATAAATAGCCGGAGTCAAAATATTGAAAGAAGAAATATGAAGACCAATCAGTCCAATTAAGGCAATCAGTATCTTTTGATGAGCTTGTATAGATGAAGACGGGTGGAGATGAACGTTAATAACCTCCTCGATCTGAGTCTTTTTATACATATCAGAGATATCAGCGAAAAGGAAATAACCAAAAAAACTTATTGAAATATCATAAAAACTGATAAGTATAACTATCCTATGAAATGCGTAGGCATCCAGCAGCAATCCACTTATTAAAGCTCCTGCAAACGCACCAGTTTGTATAACGGTTTGAAACAGTCGTGATGAATTCATTGAGGAAATATGACCTGCACGCACTAACTTGAAATTTCCCGTCTCAAAGGCACTGAGAGTTGATATAGTTAACAGTCCGTAAAGGACGATTATTAATGCCGTGCCAAAATAGCCGGATGAGAGATTGAAAAGTGCTGTTGCTGCGATAATCAAATAGGCAATAACACGCAAGGTGAAAAGTTGGTTAAAATTCAAATGCAGGAGATTAACTCTAGCAAAAAAACGACGAATAACAAACGGGATCAGTATACTAGCAGATAGAATAACTCCTAAAAAGTAAGGGGATCGGGTAACTTTGTAAGTGTTCCAGATTAGCCCGACCAACAGAACCATATCGCTGAAATAAAGCATAGTCAGCATGCCATAGAACTTTGCGAGCTTTCTGAACTTCATGTTGATTATACCTCAGAATATTATTAACCATTCTTAGAATTAACAATCGTACAGTAAAAATAATGTTAATGGAAAGTGTAGTTACTTTAAAATCAATCAATAATTTATCACTAGCAGTAATGATGGTGAAATTCACTATAAATACATTAATATATAGTGAATTTCACTTTGGTTTTTATCTCGAAGTTTATGAATTAATGTACTAGGAAACAGAAATTTATGTTGCAGCCAAGGCTTTTGCCAGACCAGAAACAGTACGATAACGCAGCACCATAACCATAGTCACCGGCGTTTGAAAACATTTTTGGCATTCGCTGGCAATTTTTAATGCATCAAGAGACTGCCCTCCCAACGTTATTAAATCCTGACTGGGGTTAATCACATCCTTGTTAAGAACGTTTTTCCATATTGACAAAATGACATTCTCAATTTCGTTAGTTTCTGACATGATTATAAACATCCTTATGGTTATATATGGAATAGATGATAGTATTTATGCTAATCACGAATCGCATACTAATTAGATAAACAAAAACTGTTTTCTGAAATACCAATTAGATTTGAAACAAAAGCATCCATGAGTAAATGGGCGTTAGAACCAGTAATATAATCAGTGTTGCTCTCGATCCTGATTAAGTTTTGAACTGTATTACTCCCCCTGCCACGTATATGTTAAGTGGATAATGAAATTGATCGTGCCAATATTCACTTTGAAGTTCAAGCCCATTATTATCATTCATAACGAACCGGTTGTGAAAGTTAACAAAATTGAACGTAACGCTGGGTTGCAAGTAACTTTCTTCAAGGGATACGGGATATGCACTAAATTTCTCTAACGTTAATAGTTTTTCATGAATGCTTTTCATAAGTGGAGGTTTAGTCAGTTCGTTGAACTGAAGAGGAAGCATGTTCCAGTATAAGCCGAGAGATTGAAGAGGATCACTCAGCTCTTCTTTTCGCCCATTACTGACGACACCAATAATTCCATCATACTTGCTGTTTGAATTTAGCATTGCTGCATGAAGTGCACCTAGGACTATTGATTTCAACGTGATTTTATGACTTTTTGCTACTTGACTTAAACTTTCAAACAGAACGCCATCGACTAACCGATCGATGCGCGGATTAGCATTAGGTGAAATAGATATAGGCATAGTGCTATTGCTTATAGGCTTCATTTTTTAAATGATAGCCAGTAGTGTTTATGTGCTCTGTCTACCGTATTCTTTTTTCTAAGGCTAGATATTCAAGAAATACGTTAGGGCTGGGTTTAATTTGAGCAACCCCGTTTTCTCTAAGGGTAGAGTAAAGATCAAACAATTGTTTAAGAAGTACCTGATTCCCCCATCCATCTGCAATTCCATGATGGGTTGATAATAACAACTCGAACTGGAAGGTCGAAATTTGTAACCAATGACACCTGAAAAGTGCTTTATCAGCAAGATTGTAGGTGAATGGATTATTCAGATCCTGCTGTTTTATCTCCGCTATTTTGCCTTTAATTTCCTGACTACGGGTTTGAGTAAGATCATGAAATTTAAAATCTACTGGCATTTCAGTAGCAAACCGTTGTCTCCATCCCATATTTTCATCAAACAAAGCTACCGTTCTTAAAACGGGATGGGCAGAAACCAGCATTTTTATAGCTTTCAGCATCGCCTGAGGACGAGGATTTTTATCTTTAATACTGTAGGATTGTTGAACATGGTAAACTCCCAAACGCTGCATCGTCCCTCTTCGGTAGTGTTCAAACATGACCTGTTGCATACCCGACATGGGATAAATATGTTCAGGCTGATCTGACATTCGAGCATCATCATGCACTGTGTTTCCCGCATGAGGCTGGTGCATCTCTTCAATGCTTTGCTCATGACTTATGTAATTAGCCAGTTCTGAAATTGTCTGATGATTTAGTAAATCCAGTACGCTAAGTGAAAGGTGATGTTTTCGGCACTGCTGAATGAACATAACAGCAAGCAATGAATCCCCACCCAACGCGTAAAAGTTTTCGTGAATACCAACATAGCTGCGCCCGATGATGTTGCACCAGATGTCGACCAGCAATGCTTCCAGAGTTGTCCGTGCATTCTCAGATTGCGTCAAAGGGAGTTCGTCATTGGTGTTGTCTGGTAATGCATGGGTATTAATTTTTCCGTTGGTGGTTAATGGAAGAGAATCGATGATGATGATGTCCTGAGGCACCATATAGGAAGGTAAGGCTCTTCCTAATTGAGCTTTAATAAGCAAGGAGTTAAGCTGCGTTTTCGTATTTATGCTTACCCAAGCTTTTAATCTGTCCAACCCATGAGAATCAGGACGAGCTAATACCACGGCTTCTAAAACATCCGGAAGTGTGATAAGCGCGCTTTCAATCTCACCAAGCTCTATGCGGTGCCCACGAATTTTGACTTGGTTATCAGCCCGACCAAAGTATTCAAGCTCACCGTCAAAACGCCTTTTCGCTAAATCTCCGGTTTTATAAAATTTTATCTGCTTTCCTCTGACTGTAATCGGGATAAATTTTTCACGGTTCAAACTATCACGATTAAGATATCCGATAGCCAAACCAGCACCGGCAATGTGCATTTCACCGACCATTCCCGTTGGAACGGGATATCCTTTACTATCAAGTATCGCTATTTCGAGGTCGGGTATGGCATCACCAATAAGACTACCAGTATTGTTTATGATGTCAGCGAGAGAGATTTTCCTATAAGTAACATGTACGGTTGTTTCCGTAATGCCATACATATTGATGAGCGAGGGTCGATCATCACCGTACTTGGATACCCAGCCACTCAGCGAGGCAAAATTCAATGCTTCTCCACCAAAAATCACATATCGAAGATGTTCTAAATGATCGCTTTCATCGCAGTTCATTGTTTCTATCAAACTCAGTTGGTTAAACGCTGATGGAGTCTGATTTAAAACAGTCACATTTGTCTGCTTCAGGAGCTTACGGAAATCATCTGGGCTGCGGGATATATTATAAGGAACTACTACAAGCTTTCCGCCATACAGTAATGCACCAAAAATCTCCCACACTGAAAAATCGAACGAGTAAGAATGGAATAGTGTCCAAACGTCATTCTCACTGAAGTCAAACCACGGCTTGACATTTTCAAAAAGACGCATCACGTTTGAATGCGAGATTAATACGCCCTTTGGGTTACCTGTAGAGCCTGAGGTATAGATACAATAGGCCAGTGAAGAACCGTCATTGATCACTTCGCCCAGAGTTTTGATCTTTTTTTCGTCTGAATAAAAAGAAACATCAACCAGTCTAAGATTTTTTCCGGACAAAGCAGAGGCGGCCATTGCATCCGTAACAACTATCCGGCACTCGGTATCTTGTAAAATATAATCGATTCGTGACATCGGATGAGTGGGGTCAAGAGGTAGATAACCACAGCCCGTTTTTAGGATAGCGATGATGCCTACAAGCAAATACTCGGAACGGTTCAAGGATAGGCCGATGAGTTCCCCTGGTTTAGCACCCTGTCGTAAAAGCTCTCTGCTAAGGCTGTTGGCTTTATCATTGAGTTGTGAGTAAGTAAGAGAAGTACTTTCATATTCAACAGCAATACGTTGTGGGTATTTTTCAACCGTGGACTCAAACCAGCAATTCAGTGAGTGATAAGTGGGTTTCGTGTACGATAAAGCTTTAACCGGAGGTTGAGACCCCATATCTGAAAGTATTGGCAAATGAAGCGGTTGGTCAACATTAGCGGCAAAGCTGTTAAGGAGCTCAAGGTAGTGATGCCAGAGTACCTCAATTTCTTTACGAGAAAATAATTGGTCGGCATACTCGAGGATACCACGTGTCCCCTCGTTATCCGTATCGATCATTACGCTTAAGTCAAGTTTGACATCTGATACAGGCAGTATGCATTGTTCCATGCGTGTGTTGTACAGATTAAGACCATAATTGCAACGGTCCTGTTGGGAAAACATTACCTGATATAATGGGTTACACGAAGCACTACGCGTTACGTTGATATCATTTATAACTGTTTCAAGCTGTACATCATCATGCCCAAAGCTATTCAGCAACCTATCATAATTTCTTATTAAGCATGCGGAAAAATTTTCTGAAGGATCCGTATCTGCTTTTAACACTAGGGTGTTAGTAAACAAGCCGCCAATACTTTCACTTCCTGGCATGCTGCGGTTAACTGATGGATAGCCAATACAAAAATCAGTCTGGTTGGAATATTTCTGCAATAACACTGAGAAAGTGGTGATGTAAAAACTCCATTCTGTAACAAGAAGCTTCTTTGCTGATTTTTTTATCGATTTAATAATATTATCAGGCAGGGGAAGTATTAAAGACGTTCCTGATGAATTGAAATTACCTGCTCGTTTTTTATCTAAAGGAAGTTCAAGGATGGGGGTTGCACCCGCGAGATATTCACACCAGTAAGCATGGCTGAGCTGGCGTAACTCTTGCTGGGCAGGGTTTTGTTGCCATGTAACGTAGTGCGGGTAGTCAACTTGATGTTTAATTTCATATTGCTCTTCGTTCGATACCAGATTTTTGTAGTTGCGGTTCAAGTCTTCATAAAACATACGAGCAGACCAGCCGTCGATAGCAATATGGTGGAAACTCAGGGCAACTATCCACTGTTCTGCCTGATAACGCGTAATAACCATTCTGACTGGGATTTCATTATATAAATCAAAAGAACGACGCACATGTACACTGACAAATGAAAGTGCATCTTCATAACAGCTAAAATTTTCATTTAAAGTAATGTAATCGCCCGAATGTACTAAATGAGTTGCAGTATGTTGTGAAACTCCGTCAGATTCCTCCTTGAAAATTACAGCAAGGGAAGGTGTGTCGATAATAGTCTTTTTTAAAGCACTAATTAAAGCTTGGACTTGGATTTTTCCCGTACAGAGGAATTCTTCTGATATGTTGTAAGCCGTACTGTCAGGGTAGTGAATAAATTGATACCACATCTTTTTCTGTTCTAATGACAAAACATTATTATCAGCAATTACGTTAATTCCTTTAATCACAGGAAAACTCCATTAAAAAATGTAAGGGTGCCCGGCAATGTTAAAAACATTGCCAGCCATAATATAATAAATTATTTATTTTGCTTAAGTTGCGGTATATATTGCGTCCGGATAAATTTACCTTTATGTAGCCAATAGGGTTGATGTAGTAGAGTTCACCGCTACCTGCACTTTAGGATTATTTTCCAATTCATGTTTCATGAAACGAGTGAAATCCTTCCATAGAAGCAAAATGTTCTTTTCGGAGAAAAGTCCGCATGCATATTCAATAAACACCCTAGGCTTATTGTCATGTAGGTCAAGCATGATCAACAAGTCTGTTTTAGTCAGTCCTGAATTCACCGGCAAGCTTTCAATACTGGCGGCCTTGAAATCAAGCCCACGGTTACTTTTGCCGACTTGACCAAATACAACTTTAAACAAGCTAAAGGGTTGATTAAGACCTTTTATATCCACTTGCTTCATCACATCAGTCAGACTGCATAAATCGCGCTCAGCATTATCAAGAATATTTTCATAAGTGCGTATGGCTAGCTCTTTCAATGAGATAGATTGGTCAAAGCTAAAGCGTAGTGGCAAAAGTCGCGTGAAAGGTCCCAGAATTTCATCTGAACCGGGCATGTTTCTACTCGCGCTGGGATAGGAAAGCATAAAATCATGCTGTTTAGTCCCTTGCTGCAAGAATGCTGCAAAGAGCGTCATATATAAAACATAAGGTGTGACGGCCTGTTCACGAGCGAGAGCGAAAATTCGACTATGCATTCCCTCAGATATATGCTCAAAAACATGTCTACCTGAAAATGGGGCACAACTGGATATATCAGTATAATGCGAGAGCTTTAAGGGTATGTTTACTTTATTTAGATAGCGCAGCCAATATTTATTGTTTTCCTTAATCATTCGCTGTTGTTCTGGTTGCTGTAACCACAATGAATAATCCATAAATGATGGGGCAACTGAGGATGCTACAGGTTTTACATTATCAATGTATGCATTGTAATGCGTGCTCAATTCATGAAAGAAAAGGGATGCGGACCAGCAATCACATATAATTTGATGAACAGTAATGTTTACCATGAATTCGCCATCGTCCATAGGAACGATATCAGCACGAATAGGGGACGACAGGTTAAGGCGGAACGGTACAGCACTACGCATCATGATTAGTTCATAAGCTTCTTGAAAAGAATCAGCATTTTCAAAAAAATAAACATAATCGGAAAGTTTATCTTCGCTTTCTGACGGTCCATATTGCATCGCATTGTCATAATCGCCTCCGAATCTTGAAGAAAAGCCACCATGACGAGAAACTACTGAGTGAATTGCTTTGGTAAAGTAATCATAAATGAATCCTGACTTTACATGATACAAATAGCTTACATTAAATAGTGGAATGTCTGGGTAATTATTATGAGCATTCCAGATAGCCATCTGTTCGCAACTTAGATTAGCGATAATTTCGTGGCAATTTTTCATGATAACAACTCCCCTCTGCGATATACAGTGAGTTTGGTTTGTAAGTGATTTTTAAATACCTCCTTCCTAGAAAGGAGGTGATTTTTTAATAAATTCGGCTTTAGCCAAGCATGATATCTAAATTCTGGATGGCAGCTCCCGATGCGCCTTTACCTAAATTATCGAATACCGCTGCCAGAAGAATCTGCCCGGATAACTCATTGGAAAACACATAAATATCAAGACGGTTAGTAGTATTTAAATATTCAGGATCCAACTGTGTTACCTGCATTGCCTCTTCAGTTGACACAACATTTATATATTCAGAAGCAGAGTAAAAATTAGACAAAGCGTCATGAATGTTTTTTGCAGTGATGCCCGACTTAAGCAATCTGCAGTGTAACGGCACATAAAGGACTATACCCTGCCGATATTTCCCATAAGAAGGCGTGAACAAAGGTGGATGGGTTAACAGTGCCTGTTTTTGCATTTCAGGAACGTGCTTGTGCTTAAGAGTCAAGCCATACCCCGGAAACCAGCCGTTAATGGTTCTGGATGGGTTGGATCCTCATAAGCTTCAATTAATGAACGTCCGGAGCCGGAATACCCAGAAATAGCATGAACGTTAACGGGATAATCATACGGAACGATTCCAGACTCGGTGAGAGGGCGAAGTAAAGCAATAGCGCCTGTAGGATAGCAGCCAGGATTCGTTACCCTGTTGGCTTCAGCAATCAACATTGACTGACCGGATGTTAGTTCGGGCATGCCATAAACCCAGCCAGCTGTAGAACGATGGGCTGAACTTGCGTCAAGAATTCTTACACGAGGATTTTGAACCAAAGATACAGCTTCTCGTGCTACGTCATCAGGCAGGCAAAGAATGGCAATGTCGCATTCATTTAACGCCTGACTCCGTTTCAACGGATCCTTACGGTCTGCATGGTCCAGTTCAAGCAATTCAACATCATCTCGCAATCTGAGCTGAGAATGAATTTGCAAACCTGTCGTTCCTGCCTCACCGTCTATAAAAATTCGTGCTTTCATATTGTTAATGCCACTGTCGTTGTGATATCCCGTTCTGCCTGGAACTTCTCAGCCTAGAGCCTGAAGTGCCATTGCAGATTTAAGACCGTTAACTCCCTCATTCACTAACGTTTGTTCAAATCGGCCAGCCATATAGTCGATTTGATGAACATAAGGGACCGGCTTAAAAACATATCACGATCTAGTAGTTTCGCTAATGTAAATGTTGATGTAAGGGTGGTGGCCAGCAAGCAGGCTGAACTGACTGAAGCAACTTTTTGGTTTGCAAAGTCAAGCCTCGGTGAATCAAGGTAGCTACTGTGAAGGCGCAGTGGGTCAAGACCGATACCAAAATTGATCAACTTTTGTGTTTCATCCATATCACTTGTCAGCGCGAAATAATCCTCAAAGGACATAGACTGCGGATCAAAGTAATGTAGTGTGCCACCAAAACCGATTGGACAGGCTATCACTGCCGGAATGCCGTTTTCACGTGCGTGGCGATACATGATAATGCGCGGCTCAATCACAAAGTAATCCAGTGCATCACACAACACATCTACGCCTGATAAGAATTGACCTACATTATCAGGGCTCACGCCATCGAACTGCGTTAACCGTAAAGCCGGGTTAATAGAGAGTAATCGCTCTCGCAAAACATCCGCTTTTTTACGTCCAACAGTATTAACACTGGCACCAAACTGCCGATTAAAATTCTCAGGCCCGAACGTGTCAAAATCTGCAATATGAATCCCTCCAACCCCCATTCGCACCAGTGCTTCTGCATGGGTATATCCCACCCCGCCACAGCCTGGCACTGCAATAGTTTTCTCTGCGAGTAAATCCAACTCTTGTTCACTCACAATTCCTAACATACGACTGTAAATGACTTCTCGGGAGTAGTTTTGTTCCATGATGAATCCCTTAATGTTTATTTGGTAATACGTAATGAAAACCTACGATGTCAAACTTGTGTCTTGCCCAGAAATGTTGGGCCTGTGAATTACCTGTAAACGTATCAAGACAGATATGACTGCACTGATTCCTCACCGCGATATCTTTTAGTTCCTGAATCATTAACGTACCCACACCAGCATCACGGAATGCTGCATCGACAATGAAGTGATCAATGTATAAGTACGACCCACAATAGAAACGGGTGTTAATCCAGTAACCCGAAATCCCAACCAAGTTCCGATCCTGAAATACACCCACGCAAGCCCAGTTGAGCTCCCTTATCACTTCTAACCGTGATGTAAGCATTTCAATAGATAAGTTTGGATAAAGCTGTAGCAATAAAGGAAGTGTCATCAATATTTCATTATTTTCTATCTTTTTTAAAAATAACTTATCGCAGGTCTCGTTGACAGGTATTGCTAAACTATTCGCCACATTATAAATCCTTACCTGTTAGTAAAACTCAATGACCAGCACATCACGATACCCTTCTTCAGTATCGTTAATCGCTTTAATTGCACTTGTATCGTGAATAACGGTGTCATCGCGAAATATCAGCACATCAGCTGGGCTTCCAAGAGTTCCAGTGAAAACGTGATTTTGATATAAGATATCTGTAAGAGTTGTTGAGCCTCCAGTAACGTTCGTTCTATTAGCCATAAACAAACAGCTAAATTTGACACCATCGCGGTGTTTTCCTTCCGGAACCGGCTGTCCGACAAAATCTTTCGTGGAAATAATCCTGTTAAAATAGGTGTTGATTTTCCAGGTTTGAATATCCTCAAGCTCACCATATGCATTCGCAAGCTTAAGTAGCAGTGAATTTAAGATAGGACTGTTAACGATGTCATTTGTCAATGGAGCAAAGTGACGTTCGATACCCCCATTTAGTGGATTAAAATAAAGAGGCTGAGTGTAAGGTGTTTGTGGTTGCTGCTCAAGCCGATTTCCATCATTGAACCATTTGAAACGTCCAAAACGGCGTTTGCGATATAAACCACCATCTTTCATATAGTTATCCAACTCTAAACTAGTGAAGAAATTTTGAAATTCACGCCAGGCAGGATGATTCAGAAAATCAATTCCCAATACCTCATTTGCAGAGCCAAACACACAACGTTCAGTTTTTAGGTCGTAAATATCATTGGTAGGGGTCATTTCTGATGTGATGTTACTCATTTTAGTATTCCTTCTTCTTAATGGTTCTAATTTTATTCATCTCTTCTTCAACGCTGTTGTAATAGTCAACTGCAACGTTGTATCTGATCAGGCACCCTGTGCACAGTTCAGGGATAACTTCAGGGTTGTTTTTAGCAAGATTCATTAAAACTCTTTCAATAAGTTGCTTGCCATGATTAGCATCGACCTGAATATGCATTTCATGGTAATAAATGACGTCTTCAGGCATGCCTAAACGGCGCATTGCTTGTACAGTTTTTGCGAATCGGTAAGGTGCGGTATGCTCAAGAATAGCCAGAGTGCCCAGCAAACGGGGGTGATATTTTCTACGTAAAGCATACATTAATAACAGGTTGCCGTTTTTTAAGGCAGCTGTAGGTGCATACACTTTCCCCGATCTTTCTCCTGAAATGTTACGCAGTATCTCTGACGAGTGGTTAAACAAGACGGTGTGCATTTCTTCTAATACACCCATTCCCATTTCGTCCCAGTAATTTTCAGCCAGTGCAAGCTTCATGTCTCCAGTCATTCCAAGCTGTGCCAGCGCGATAACATCGTCGAACCTTCCATCTACCTCGTTCTCCATGGCAATATAAAAGGACAACTCTTCCAAGGTTGAGCGCTCGGCAAGGCGAGTAAAAAATTGAGATACAGTCTTTCTATGAGCCATATGCAGTTTATTGTACCAAGCTAAAAACTCTTCAGCGTTGGTTGGGAACTGCTGCGTGCCTATTCGTGAAACTTCATAATCATTCCAACGATTCTCGATTTCTTCTATAATAAAATATTCATCTAACTCAGGCGTATCCTTGTAGTTTGATGGTAGTCCAATTTCTCGCAAATAAAATGTGTTTAACGTTTTCTGTTGTTCAAGTGTGGTATCACGAATAAGCATTTCTTTTAATTCACTATGAGTTGGTCTATTCATTTTCCATTCCTTTTGGGTACAAACTCTTTCAGGTCTTCTTTACTCTTCCACCCCGGCTCTGGTGGAACATAGCCCTCAGCAGGGTTAAAAGCAGAGTCCTTCTTCACTTCAAGTTCAGGTACATATCTGGGGCAGTTAGGAAAAATATCGCGAACCTTTATCAAAATAGCTAGCTTAGCTCCGGGAAGTTGACTCATCATAAGCGGGTCTTCACTTACTATAGCTTGACCATTAATCCTTAACTTCCGCCGTTCCCCCTCATATTCAAGAAATAACATTCCAATATATGGATTGGCAATTATATTACCTAAACTCCTATACATACCATTTCCATCATAATCAGGAAAAAGTAAAGTTGAAGAGTCTAGTATTTTCACAAATCCCGGATTTCCGCCTTTTACTGAGCAATCAGGATAGCCATCCGACGATGATGTTGCCAAGAAAAAAAAGGAGCTCTTTCAATAATATTTCGATCTGATTCTGAGAATTCAAGATGTCGTCTCGTCGCTAATAATTGATCAGCTAAACCTCGACTAAGAAATTTATCCTGAAGCGATCTGGCCTCTTTTGTATAAAAGCTATGCACCATTATTCTTTTTCCCCAGTATTGACCTGAATACTTGCCGGTAGAATTCGCGATAGGTTGGTGAATAATTTTCATATCTACCACTGATTTTTGCATGTAAATCATGTAGGCGATCAATTGGGAGACCAGGCATCATATGATGTTCAACATGGAAGTTATTCCCATTTGTGAACCAGGTCATAAAGGCGTTGCTCTTAATACTGCGAGTGTTTGAAAATTGATGAGTACTTTCAGTATTACATTGGAAGTGCTCAGGCATTTCAATCAAAGCATGAATGGGCGATGCCACAACTACAAACGGAACCAGCCAGAGCAGAATGATTATTTCCAAGTTAAATAAATATGATAATGCTGACAGGACGGCAATGAAAGCCAGCATGACTAAGTAGTCTCGGCGAATCTGTCTTGACACCTTAGGCGTCGTGTCTTCAAAATCTTTAAAGGTTATAGTTTTAAAAGCTTTTTTAACAAAGCTAAAGTATTGTGGAATCATGAAAAATCGAGATAATAAAGAAAGTATTGTATTGAAATTAAGTGTTCCATATTGATCGCCATAATCAAAATACTCTTTGTTTTGGGGGTCCCTAAATATTTGTGATGATTTAAATGACTGTATTTATAATCAGCATAAGATACCAGCATTGGTAAACCTAGAATAATTCCTATTATTTCGTTGCCTCTTCGATTCTTGATTCCCTGAGCGTGTAGTACTTGATGCTGTAATTCGACACCATGAGCGAACATAGCACCTAATAAAAATACTCCTATACATTTTGTCCACACGGCTTCGTTAAGTGTGAGTAGTACACCCAAAAGAATTACGGCAAGGTATATACTAAATTTCAGCATGAACGTAACGTCACTCGCTCGACTGGGTAAACTCATAAGAGTAATCTTTTCATTAATACTCTCGACGTTATCCATAATTATCTCCTTGTTTTTCGTTTACAATTATATGAATGCAAATATCAATTATCTTATATTCATAAATTTTTAAAATTAAATCGTTGTTTAGGCTAAAGCTAGTAAAAGGCTTGGGTAATACATAGCTCATTCTCACCTCACTTTGTGGTGATTAAGATTGATTTAGATATTTCCTCTAAATCACTGCATCCCTTAGCGTTCTTGTGCTATCCGGGCAGATTCGGCCCACCTCAGACTTGGTGAAAATTTAAGCTCAAGTTATCAATAAAACTTGTCATAAACCGAACCAACTTGGAGATTTATGCAAATTAAATAGTTATTAATTCATATCCGTGTTGAATTGAATGATAAACACATAAGATTACCATCCAAAAACCACCAATAAGCCTATGATATTAAATATTTAAATTCATATTGCGAGATTTATAACTAATACAAATAGGATTTGCGATATATGCGTTCAATATATTAATTATATTTGCGACAAGATCCTGCCATAGATACAGGCATATATTCCAAGGATGAGGTTTTTTAAAGAATATTATTCTTTGTGAATTCGTTATTTTAAGGATAATTTTTTGGCGTTCAATCGAACACAGTATAATCGATCGATTTGAGGATAATGCCTCACTCACTTACTGCTAATGATTCCCATTACCAAGTGTAAGGCTTACATGTGCTTTCGCTCATAATTTAACCACTCAAACGTCATTTATTATTTGACATTTAAAAAACACTTTACCTCAGCACTTGACCGCGCTAATTTTTTTCTTTGGTCAAAAAACAAGGTTAAGTGATTATAAGCAATCTCTGCTAAAAGCTTTCATTTTGAAAGTAAATCTAATGGTTTTTCTACTGTCAGGTTATGCCTATCCGGGCATTTTTTACTCCATCAGCAAGAGGGATTGAGTGATTAACAGAGCCGTTCAACTTATTAATGCCACTATGATGCCCTCAACCTACACCTGCATTCACACAAGTGCAGTTGGACATCGGTAAGTTTATCCATCGTCGGTAGCAAGCAGGGGCTGTTGGGAATTGGTAGTGAACAATCAAGGGCCGCTATTGTTACGTGTGTAGTAACTTTTGACTTAAACGCTCGGGTAAAGAGCCTGCCAGCCAGCTGTTATAATTAAGAGTTATGAAAGTTCTTCGAACCAGCAGATTCATTTACGGAGTTGATGAAGTGTTTGCAAATGTCTTGTGGTAGCTCGTCATTAATTGAATCGAGATGTGACGCTAATGTGTGTATTGACCTCCCTCCTCGGGGAGGGATTGTAGAAGAGCATCAAATGTAGTTATAAAGTACTTATAATCACCGCCTTCTAGGCTGTGTCATCGAATGCCTTTATTACTGTCCTTATTCATCGCATACTCGGTTTCTAGGGCTCTGTAAGGTTGCTGGTTCTCTGAATTTGCTCAGATGCCGTGGATACCCCCTCACTAAGTTTTCCACTTACATCGAGTTAAGCTTTAGCTGCAGGGCTTCGTAGTCCCCGTATCTGACGAATACACCATTTTCGGCCTCTACAAAGCTAACTGTCGCATCGGGCACTCAACACTTCGTTGTGTAACGCTTAACTTCACTCATCCCGCAATTCCTTGGTTTTAAATCGAGGGCAGGCCAGCGCTTTAATCAGCGTGGCCCTTATTTGCTTAATATTACGATGAGAGAATATTGCAGAACCGAATTCAGGCTAGGTATTAGGCCGCAGAGTGGCGGGTTTTACCTTCTACACATTGTTCCGGAAGATTCGCTCTCGTCAGAGCTTCTGAAAATTGTGGCGGAACGGCATTACCACAACGGGCAACCTGCTTGTCCTTGGCATAGACATTGCCAAGATAATCGCGGTCGATAACATACCATTCATGGAATCCCTGTGCGGCATACAGCTCTGGTGGCTGAAGCATACGCATACCGATATCAACAATCCGATAGCTTTCAGCCGCCATATCAACAAATGCACTCATACCATGACTTTGAAGAAACTCACTGACCAGATCGGCCCGTTCATGGTCTTAGTCATCAACAGCAAGGTGTGTTCTCAGCTCACCAAGGTGCGTACCGCTCGCGGTAATGGTGTGGAGTGGCGAGTCGGTTGGCTGCTCGATATTGGTCCCGCGAAAATTGATAACGCTGCTCGTGACCAGCGCCTGCTGGTTGCCCGTGGTTAAGGTAGGTGCCGGAGCATCAGCTGCCCCACCAGAGTGGCCGCTGGTATTCACCATCAGGTTGGCAGGAACGAGAGCGTGATGATCGGCAACCGTAACGGTGTGCATCGGCTCATCCATGGATACGCTGGGGCAAGAGTAGTTCCCGCCAAAATGTTTAGCCAGGAACGTCGACACGAGGGCATGCTTTCCACCGCCTGCTACAACTGTGCCAAGAGGCTTGAAAATACCCGGTACTCGTGGGGCCTGCCCGGGACGTTCACCATATCCGACCTGAATCAGCGTTGGGCTGACAAGGGCACTCTAACTACTTCCACAAGCGGTGATCGTGCCTGCAGGTCCATCAATGCTATGACCAATGCTCTGTCCAAACTGACGGGCAATGTACGGTGCCAGCTGCGCTTCAACGATACCCAGCGCATGACCATTCCCACCCGGACGTTCTGATGATCCCGCAGTAACCGTCGGCATAGGTTCAGTCACTTCCTGCCCCGTCGCTCCGGTTCTGAACTTCGTTAAATGCGGAGTAACCAGGGCATAACCGTGCTTTTTCGTGATGGTCTGCAGCGGCTCATTCAGGGACTGCCCTCTGAAACAGTTATATGAGCCCTTGCTAGTGGTGTGATTACATTTCACGATGAAAGGCGTCGGATTCGCCACTACAAAGCGCTGGATGACACCTGCGATGCATGTAAGCGTGTTTTGAGCCAAGGGCTTCTTACGCTCAAAAATCCAGATACATGCAATAGTCCCTTAGATGCATTATGTTGTGATCCTGCTGCAAATTCCTAAATTCTTCTGAAGAGATTGAAATGGTAAAAAATATCGCACACCATTATGATTTCCGGGATCGGGAGAAAAATCGCAAAAAAGGTCTAATTCTTCTCACAGATGGGTATTTGCATTCACTTGACTACCCGTTTGCATTTTACTTGACCATCGCCAACAAAAAATCGCCACTGATGTTGAGGGGTAGACATGGCATTACGTGACCGGCAGCTGTGTGCCAATTGCGGAAGTAGCTAACAACAGTTTGTGTGGAGCAACAGGGAGCATGTCAGAGGCGAAATTTGAAGATATTTTGGTTTTTGTAGATCATAATCTTTAATTTATGTTATTTTTTTGGCAATGATTAATAATCATTATTGGTAATATAAGAATTGTGTACGCCTACATTTAAATATATGAACGAAAATTACTTAACGATAGTATTTACTGAGGAATTTTTTACTTGTGACGGTTGTAGGGAAGTTAAGGAGTTAAAATATATTGACCCCAATATTCCTCGGGTGCTAATGATGCCATACTATGTGCTCAATGTATTCAAAATGGTAAGGCTGTTGAATCTGGCTTAGTCGGTTTTTTTAATGAAATAGATCCTGAATGTATTAATGATAATGTATCTAATGAGATTTGTTACCGCACACCAGGGTTCTTTACTTGGCAAGACCTGGAGTGGGGAACGCATTGTAATGATGCATGTGAATTTCATAGGGATGCTTCTGCTCAAGATATAATTGATGCAGATGAGAGTACAATCCACATTTGGATGGCGAGATATGACCAGAGCCGGAAAGACTGGGAGAGCTTTATGAGTGGGTATGTACCCGGAGGTGATCAGGGTGTTTATAAGTTCATCTGCAAACATTGTAACGCTATCGTTATTAACTGGGATTTCTCATAGCACCTATGAAAGAAACAGTTAGTTGAATCACTACAACTTCAGTAGTGATCTTTTGAGTTTGAGGAAAAATGCCAATTTCCGCAGATCGCTCACAGCGGACCTCACCCATTAAGCAGGTCTGCTCAGTGCCAGAAGCGGAAGTAGGTAAAACAGCCTGTATGGATCAAAAGGGAAGAGGTCACTAAAAACTGATTAATGAAGATTTTCCTGGAGCCAGTGGCGAGTGCCTTCAATATCATACGCCTTTGCTCCGAATCCGCTTGCAAGCAGCGACTCTGGAAGAAACTCATCATATTTATCCAGATACTTCTCCGGAACGTCTGCGGCGAGTTCAGCCTCGGTGGGCAGTCCCGAGTGAAGAAGTTGTTTAAGCGCGTGTCTGACAGAAGCTACACTTGTGTCTTCAGTCTCAATAACACCTGCAAATGAGCTGACTTTAAAGCCAGAGCGCACCAGCAATGCAGTAATTGTATTGACGACTTTGTCCCCCATCCAGGGGAGCACGTAACAGCGCGGTCCCTGAGAGATAAAGTGAGCATAGTGAAGTTGATAACGCCAGAAGTAGTCGACACCTTCAGCAAAGAGCGATCTTGCGGCGGCATCGGCATAGTCTACCCTCTGGTCACCAATCGCTATGCGGTAATCCCCTTCTCTGTAGATCGCACGCATTTCCTGACGAACAACGTCATGTACAGACATACCCCCACCGCTGAACATCGGTGGCAGCCCACCTTTTGTTGATTCGACATAGATAACTATTTTCTCCACGTCAATTTCAGTGACCTTCCAGCGAAGCCCACCAAATATGATGTGCTGCCCTGGCATAAGCGGTGAGTCCACGGGTATTGTGCCCAGAGTCCGGCTGCCTGTGACAATGCGAAACTCTTCGGGTGTATTGAATACGGCATAAAACGTGTAATGGTTTGTGAGTTTCTCGCCATCTGCTCCGATAACGACCTCACCGCTCGCCAGCTGCGTGAGCAGCCCACATGCTCCCATATGTTTAAGAAGTATTTTGAAACTGGATAAGTCGATATTACGGAACGGGCCTTTCTGACAGAGTTGTAACCAGAGCTGATCCGCTCGAACGCCACCCCACTGCGCAGTGATAGCGAGGATCTGGTGCAGGAGCGTGGAGTAATGCTTCTGAGCGGTATCCGCCGGTTCGAACCATTGTTGCGAGATAGTGAGTCTGATCATTGCCATCGACTGAACCAGCTGCAGCCTCAGATGATCTACAATACCACTTGTCGCGGTGAGTTCGCGTTCTGTGATAAGCATTCGCAGTACCGACGGGGTCCCACGCCGCCCTGAACGCCCCATGCGCTGACGCAGGCTTGAGACAGAGTGAGGTGGAGTAACCTGTATAACCGACTGCACCTTGCCGATATCGATACCTAACTCCAGCGTCATGGTACAGATCGCTGTAGTGGGCAAATCTCCCCGCTGTAATCGTTTTTCCAGCGTCTCGCGAAGTTCTCTGGCAAGAGAGCCGTGATGGGGAAAGAATTCATTAGGAACGACCCTTTCCTCACACATGTCGCTTAGCGTTGCAGCGATACTTTCAGTGCGCTTTCGGCTGTTTGCAAAGACCAGATGAGAATCACCACGGCAAAGCCTGAATATGTCCGCGCATACGCGCTCTTCAGCAGGCGCCTTTAGCTCGTCACTCTTAATGTTAATCGGTTCCAGATATCCTTTGACCTGCACTTGAAGCATGCCCGAACTGTTATTGTCTGTGATCGTGATACATTCCAGCTGCCTGTCCGGGCGCAGCTGTTCAGGCACTTTCTCCAGCTCTCCAAGTGTGGCGCTTAAGGCTACCCGGGGAACCGGATTATCGTGGCGTCCGAGCACATGTTCAATTCTGTTCAGCAGAGACAGAAGCTGCATGCCGCGCTCTGTGCCAATAAACGCGTGAAATTCGTCAATGACCACGTAAGCAACGGATGAAAATGCCTGTTTAAGCCAGCCCGATGAGTTAATGAGTAAAGACTCAAGTGACTCAGGCGTAATAAGAAGAATGCCGGAAGGATTGGCCCGGGCTTTCTGTTTTTTACGCTGTGGAACATCACCGTGCCAGGGAGTTACGTGCATATCCAGTGCCTCGCCCAGACTTTCCAGACGGCGATACTGGTCGTTGATCAGCGCTTTAAGTGGGCTGATATAGACGATGCCAAACCCACCGATAATATTGGCCGTTGCTGAGCAGGCTGGCAGGAAAAACGCCTCTGTTTTACCCGCTGCTGTACCAGCACTGATCAGCACGTCTCGGTCTCCGGCTAAGACGGCAGGAATAGCTTTTTCCTGCAGGGGTCTTAAAGCCGGCCAGCCCTGCCTGTATACCCATTTCTGAACACGGGGATCGAGACTGTCATACGCACTACTCATAATTTGAAGCTTGCCAGACCATCATTATCTTCTTCGTTTTCAGTATCGGCGTCATCCATGTCGCTTGGTCTGTCATCCTCGATAGCAACGCCTGAGAGTAACGACTGCCAGTTCATCGAACTGTTTGGCTCCAGTACGGCCAGCATATCGAGAAACCCTTTAATAGTATTGCGCGGGGTCCGGAAGTAGGCATCCCCGATAGTGTTACTGCAGTGATGAAGAAAGCCGGTGAGAGCATCGTCCGAAACAAGATATTTATCCGTATCCCCACCAGCGTATACGTGACGAAGGTTTTTCAGCAGTATAAAAAGTTCTTCTGGCGTCAGACTTGCGAGATGCAATGCCGGCGAGGAGTAATCGATGACGCCCGAACGCTGAGCAAAGCGGTTTTCGGCCAGACGGGATTGCAGCGCCTCATAACTGTAAAGGCCTTTGCGCGGGTCAAAGAGGAATTCGGGCGTACCGCCTAGGATAAACCCAAGATTTTCAGCAGAGCCCTGCAGACAGTCATTCAGGATACGCAGTATTTGCTCATAATTTGCCGTTCTCGCCTGCGTGTTGTTCAGCTTGTAGAGGTTCACCATCTCATCCAGACTGACCAGAAGTCCGGCATAGCCCGCCTGACGGACAAAGAGGCTCATCAACTTAAGCGCATCATAGAATGAGGCGTCTGAAATAATCGTGCGGACGTCCAGATCGTTTCGGGCATCTGTTTTCGTCGTGTATTCACCCCGCAGCCAGCGAATGGCATTGGATTTCAGCACCTCATTATCCTGTTCATGCCCGCGCCAGAAAGCTTCAATAACTTTTGCAAAATCATATCCACCAACCATCTCGGTCAAAGCTTCTAGGCGTTTGTGGATCACCGCAGAAACGGCAGAGCCGTCAGCATCTGCCTCTTTTCTCGCCTCCGTTACGAAGCGCTCCACGACGCTCAGAAGCGCATTACCATCCGGCTTATTCCGGGTGGACATATTTTTCATCAGCTCAGAGTAAAGATTACGCGCCTGTCCTCCCGATGAATGGATACGTCTGTCAGGGAGAGGTCGGCGCTGACTGTGACCAGTTTTTTCTCCAGTGCTATGGAGCGCACAACACTCAGAAAAAGGTCTTTCCCGAACCATGTTCGCCGATGATTAATCTGAAACTCGCGCCACCGTCGGCTACCCTCTCAATATCCTGATGGAGCGCCGTTATTTCATTCATGCGTCCAACCTGGATATGCTGGATGCCGATTCTTGGCGTCACACCTGACTTCAGTGACTGAATAATGGCATCACGCTCTTTGGCTCTTATACGTGCTCCTGACATTTAGACTTCCTCTAATTCTTCGGCGATTTCCTGGTCTACCCATATATCATCTTCTGCATCGTCCAGCACTGGCGCATCGACCATTGTAAACGACCAGTCATTAATAACTTCAAGCGCTCCGCCCAGCATCAGCCCAAACTGTCCACACAGTTCGGTGGCTTCCTTGCGGGGCCACTGTTCTTTTTTCTGAGCTTTTTGTAAAGCTGACTGTGTGCGTGGTCCAGGCTGTCCGTCTGTGGCTGTTGATCGGTTGCGCCCTCGTGCAGCTCAGTTTCGTCTTCTGTAAAAATCGTGCTGAGCAATTTGCGCACGTCATCCGTAGCCGATTCATGCCGGGCCAGCACATTGGCATCAAGTGTAAACTCCTGCAGAGCCGGAGTTTTATGTACGAAGGCCTGTGTCTGGGGTTGGCCCGTCGCAGAATGCTGATGGATAATGCCGGAGAGCGTGGAGGGGTCGAGCCCCAGACCTGAATAAATTTTTTCCAGCTGTCTGATTTCGGCAGCCTCGATGCGGCCATCCGAGCAGGCTACGCTCACGATAAACTGGCCGACGGCTGCCTTTTCAGCAGAATTCAGTAACGCCAGCCTGTTTTTCATTCCCGTCATGTTGGTCGGCGTGTGAAGCTGCCAGGTCAGATATGCATGCAGGGAGCGCTTTTCATCTTCGTTAAAAAGTGCATTGTGATCGATAGCGTTTTCCAGCACAGCCCGTTCTGACTGCTCAATGCTGTTATCGATCATGGCCACGATCGCACCCAGCCGTAGCATCATGACGGCTAAGGTGAATGCCGAGGTCGGTGAGAAGCGGTGTTCGTCTCCTGCAGCAAATAACACCAGCACACCGCCGACTTGAGCCTTCACGTGGTGATAAAACGGATCAGGCACCATGCGGTATCCCATTTTCGCGGCGAATGCCTGCATCAGGTCGGCCTCTTTTTTATTTAATTTCGTCGGGATACTCGCACCCATGTGCTCCCAGAAATCAGCAACCGAGGTCAAGCCTTCTTTACCCGCAATAACGTCATCAGCCCAGGTCCTGAATGCATTGAATACGTCGCCTGCGCTTTCCTTAATGATGTCTACTGGAAGTAACATAATCGCGGCAGTATCGTTTTCAGACGTATCTTTCCTGCCCAGGTAACGGCTGTAAGCATCCAACTCCTCTGTACACACTTCTGCCAGTGTCACAATTTTCTGGACGGGACCTTTCAGGGAGCTGGGATCAGGAAGATCGGTAACCGGGAGCCGAACACCACGCAGGCTCGGACTTGCGGGCGCGTAATCAAGCCGCAGCCGTGTTTTGTTCGGCTTAACCACCATCCCATCCCCGTATTTGAGGGTGTATCGCCGCTTGAAAAGCATCGCAAACTCCCTCGCACAACGACGGGCCGGGGTACGCATCGCGTATTCCGCATGATGTGTCACCCACGTCAGCGCCTGATCGGCAGACACGGGTATTCCTGCATCCACCGCCTTTGCAAGTGAGAGCTTAAACATCATGCCATTGCTCAATCCAGCCTGGGTGCCAGAAGCGGCGGAGAGTTTAATCTCCGGTCGCAAGATGGTCATGGCCTCCAGCAGCTGATATGAGTAGTGGCGGAATGAGCGGTTATCAAAAAATACCGATCTTAACCGTTCAACCTCTGAAAACAGCGAGCGGAACTCAGCGTCAGAGATATTTTCATCTCTGCTGTCCACAAGGGCCCTCCTCTCCAGGCCATAGAGGTATATAAAAACATAACCGACAGGACATGACGCATCACATCGGTCACTTGCCAGCCAGCTGAGATATGCGCCGCGAGACTCAGGGGAAAGGGAACTATATTCAGGCCAGTAACTCAGTGAACTGTCTTCGTAATGATAGGAAACTCGCTGAGTCTTAAGAGTGGCGTCTATCAGTGAGGCTTCACTGCCATCGTTATAATTTCCGCTGAGGCTTTGCCCCGGCGGCTTCATACGCTGTCCGAAATACAGGAAACCGCCAGCTATGACGACCCCTCCTGCAGAGATCTCATTACCCGGTTGTATCCACTGAGCCAGAGCACCGGTGTTTTTTGATGCAGCCTGTCGTGGGGTGGCTGATATCCGGTACTCGACAGACCGTCCAGTAGTCAGCGTAAAAGTCGCAAGTGCATCATCTTCACTGTCGTCGTTTACCACATTATTCCCGTTGTTCTTGTTATCATTTTTCCACACTCTTGAGGGCGTTTTTTCCGCTTTGTAAGAATATGAATTACCTGATTTGTTTTTTTCTTTTTGAAAAACAATAAATAAATCAGATAAATTGCCGCTATGAATATCCATAATTCCATGAGCAATGACCTTTGCAATATTCGAGTTAGAACTGAAGACGCAAGTAGATTAATCTTAAAATGATACTTCTATATCTACAGGGTTAACACTAATTTCTTAAACAAGTTAACTTATTGATATATATAAATAAACATCAATAAATATAAGCGAAGCCAGTAGGACTTACTGTAGCTAAGCTGGGCGTAACATCCGCATGGGTGAATCAATATCATGCCGGAATTCTGTTTCTGAAATTGAGAGGGATTTTGAGGCAGGATAACTGTGCGGAGATAAAAACTGCGAACTTCTGATGTTCGCTCATAGCGGACTGTAAGCAAGCTGCAGAGTTTAACTTGGCCGCTTTTGCCATCAGACCCAGCCGGAATCCCCGGCGCCTCATCTGACGTTTGACGGAGCTTAATAACTCTGGCAGTTAGTGCAGTAAGGTTGATGACCCGACCCTATCGGGGAGTCAGAGGGGGCCATTCGGATGTTGATGCTTTTGACCACCACAGGAAGGTAACCGGAGGAGCAGCTGCCGCACAGCAGTAGTAAGTGAAGAAAGCAGACCGTGAGACAGCGCTTTGGAGAGAGGAAGTGCTGGCGAAATAACCGGTACGTCAGCCGCAGCTTTTCCGGGGAAAAGCCGTATCGCCGGGCGACCCTACTTACCGGTGCAGTTAGAGTGTGAAATCGACGTGCTCGCCACCGGGCATATTGACACCGATAGTTAGCTGGCCGCCGAGCGCTTCAACGTATCGTTTGAGCGTCGCGATTTTCAGATCCTCGCCGCGTCCTTCAATAGCCGCAACGGAAGGTTGTGCTATCCCCATAGCTTCTGCCTGCTGCTTCTGCGTTTTAGCCAGCGCCTCGCGAAGTTTATACAGCTGAGAATCAAGCCGCATTTCTGCGACTTTATCATTTACCTGAGTCAGTTCTTCGGGCGTCAAATCAGCCATCAGATCATCCAGCGTTTTCATTTTCCACTCCGTTTGAGTTGGTCCAGGTGTCGGTGATACTCGCTTTCAGCCGTTTTAATCATAGTTTTGTAGAAACGCTTTTCGTCAGCGCCTTCTTTGTTACCCGCGCATAGGATGATGGCTTTGCGCAGCGGGTCGAAAACAAAGAATCCTCTTACAGGTCGGCCATTGCTTTGAACTCTGAGTTCTTTCATGTTTGGGGTCTTTGAGCCGTACAGCGTATCGACATGCGGCCGTCCGAGATGAGAGCCTTCCTGCTTCAAAAGATTCAGTGCGGCAATCACATCCAGCCGCATTGCTTTGTCCTGCTCTTTCAGCCATTCAGCGAACAAATCCGTGGTTTCAATAATCCACACAGGCTCACCTTTATAAATTACAATCTATATAGCATATATATTACAGTCTATATTTTCAACGCTATTCGTTATCAGTTTGGCAGGTAATGCCTGACTTTATCGCTGTAGGGATCTGTTACTGTTCTGAACAGATCAGAGCCGCCTTACTACCCAGTCCAGCTGGCGTGAAAACCTCATGCGTCATTGCCGGTCTTGCCCTCAGCAGCCGAATCTTTTTGTGGCCACTGAACGCGTATTCGAACCGTCTATTTTGAGGGAGCTTCCGACAAACTGATTATATCCATGTGAGGTTAACGTCTGCTCTTCGCTCTCGTTAACTGGCCGCCGAGCGCTTCAACATATCGTTTGAGTGTTGCAGCCATTACTCTCTTTCAATTGAAGTTTTAACAACATGGTTAACTTTATTTCTGTGCTGCAAATGCGCTGCTTCACGCCATTCTTCCCATTGTGCTCTGAGCAATTTTCTACCTGAACCTATCGGCTCATCCAGTAAAACAATCTTTACCAGTCTGTCGGCACGAAAATGTCGGAAACCCCTTTTTTTCGCACCAGGCAATGAGAAGACAATGAGTCAGGTCATATTCAAGGACAATGGGCCAAACGATTCTGCCGGAGAATTCGCCATCGGCGGAACGGTACTCAATTAGCAGTTTTTTACCGCAGCGTATTGCGGCTCTGAATAACCGCATATCGGTTTTATAGCTGCCTGATTCTTCAGGTTTAATAGCGTCCGCCGATTGATTTAAAAATCCCAGCATTTTTCAGGTAACACGGATGATATTTTCGACAAAACATCTTTTGCGTTGTTCGCGAGTGTGGCATCCGGCAGGTGTTGCACCAGTTCAACGCCAAGAAATACCGCCTCAAGTTCCTCGTCGCTGAATATCAAGGGTGGCATATCGTAATATGCGCTGAGTTTGTAACCAGTACAGGCCTCCCCTCAACAGGAACACGTTGTCCTGCCAGGTCAGCAATATCCCGATAAATTGTTCGCTTAGATACCTCAAGTTCCTCCGCAAGCCTTGCTGCGGTTACCGGAAAATTTGACCGTCTGAGTATCTGGATGATTTGGAAAAGTCGATCTGCACGTGGCATTTTTTTGTACCTGTTGCCACCACGCTGTCAGCAGGCTTGAACGATGATACTCCAGCAAGCTGCGCTTCTCGCAGCAAAGAGGAAAGTACCATGAAGTTAGTATCAATGCGCCTTATTGTACAAGACATCAAAAAAGCTGTTGAATTTTATGAGCTGGTTACAGGTTATCAGGCTGAATGGCTTGCCCATGTCTCTGCTGAAATCATCACCCCAGGACCAGTACCAGTACCAGTACCAGTACTAGCCATAGGGATCGTAGAAACGGTCGTTTTCTTCAAAGAAAATTGTGCACAGCCGGCTTCCAATCAGTCAGCTATTCTCGAATTTATGGTGGATGATATTGATAAGGAATTTTTCAGATTAAAAGAATTTGGCATTGAGTTTTTCCATAAACCGAAAAAAATGCCTTGGGGAAACAGGGCAATGCAGATCCGCGATCCTGAAGGTACATTGATTTCATTTTTCACACCGGTAACTGATACGGCAATTAATCGCTTTAAACGGTAACGGGCATGTCCATAAAAGTTAAATGACGGGATGATAATACTTTTCATTTTTGTCACTTTGACCTGCGATCATTTGGAATGAAATCCAAATGTATCAGCAATGGCTTTATTATTACCGAAAAGCTATTGCTGTTTAAAATAGCGACATCTCCGCTATTCGCTCTTATAAGCCGGACATCATCACATCTCCTTAATAACTGGAGATTGCTTATGACTACATTGCTCCCTTATTATCGGCCAAAAACGCCCGCTACAGATATTTCCTGTCTGGGCAATTCGTATCCGGCTCGGGCTGAAAGAGAAAAAACGCAATATTCCTGTTTCTGGCAAAGACAATTTTGGGGTCTGATGTCCGCTTTTCGCTCATAACAGACAAGGGGCATCCAGTTCCCGTGAGTATTGTGCCAGAAGCGGATGCGTGTGCTTTCAGCAAACGCAAACGGTAAGCCGATGCATTTCTCGGTTAAATAAAACGCCTGACTGGGGTTGTCACAGGCATCCCTGAGGCCAAAACAGCAGCCGGCTAACTTGCATGAGAGCCCATTTATTTTTTAGGCTTTAAATCTGGCAAAATACCGGATTACTTAATAATAACTAACCTAAACTCCTCATGTTCCCGCCATTACGGCGGGATTTTTTTGGCGAATTGCCTTTCATGGCAGTGCTCCGCTGTTAGATCACCGGTTGTGTGGGTGCGGTATCTTTTGCTGCCAGTGGCTTCGATTATAATATTTATCTGTTTAAATCTAACTTCTCAGATAAAAACGCTACGCTCAATGATGTGATGACTCACATTTTCCCGGGAGGGGCTATGGCAGAAAACCGTGGTGGGGCAGGAAACTTTGCGGAGAACCCGGAACGGGCCGCTGAGGCGGGCAGAAAAGGCGGGCAGGCCAGTGGGGGAAACTTTAAAAACAGCCCTGAGCGTGCCAGTGAGGCCGGACGAAAAGGCGGTCTGATCAGCCGGAAGGGGCGCCCGGCGGGGTCTGCTTCCTGAGCTGCATTTTTCATAAACCAGTAAAAAGCCCGCCTCCGGCGGGTTTTTTACTCATGAAAACTGTGCCCTCGCCTCATCCGAAACTGAGAACTACACTTAATTTGGTGTCAGAACGCTGACCATTTTACCTTTTTCCAACATCATTTGAGGCCAGCCGGCGCAGTCGGGCTGAGCACCTGGTAAAGCCGGGGCGCCGTAGGGGGCCATCAGCGTGTTAAAGCATTTGACCTTTGCTGACAGACACCCGGGGGACACAGCTGCAGCACAGCAGGAATACCAGCAGCAGAAAGCAAAGAAAGGAAACCGTGTGACTACGTCCCGGAGAGGGAAAGCGAAAGCATTAGCTTCTGTCCCTTTCTGAACGGCGTAGGAAAACGCGGTAACCGGAAGAAAACTGCGTTGAGATTCTTGTCTCTTGCCTGAGGCCTGAAACCGTAGTTCATCCTCCCTTGCCAGTTTGCGTACATGCTGTGTGATTTTCTTTTTAGGTGGGTGAGTCAGTTAATTACATTAAGCTTTAGTTAAACAAAGCTATTTATTTCAGTTGCGCATGCAAGTGTATGAGTGAGAATTAAAAATCAACATTCAGACAGGCTTCGATATAAAGAGGATGAAATGTCTGATAGCCTCGCAGAAGCAAAACTGAGAATGACGCGGTTGCATCTTGTCAAAAGCCAGGCCAAAGTACAGCGCTTTCTGTTTATTTATGAAGAAACGGTAAATAACGTGTTCCAGAATTGTTGGGTATAGCCAGCAATGGTTATGCTTTACCTTCGATATGCAGGGAAAATGTGATGTATCATTCCGATCCACAGATGCTGCTGCTGCTTTATTTCGTTTTGCCTGTATGGCTTATTGCCGGATTTGCCGACTGGCTTTGCCACAGGGCAACGGATATAGAAACGACTACTGGACTCAAAGAAACTTACATTCATATCTTGATGTTTTTAGAGATGGGCTTGCCTTTACTTTCAGCCCTCTTTCTGGACGTTAACGCGTTGGTTATTGCGTTCATGATTGTGTTGTTCTTTTGTCATGAGGCCACCGCCTTATGGGATGTCAGCTATGCAGTGACCGCAAGGCGAGTTTCCCCGGTTGAGCAACACGTTCACAGTTTCCTTGAAATGGTCCCCCTTATGGCCCTACTGCTGGTCATCTCACGTCACTGGCCGCAGTTTCTGGCGTTATTTGGTTTCGGGGAAGAACCTGCCCGGTTTGAACTGAAACAGAGAGCAGACCCTTTGCCGACCGGTTATATTGTCGCCGTCCTTACGGGGATTTTTCTCCTGGAAGTGCTGCCTTATCTTGAGGAATACTGGCGTGGAAGAAAAGCCAGGAAAGGCTGATAAGGGGCAGGTTAAACAGGAGAGCAAAATACCTTTATGGGCGATTCAGGGTTTCCTCTTTTACAGACTGTAATTTATTACGCCGATTTCATGTTGTTGACAGGCGCAATTCAGCAATGGCCATACGAATATCACACCGGTGAAAAGCCGAACAGATGCACCGCAAGCCCCATCATTGCTGCAGCAGCAATGACATGAGTGACTTTCCACTTATAGCGGAAAAGCGCCACGGCGGAAGCAACAGCAATAACAGCTGCCCAGACATCAATGCCGCCTTCTGCGCCTGCGGGCCAGATGATGTGCCAGATATAACATATCGCCAGGTTAAGAAATAACGCTCGTCCTGCGCCATGAGCCCGTTTTCGCCGTAGAGTTTTCCGGTGCTATGCGCCTACCAATGAATCCGGTTACGACTGCAAAAATAACAATTGGCGGGAACGATACGTTGACGGCAAAGACGGCGATAATTGCCGCCGCCGCGATGGCCCTGTGTGCATCATTTTTTTAGTGCGGGGGAGTCGATGCAGTGTGCAGCATGAACAGCAGGTATGCCAGCACAGCGCCCCACGTTTTACGCATCTGCCAGCCAATACAGGTTGTCAGTTGCTAAGCCTGCGGGCCAGGCAACACCATACTGAAATTCAGCGCATGCAGAAAACGCCGTTCGACTATCCTGCGCCGGTTTTCGGCTTCTTCTGCCTCGGCTGAATGCCGTCCACACCGAGATAGTGCATCAGTTGCCCGAGGGCATTCAGTGCCTCCTGCTCAAGGCCGAAGCGGGTGACGAATACTTCAAATGTCACCCGCATGTCTATGTGAATGAAAAGCACGCCGTCAAAATCAAACTCAATGGCATCGGGAAGACAGGCATTTGCATTTTCAAGCCAGAAAAACCAGGCTTCGTCATCAATGAATCGCTGGATAAGCCAGGCGTTTGCGTATCTCTGCACTTCGCTGGAGAAAAATCAGCCTGCTAAATTCGCTGCGCAGTTTTCTGAGCGGCTTAAGCTGGATGGCTGCGGTATCGCTGGTCAGTCCGTTTCTGCAGGCCATCAGGTTTTGCAGAAACGCGCCGTACTGTTTGAGCGGTCAAACAGCGAACGACGCGCATCTTCTTCTGTAGAATCTGCTGCAAACTTGTAGGCTGAGCCACCTTCGTCGCGTATCTTCCTCCCTGTCTGAACGAAAGTCTCATACCCGCTTTAACGTGAGGAATCAGGCACAGGATGCCTGAAGGTGATGCAGCAGGTAATTGCTGTCCGGGAAGCAATCAACAGGCTAATGAGTGAGTTGTCAGAAGACCCTATTAGGGGGAACCTGATGGGTGAATCCGTCACGCCGGAAGATCGAGAAAACGACCTTGAAGACATCGTGGCGGTTATCCGCGCCTATATGAAATAACCGATAAGCCGGATTACCGCAGAAAGGAGAACAAATGCTCTGGATCATAATAAAATACGCCATTACCGCCGGTATGGTGGTTCTGATTTCTGAAGTGGCAAAACGCAGCGACAGGCTTGGAGGGATGCTGGCCGCCCTGCCTCTGGTTACGGTCCTGGTGCTGGTGTGGATGAAGCTTGAGGGGCAGACGCAGGAAAAGATTGCCAACCACGCCTGGTATACGTTCTGGTACGTAGTGCCGACGCTGCCGATGTTTATCGCCTTTCCATTTTTGTATCAGCGTTTTGGTTTCTGGCTCACCCTGACGATATGCTGCGTAATGACGATTCTGCTGTTTGCGGTCTGGGCCGTCATATTGCGTCGCTTTGGCATTGAGCTGATGTAAAGTTACTCGTCTCCTTTCCTGCCAGACCCTTCACATTTTCAGCAATGACTGCGTCAGCATTAATCCCGCAGTCTGTTGAGCTGATTTCATCATGCGTGCGACGCGCCCTTACAGGAAGACATTTCAGGCTAACGTTTGAGGTGTAGACATTTCCAACTCAAGGGCGGTTGCTGACGTTAAGCGGTGCTCTAACCAAAACCATTAATAGAATGATGTAACTAAAATGGCAAAACTAACACTTACCGTATCGATAAAATCTTCATTATTCTGCAACCCACCAGCAGGTGTTCCGCATTGATGGCAGGAAAACGTATTACAAGCAAACTATGCGCAAGCAGTACGCAATCCATTGTTGAGTAAACAACATCACTCAGCCTGATAAAAGCATTAGCCCTGCTTTTACAGGATAAGGTCTGGTTGCTGGCGTAATGGTGTCAATGAGCCGTAGATCATGTGCAAAGCTGAGTAAGCAAGGCCGAAATCCTGCTTATTAATGGCGCAGGATTTCGGCCTGAAGTTAGCCCAAAGCATTTCAGACCTTGAGCATTTTCACTGTGGTATCCACGTCAATCTCATCTTCCGAGAAAATGAGTGTCGTTCCCTGAAAAGTGGTGATCGCCAGTTTTTTCAGTGAGCGCATTTCACCCGCTTTAGCAGATGTTTTCGGCCTGATACTGCCCATCAGTAAACCCACAGACAGTACCGCATTTTCTTTATCAATGCGGGTATCAGCAGGGACTTCTTCGCTGTAAACCAGGTAAGATTTGATTGATGTGAGCTTGATGCGCTCGCCAGCGATATAGATGTATTTGCTTTCCGGTGCGACTTTCACAGCATAAGCTGACAAGCCTTTGTTATTTGTGGTGGGTTCAAAAGTCACCGACGCATCTTTCTTAATCAACTCCGGGTTAGCGACCTTAATCACATGAAAATAACGGTTATCACCGTTTTCATCTTTGATAAATCCAAAACCTTTATCTTGAAACCAGGTTGTGATCGTTCCGTTCATCGCCATTACCGCCTACTTATTCGTTTATCTACTCAATTTTTTCAGCGCGCAGTGTAAAACACAATGCGTGCTCAGACTATGTCTTCAGTTTAAGTCTGGACGATAAATTTCTGCTATGCGAGTAGACAGTCAGAAGAAGGCATAAGCGACGCCAACTGAAACGCTGAAGAGGCGACAAGAGAGAAGTGAAGGGACCTTAAGGCTGCGCGTTCGGCGCAGCTGGAAACCATTTAGACGTACGCCGGAACGGGTAAGCGGACACAACCCACTCACTTTGTACCCTTCTCAAACGACGCTAATAAGCGCTACTCATTGCCCCATTGATTCAGGAACGTAGCGATATCATCAATACGCATCTCGTCGATACCCGCTTCAACGGCTATCTCTTTCTGGGTATCTTCACTGATCTCTTCGTTATTCATTAAGCGGGTGATCAGCTGCTGAAAATAGCGCGCCAGTGCATCGCGTTCTGAATCGCTTACCGGCTTTGCGGCTTCCGTAGAATACTCATCTACGATGTCATAGTATTTTAATGGTACTTCATTGTTCATAAGTCATTCCCAGAGTGAGTACGTATGGCAATTGCTGCCTGCATCCTATGGCCTGAATAATAACATTATGATTTTGTTTTTTCTGCTCGCCATGCATAACTCAGCGTGAAATTAACATCGTTGTGCTTGCACCGCCAACAGAGTAAATCGCGAAATATCTGGCGCCGTCATTACTGTGACAGGGTGTTCTTAACACGCTTTATTAGACTAACAGCCAGAGTCGTCAGTCGACTTAAATTTCGTTATCATCCGCTCCCCTTTTCCATGCGGATAGCCTGATGTCTAAGATTATCGATACCTTTATTGCCCCGCCGTGCCATGAAAAGATTGAGATTCTCTACCAAGACGATCATCTGGTGCTTATCAATAAGCCCGCCGGGCTGCTCAGCCTCTCGGGGAAAAATCCGCAAAATCTCGATTCTGTGCATCATCGGATGGTACAAATATTCCCCGGTTGCACTCTGGTACATCGCCTTGATTTTGGTACTTCCGGGTTGATGGTGATTGCCCGCAACAAGGCCATAAATGCCGCTCTCTGCCAGCAGTTCAGCCAGCGCAGTGTGACCAAGGTGTACAGCGCACTGCTTTGCGGACATACAGACAATGACGAAGGAGTAATAGACGCTGCGATTGCCAAAGACCCTGCGCTGTTTCCGCTGATGACGATTTGCGCAATTCACGGCAAGCCTGCTCGCTCTCGCTATCGGGTCGTTGAGCGCTTTTATCATGAGTTGGACAATGGGATGTCTCTGCCTTTAACGCGGGTGGAGCTAACCCCGGAGACCGGGCGTACCCATCAACTCCGCATTCACTGCCAGCAGTTTGGCCACCCTATTTTGGGTTGTGACCTGTATGGTGGTCGCCTGCTGCCCGGTACTGAACAGACGCCGCGGCTGATGCTGCACGCCAGCGAGTTGCATTTTGTTCATCCCATCAACGGAGAGGGGATCAAAGCCCGTAACGCCTGCCCGTTCTGAATGCGAATGAATCTATGACGTTGCTTCCGCAAAGTTACCCGATGTGATGCTAAAGACCTCTGCGGGGAGGCTAAACCAGAGGCATTTGAACGTGAGATCTGGCCTCTGTAACCGATGATTACCACATTAGATCATCGGGCACTTTAAAATCAGCATAGGGATCTTCTTCATCCTGCTCTTCCTGACTGAGGGCGCTGTTTAATACAATACTGTTTGCATCTCGCTGCGCAATTTTATCGGCTACGCTCGAGGGGATAATCGCGTATTCACTCTCGCTACTGTTATCAACAACCAAACGAGCAATGGCGAGACGCCCACTAATCAGCTGAGCTTGCGTCATCTTATCCACAACTATTTTTTTAATTAAATTGCCGTCTGTGAAGTTGAAACCAATATCCCCTTTTGAAATGTCGATTCTGTTCATTTCAATGAGTTGCTTCACCTGAGCTTTATACTCTTTAGATAAAGCGGCTTGTTTTTGTTGTTCACTTAGCTGTTTGTCACGTTCTAGCTGTGCTTTTTTATTTTCTTCAACCGCTTCTCTTGCCGCACGGGCCTGAACGCGTGATTTTTTAGCTGTTCTTTGGACTTTATCCATTTTTTTGCTGGTTACTAATCCAGCTTTAAGCATCTGCTCTTGTAAGGTAAGTTTTGTCATCTTTGTTTCTAAACCAGTTGAATAATTTGTGGGATTATACCTGTAATTTTTGCGGCTATACCAGATCGCAAGCGCTGATCACTGTGTGGCTTTAGTTTGAAGGGATCTAACAGCGCTGGCGTGACCTTTTATCAGGCTTAGACAACCGCTCTGTTAATAATGCCCGTTTATGGCAGGAAGCAGACAGTAAGGAGTCGTTCTCTGTCCGCTATGAGCAAAGAGCTGACATTGTGTCCTTACGGGTACGCCAGCCTAGGCGCACCCAATCACATTCAAGGCTTCCAGCGGCGCAGAGAAGTATGATCTTCATAAGGCAATCTTGTTGGCAGGGATATCAGCTCAATGACGCTGCCCCACGGCGTGCGGCCGTAACAGAAGAAGTTATTGTCTCCGACCTCAGTCGGAAACATCAGCGGCTGAGGAGAGGTAAACATTTTCCCGCCGGCACGTTCAAACAGGCTGATGGCTTCATTAATATTATCAACGTATACGGCGAAATGCTGTAACCCGTAGTCGCTTGGCCGCACAGGCTGATTCTGTTCTGGCCCTTTCATTTCAAAAAGCTCAAGCCCCGGCCCGTGCTTCAGCGTCATCATTCTGACTGTGGTGATACGTGTTCCCGGGAACAGATTAAGGATGTTTTCCGTATCTTCCCCTTTCACGTCGTCGTCCGATTGTGAAACGGAGTCATAGATAACTTCTGCACCAAAGGCTTCTTCGAAGAAGCGGGTCGCCTCATCAATATCAGAAACGGTGATGCCAACGTGGTCCATACCGCGAATAGTTTCGGTAGACATAATTTTCTCCCAAGGGGTTTACGGATAAGAGTGATGGGATGATCAGCCCTGGTTGGCCGTCATTTTTGCAAGTGCAGCGAGCTGAGCTGATATCAGGCTGCGGGTGTCAGCATCCGTTATGCTGTCATTTTCGGGATCCAGTCTTGAAGGGACCTGACCGATCATGACTTCAGGCTTGTTAAGAACCCTTCCGTCCAGAAAGACCAGAATCTGGCGCAGGTGATACTGGGCCCTTGCACCGCCTATCGCCCCGGGTGACGCCGTCAGTATGGCAACAGGCTTGCCGGCAACTGGGGTGTCCGGCAGGCGGGAAAGCCAGTCCAGCGCATTTTTCAGGGCGCCCGGGACGGAGTAGTTATATTCAGGCGTGACGATAATCAGCGCATCCGCTGCCGATATTGCTTTTCCCATTGCCACCACCGCATCGGGGAAGCCATGCGCCTGAAGGTCTGCATCATAGTGCGGTATCTCTCCTACAGAGCCGAGTGCGCTAATCTCCACATGTGTGGGTGCAAGTGAGGCAAGATTGCGCGCCACAATGGCGTTAAAAGATGCTTTGCGAAGGCTACCCAGAAGAGACACAAATTTGAGTGGTTTTTCCTGTGACATAGCTGTTCCCTGTGGTTAAAAATGAATTATCCGGCGGTTGCCGGTGCTTTATTTACTGTCGGGGATAATCCTGGTATAGAATTACACATCGATAAACACACCCTGAGTCGCCACAGAGTCAACTTTATGTCTACCGTGTTTACTGCCGATTCCCTGCGGGGAATTACCAACTTCGTCATTACGGCAAAATCGAGCAGTTTTACCGAGGCTGCGGAGCAACTCGGGATTACTAAATCAGCCGTCGGTAAGAGCGTGGCACGGCTTGAGGAGAGGCTGGGAACGCGTCTTTTTCACCGATCAACGCGTAAACTGAGCCTGACGAGTGATGGAGAGGCTTACCTGACCAGTTGCCTCTCGGCGCTTGAAATTCTCGACTCTGCCGAGAATACGCTCAGCAGACGTCAGGAAAATCCCGCTGGGACGGTCCGTATTGATATGCCTGCGTCTTTCGGACGGAATCTGATGATGCCGGTATTAATCGAGAAAATGACCCGCTACCCGGCCCTGCGGCTGGCGCTAACTTTCAATGACCGTCTTATTGACCCGGTGGAGGAAGGCGTTGACCTGGTTCTGCGACTGGGAGAGCTACAGAGTACCGATGAGCTGATCGCCCGTCGGCTGAGCCGGCAGCGGCTTATCCTGTGCGCCTCTCCAGCCTATCTTGAGCAGAACGGGCTGCCGGCCGAAATGGAGGATTTGAAAAGCCACTACTGCATTATGGGCTACCGTCGGGGCGCCCCCTTGCCTGGCGGCTGCGAAAGGCCGGGGAGCGTGAAGTGAAATATATATCCCCCACAGCACATCAGATAAGCGACGGAGATGCCATGATTCAGGCCTGTCTGGCTGGCGTGGGGCTAGCGCAGTTTCCTGAGTCTATGGTTAACAGCCATATCGCCGCAGGCAACCTGATTTCCGTGATGGCAGATCATGCCCCCATCCCGGTTGAGTTGAACGTCATCTGGCCCCGAACAAGGCACCTCATACCCAGAGTTCGCCTAATCGTTGACGCACTGCTGAAAAAGGCCGGAGAAGGCTATTTCGGTTCGCTTAGGTAGACTTTTTGTCGTCACTGAGGAGATACCAGGGCCGTTTATCGCCTTTTAGCAAACTTATATCCTTATCGTCCCGCTGCTTTAATTGCCTTACGGGCTGAAACCTTCCCGTCTGCCGGAGCAGTTAAAACGTAAAACATAATGTTACTTACAGGATATTTGTTATGCCATTAGCTCTATGGGCGCTGGCGATAGGTGCATTCGGTATCGGAACAACTGAATTCATCATTGCCGGGCTGCTCCCCGTCATTGCCGTTGATTTTAACGTCACCATCCCCGTTGCCGGCTACCTGGCGACCTCATATGCGCTGGGGTCTTCGTCGGCGCACCGGCCCTGATTATTCTGGGTTCAAAAGTCCCGCGTAAAGCCATGCTGGTTTTCCTGATGCTGCTCTTCGTGGCAGGTAACCTGGTGACGGCGTTTGCCCCGACACTTGGCATTGCCATACTAGGCAGAATTATTACCTCGATGACGCACGGCGCTTTCTTTGGCCTTGGTTCGATTATTGCAGCAGATATGGTTGCACCGTCTAAGCGCGTGAGGGCCATTGCGTTCATGTTTATGGGGCTGACCGTAGCAAACCTTATAGGCGTACCCGCAGGCACCTGGATAGGTCAACACCTCTCCTGGCGTGATGCCTTTATGGCCATAGCCGTGATAGGGGTCATTACGGTTATCAGTATCGGAATGCTCATCCCGCACCAGCCAAAACCCCATAACCAGAGATTTGCGCATGAGTTTAACGCCTTCAGAAACGTCAACGTGCTGCTGGCAATGGGTATTACTGTTTTCGGGCCGGGGGCATTTTTTACATCAATTACCTACATCGCGCCAATGATGACGGAGCTGGCAGGATTTAGTGAAAGCAGCCTCGCGTGGCTGATGCTGCTGTTCGGACTGGGATTGTTTACGGGAAACCAGCTTGGTGGCCGGTATGCCGATCGCGCTCTTATGCCGATGCTCTACATCACGCTGGCTGCTCAGGCCGTCGTGTTACTGGTATTCAACTTTACGGCGCACAGCCAGGTTATGTCAGTTCTCTGCATTTTCCTGATGGCTGCGTTTGGATTTGCGACAGTTTCACCTATCCAGAAACTGGTGATGGATAAAGCACGGGCAGCGGGTGCCCCCACGCTGGCCGCTGCGGTTAATATTGGTCTTTTCAACCTCGGTAATGCCGTAGGAGCCTGGCTGGGTGGCGCAGTGATTGCTGCGGGATTCGGTCTGCAATCGCCAAATTGGGCAGGCGCTATATTGTCTGTCATTGCACTGATACTTGCGGTGTTGTCCGGTCTTACGGATAAAACCGGGCACGCTGCAGAGATGAATTAGACGGTATTTTGACTAGCCAGTGAGAAAGTCATCTGAAACATTCACTGGCTATAACAGTTAACGCAAAAATTATTCGCACTTCACTTAACCGGTTAACTAACGTCCGCTTATGGCACAAAGCGGACGGTCAAAGTCGGGAGCGTCTGAAGCCGTTTCTGTATTCAGGATTGTTGCTGCCCTGCTTGTATCCTGATTATGGTTTGCCGGATTGTATTAAATTCACGTGCACTGGCACTTACCCCGGTATTAAGACGTTCTGTAACTACATATCAACCTGAGCGGGGATTACGTCTGGTGAACAAACCTCAAATTGGGACAGGCTAAATACCGCGCATTACGCTCAGTGGATAGTAGTCTGTACAGAAAACAGGCTTAGCGTAGAATATTTTTCGTTTTCCAGGCAGCCCCTTTTAGGTTGATGAAAAAGTAACTTTACCTGTTAAATCACATTATGTATTTCTGACTTCCTCTGCCAGCGTTACGGCTAAGGTCGGCCTGGTCATTACAGACTCCTGTGAACGCTGATTTTTGTTCATGTCTGTCCTGCACCCGGACCTTGTAGAGGCCGTGCACAACTCTCACTGGAAAGAAGTTCTTTTAAGCCGCCTGGTCGGCTACAACCGTAATTAAATAAGAGAATGCGGGCAATGTGAGGGCTTTCGCCCTCTTCTGGTTATCGGACATTTCAGGCCTTGTATCGACTGACTACTTCTGAAGATCCTTATGTTTACGTATTTTGGCTGGTGGAAATACAGGGATCATTGCCGTATCTGGCGAGTTATACGCATCCCAGTGCCACCAGCCTGCTGTACCATAGCGGGAATTATAGATCGCCATCTTCTGGTTCTTTCTGATGACATACTCAGGCGTACCCATACCAAACACTTCCATCGGAAGGTGGTTTGTTTCAGTATCCAGCAAATGAAAATCAGCAAACACATCATCTTCTTCGGAATCGTATCGAAGTGGTTTCATAAAGCTTCGTTTTTCAGCAGCCAGCTTTTCCTCGATAATTCCTTCCAGTGAGGAATCCAGTGGTATCCACCGGGAACTGACGTACATCAAAGCCATCCTCAGCACCTTTGCCTCTCTGCCTACAGGTACGTCAGTCAGGGCAATAAGGATAACCCGCTCTCCTCGTTTCCAGGCTGCATGTTCTGAGGGATGCCGTCTGAGGGTTTCTTGCCAGGTTCCGGCATCAGTTTCAAGTTTCGGTAGACCAGCAAAATCTCTGACGGGTACGTGTGTGTTTGCAACTTCGCGTTCTTCATTCCACCCGGCCAGTGAGGTAATGACAACAAGCCTCTTTTTTGCAGATGCCGCTGAAGCCAGTTTATCGCTGTTGGCCTCAGCCTGCGGTGTCGCGTTTTGAGCACCGATCAGCAAAACATCGCTCAACCGGGTGCGACCGGCACGTACGCGGCCTGCTGCCTGTTCCAGCCAGCCATGAACCGAGCCGGTGAATCGTTTATTCTTCATTGCAGGATGCCAGACGTTAAGTCCCGCCTCCGTCCAAAGAAGGCTCAACAGCCCCAGCAGTTTCATAACCGACTGTGTCTTTCCCCCGCCTGAATACCAGGAGGTCCGTCTCCTCTTGGTTGCCGATCAACGGGGTTCTCGCCATCAAGGGAAACGGCAAGCTGTACTCTCAGTGTGCCATCGATCTCTTCTTCCACTACTCCCTCTGTATAGCTTTGTTGTCCACTAATCGAGGCTGATGAGTACCAGACACATTCCGGGAAATGCTCAATGCCACTGTTGCTGAACCGGCTGAGATGATATCTGCCAGATTCTTTTCGCAGCCGGATTGCAAACCTGCGGTCACCCGTGCCCGGACAGCAGCACTGCACGAGTGGATCATGACCGTGATGTTGTTTCAGAACGGATTGCCATGATCTGACGAATTTCTCTTCTGTCTGAAATCCCACGCTGTAAGACTTCGTTTCCCCACTACGGGTAATATTAATTTGGTACCGGTTCTTTTTCACGGTCGACCCCTGTCGTTTTTAACTAACTTATCAGCTCCGGTAAAACAGACCAGTCATAACATGAGGTAAAACAGCACTGTCCTGCCAGTTTTCTGAGCTCCTCCCTGAATTATCTGTAAAAGGCGCGCATCCATTGCCGATAGTACTTAATCACACCAGGAGGATTCATGAGCTTACCGGAACTCAAGAAAGGAACGACAATATATGCCCTGCTTAAAGAGGCGGGTATGGAACTACAAGACTGGCCCCACGCAAACTATCCTCGCCAGAACATGAGATGGGCATGGATTGAGGGCGATATCGTTGTCATGAATATCTGGATGCATAAAGTGGAGTCGCCTGCCGCACCGGAAGGCAGCTATGTCACCCGGTACATATCCCGTGGTCAGGGTCATGTTGGCGAAGAGACAGACAGAATTTACCAGGCCGTTATTGAGCGAAACCTTCCCGTTCAGGTCATCCTGCATAAAGAAAAAACAGTAACCTGCGAGTTCTGGACAGCGTCCAGTGGAGTGCGGAATATGAACCGTCAACGGGTGAGATCACACTGACCAGAGGCAAACCGGTCAGGTATATCGATCAGAAAGGATCGGTAGACAGCACATCTGATTCCGAAGAATCACCAGCGGTTAAGCGAAGCAGGAAGTTGCGTGAGATGGCTATGGTCAGAAGCAGCGGCACGTGTGAGCTCTGTGGGAAAAAAGGATTCCGTACGCGCAACGGCGCAATCTTTGCGGAAGTGCATCACATTGTGGCCTTAAAAGATGAGGGGCCTGATGAGCTGTCTAATCTGATCGTACTTTGCCCGGATGACCATCGCAGGGCTCACCACGGTGATGATGCGGTTGAATTACAGCAGGCGTTTGTGAAAATAAGGAATACGAAAAACGGCGTGATGGCTACAGGCAGTTAGTTGTTTTTTTAACGGTGAGGGATGTTTTGGTTGTGGTGGCGACTGTTTAAGTTGCATGGCTTGGCATGGTGATCCAGATGCAATTGATGCTGTTGAGAGACTTACGGGCGAGAAGGTTGATGTCCGTTCATGTAACGTTAAAATTCAGTTATGAGCAAAAAGCGGACGTTACCGGTTCAGGGAAAAGACGCCACCAGGCTGAACATCTTTAGCTACCTTGCCAGGCGACGCCTGTCTCAGTGAACTTCCTGCCTTAGGCATTACGGGCCAGTGTTCGCATCAATGTCACCCCCTTTGTCCTGGAATTTTGACCATAATATCTAAACATACAGGTTCATTCTCTCACCATCCACCTTCTTAACGGTGAAGAAATCAACCTGTTAGCAGCCAATGTTTCCCGGAGATTTCATTTTTCTGTCATTTTTGTTCTTTATGCTGTTAGCTTCCCTACATGGATATTAACAATATGAAAATGAAAGCTATTTCTCTGGTTATTGGCTGTGCGCTCTCTTCATCAACGCTCGCGGCGCAGCCGCAGGTCGAGCGCTATATCGTCAGTTTTCCCGAAGGTACGCGCGTAAGCTACAACGGCGCGTTTGCCAGCGCGTTTCCAAATGGTTTGCCGGTGGGGATCGGCTCCGGTTTGCTGTTTACCGGCAAACAGGGGGATGCGCTCACCTTCGCAACCGTCACCGATCGTGGGCCGAATGCTGACTCGCCTGATGTGGGTAAGAGAGAGGCAAAAATTTTCGTCACGCCAGAGTTCGCCCCGCTGCTGATGAATATTCGGGTGCAGAACGGCAAAGCGGAGGCCACGGACGCCCGACCGTTGCATGACGATAAGGGCAATATTAACGGATTGCCGCTGCAGGATGGCGTCATCGGATCAACCAATGAAATCGCGCTAAGCGATACGTTGAAAGTGCTGCATGGCGATAACCGCGGTCTGGATACGGAAGGTATTACGCCGGACGGCAAAGGAGGGTATTGGCTGTGCGATGAGTATGGTCCGTTCCTGATTAACGTTGATGCGCTCGGCAAGATCCTGACAATTCACGGGCCGCAGGCAGCAGAGGGAGAGAAATCGATCGCGGGCGGTCTGCCGAACGTTCTCAAATGGCGTCAGCCAAATCGTGGATTTGAAGGGCTCACCCGCATGCCGGACGGGCGTATCATCGCCGCGGTGCAGAGCACGCTGGATATCAACGGTAAAAGTAAAAAGCAGGCGCGCTTTACCCGCCTGGTGAGCTTCGATCCGGCGACCGGGAAAACCGCGATGTATGGTTACCCTATCGACAGCGCCGCTTACGCTAAAAACAGCGACGCAAAAATTGGCGATATCGTGGCGCTCGACAATCAGCATATCCTGCTGATTGAACAAGGCAGCGACAAAGACGATGCGATGCGCAATCTTATCTATAAGGTGGATCTTAGCCCGGCTACCGAGCTTGCAGCGTTCGATAAGCCTGGCGAGTATCCGGAGTTTGACGACGAGAAAGCGCTGGCGCAGCGCGGCATTAAGCTCGCCGCTAAAACGCTGGTGGTCGATTTACGTCAACTCGGCTGGCAGCAGGAGAAAGCCGAAGGTCTGGCGCTGATCGACAATAAAACGTTGGCGGTCACCAATGACAATGACTTCGGCGTGAGAACGGTCATGCAAAATCCGGTTGAAGGTAAGAAGCGTAAGGATTATCGGGTGACCGAACAGGGGACGCTTACGGTAGATGATAAGCCGGTTGCAACGACTATCGGCGTAAAGCCGCTGAAGAAACCTGAGTCGGACAGCGAATTGTGGATTGTCACGCTGGCGGCACCGCTGAAATAAACACTCTCCCCACCCCAGGCTGCGTCCCTTAATTGCATCACTTTTTGTAAAAGAGCCGGATGCAGCCCAGTTTTGCCATCGACAGATCATTCCTCGGCGTCTGGTCACAACGGGCTACGGGCCAGACATCGTCTGCTATGAGTCAGAAGCGGCGAGGTAGGGAGTGGTAAAGCGCCCCTGAAAACATTGTGATTTCGCGTTTTTATACAGCCTGGGCCGCCAGCAGACGCTGAGAGAATGGCTGATCGTGCTAAAAAAGCTGCGACTTCGATATCGAGCGCATCCTGTAAGTTAGGATTTCACTGCTGAGCGCAAGAACTCTACAAATGCGCGTACTCGCGCTGATAGATGACGATTCTGGGGGTAGAGAATCGAAAACGGGCGAGAGCGGCCTCCATATTTTTGAAGGACCTCTACAAGGACTCCACGCCTTAAAGCGTCTCCCACGGCAAAGCGATAGGTTTGATAAAGGCCTCCGCCCGCGTTAACCCAAGCGACAGCCCCTAACGCATCATTAAGTACACGCATCCGGCTCGTTATCTGTTTCTCGATTGAAGTACCTGACTCATCGGTGAACAGCCACTGCAGTGGGCGCCCTGTATTCGGTGATATGTACTGGATGCAATCGTGTTGATTGAGGTCATCAATACGGTATGGTTCACCTTTTTTGCAAGGTATGTCGGCGTTCCGAATACCCCAAGCGAGGCGTCCTCAAGCTTGAAGGCGACAAGACGCGAATCTTGCAGAACGCCTAGCCTAATTGCCAGGTCAAAACCCTCTTCAACAAAGTCGATTATTTTGTCCGAGATACTAATCTCGATATCGATCTGCGGATAAAGCTCAGTGAACTTGGGCATTAAGGGTAAAAGGCGAAACGTGCCGTAAGCAGCACTGACGCTAATGCGTAGCGGTCCGCTAGGGACGGTTTGTGAACCCGTGATCGCTCGCTCAGCCTCGGCGATCTGCTCAAGCGCCAGATGACATTCTTTCCAATAGAGCTCGCCCTCAGCTGTAAGCTTGACGGCGCGGGTGGTCCGCAAAAAAGACGTACTCCGAGGCGCTGCTCGAGCCGACTGATCGACCGACTGACTGCGGCCGGCGTCAAACCGAGAATCTCAGCCGCACTGGTGAAGCTGCCGGTCTCCGCTGCTCTACAGAACTGTTCAATGCTGCCAAGCTGAAGTGGATTACCCGCTGCCATATTGATTACCATTTGTAATAAATGAATTGATTATTACATGGTTTATCAACCAGGAACAACGCATTAAGGTACATCTACTGCTTCAACAACAACGCGACAAGGCCGCGCTACTCAAGCAGTGCACGGTTTTGGCTTACACCTCTACATACTTTTAGGAGCTACACTATGACCAGCAAACTGAACGTTTTCACTTCGCCTTCGGCTTTCCCTAACCCACAGCGCCTGCGCCTGTTCATGCATGAAAAAGGGATCGCTGATCAGTTCCATGAGACAGTTTATGACATGACGCCGGTTGGCGAACAGCGTGGATGGCGTCACTTGAAAATGAATGCCTGGGGTGAGACGCCGACCCTCGAGCTTGCTGATGGTAGCTATATCTCCGAAACTGCAGCTGTCGTCCGTTATTTGGACCAGTCCTACCCCGGCCGCAAGATCATGGGGGAGACGCCGCTGGAACAGGGCCTGGACAACATGTGGGATAACCGCATCTGGGTTCACATCCTGTATCGAATCGTCACGGCTTTCCACGTTCTGCATACCGGTCTCGGCTTCAAACTCGAACTGACGAAGAACGAAGCCTGGGGCGAACACTGCCGCAAAGAAGCATTGGCCCATGCTGCACTGGTCAACAAACATCTTTCGGACGGACGCCAATGGCTGCTGGGGGCGACGAGCCTACTTTCGCCGACATCACGCTGGCAACCGCGATCGCGTTCTCGAAGTTCCCGGTGAATGCTACGCCGCTGGACGAACGATTCGAGTTCCTGGACGCCTACTGGCAGCGCTGGCAGCAGCGTCCAAGTTTCCAGGCTGCATATGCAGACCGTAGCAGCGGTATCCCTGAGCTCGATAACAAGGCGTGATCTAACTTTAAAGTCGCGCGAAATCCAACCGTGGATTTCGCGCAATAGAAGAGGTCTACTTAGAGGCGGTAGCGAGCAGGCGTGGTAGTCTGCTTCCGCCGAGGGTAGTCGGTTCAGTGAGATTAAAGCTAACGTCTAAAGCGTTGCACGGCAGGTGTATAACCCGCTGCGCTTCTTCTGTCATTTTACGGATGTGTAACGTATGAACAAACCTATAAAACTGCCTGGGCTGGACCATCCGATCACGATTACGCCCGAATTTCGCCGCGTTACAGTGACGCTGGGCGGAACGGCCATCGCGGACACCACCCGAGCGCTATGCCTGAAGGAAGCAAGCTACCCGGCAGTCCTATACATCCCGCGCGACGATGTTCGCATGGAGCAGCTCGAGCGTACCGACCATGCAACGTATTGCCCTTACAAAGGGGACTGCGCTTACTACAGCATTCCAGTGGGTGGAGAACGTAGCGTGAACGCCGTATGGACTTATGAAAACCCGTTTCCTGGAGCAGCACAAATAGCCTCTTACCTGGCGTTCTATCCTGACCGGGTTGACGCTATCAACATCGCTTAGGGCGCGACAGAGCTTTTTGCTCCTTCAGAAACCCGAACCTTGACGCGCTTCACTCCTTGTACCGTCGGTTGATTTACATGTCTGCTTTTGGCACAAAGCGGACATGCGGCAGGGCAAGGTCTGCTAAGAGCGAAAAGCGGGCATTGGCTTTCCAAACATTATTCAGGCAATCCTGAATTCTGGCTCAGCGTAGCTGGATTAAAGACTCATGCGCCTGATGCATAAAAATTGCCATATAACTGGCACGCCAGCTTAGCTGCATCTGTTTCAAGGCAGAGTTCGACATCCTTACTGAATCCGCGCTGTTGAAGTTCACAGGCTGAGGAACATTTATAAAGAGGAAGCAGATTTTGCTGCTGATAAAACTGCCAGGCTGCAACCGCCGCCTGTGCTTCTGGTGAGCAGTTTCCGCGCCCCATCACATCGATAATGCCGCCAGCTGCTACGTAATCTTCGACACAGGGACGGATGCTGCCATCAGGCCATCGCTCTCCACAGGGAATGATCAGTATACGTTTAAAAATGCCACATGCATTCGCAGTTGCAGACATGTTCCTGAGACAACCACTGAAAACCGCAATCCCGGTATCCCGCGCCCGGAAAGAAAGGGTCGATCCGTTAGGGGATGGCAGGACAAGCCTTTCGCCATCGCTTATGTTTTGAACAGAAACGGGCGACAGGCTGTAACCTTCACCGCTGAATCTTCTCTTCGGGCTGGCTACCTTCGCGCCGATTTTCATACCATATTCGTTTGCGGATTCATCTTTCCACGGATAGGGGTAAATGCGGGCACCTTTTTCAACAGCCAGGCTCACACAGGTGGAAAAGGACATAACGTCGACTATTACGGCGCAGTCTGCTTTTTCGGCTAAGTAATCTACAGCCGCCTGGCCCCATTCAAGGCGAACCTCGAACCCATCCTGGCTAAACCATTCCATTATTTTCTCTCGGTTAAAGTTTTTCTATGAGTCGAATTTAACATAGCTATGTTGAGCTTCGTTTCTTTAAAACCCTAACTAACAAATGTCCGCTTTTGGCACATAGCAGTAGTGATAGGCAAAAAAGTGTTATAAGCAAGGAACGGACATTTAGATTATGTTCAGGAGCACGATTAAAAGCATTGTTAAAGCGATTTAAACGCTTATGGCTAGTGAGTTCGAATGAATCGGGCATTCAATGACAACTGCCCGATTTTGCTAAAGTCAAAAATCGTTATCAGCCATCAATCTTGATGACGATTTTGCCAAATGCTCCACGAGAAAGGTGCTCAAAAGCTTCTACCGCCTCGTTAAAACGGTAAACCTGTTCAATTACGGGTTTGATTTGATGTTTATTGAGGAATGGGTTCATCCGATCAAAAGATGAACGTGGTGCAACCGCAATACCCCTGATTGTCGTCTGGCGGAAAATTAACGGCATCAAATCAAGTTGTGCTGTCTGGCCAGTAAGAAAACCTACCTGAGCAATCGTTCCGGCAACTTTTGTCGCAGCGATCGACAGTAAAAAATATCTATTTTATTGCTCGGCCCAATCACAGTATGCGCTGGTCCTGATAAGCAAAATAGATCAGATCACGCCAAAGTTCAGACGTAAAGTGAGTGTTATTTTTAATAATAAGAACATATTTCCTGTGCCAGTTTACCCACTTCTGCGTTTTTGAAAATTGTACTTGCACAGTGAGCTTCAGGACTAGCATGCATTGATCCAACATTGGTGAGTATGGCAAGTGCACAGTTTGTTTTTTCATACCACCATACGCAGGCGCTGGCACCAAGAACGTTTCCACCGTGACCGATGGCTGTGCCGTAATCAGTATCCATTCTAAATAAACTTAATCCCATTTCAGCATTATCGGCTGGCATCCACTGTTGCATTTCTTTCATACTTTTGGGATTGAGCAATTCACCGTTTTTGAGCGCCAAAATAAAATTAACAACATCCTGTGCAGTAGAAACGATCCCTCCGGCCGCCCACTCTACAGAGAGATTGATCGCGGAAACATCCAGAATATTGTTAGGCTCAATCTTAAAATAGTCTGAAACTCCGGCTTTTTTAATAAAATGAAGATCCAGCCTGTGGAATCTTTTGGAAGAATACTGATTTTCTAATGAGGCAACCGATTCAAGAGAGGTGCTTTTCAGCAAAAGCGGATTAATAATTCTTTTATATAACTCCTCTTCGAGGCTATTAGAAGTAAGTTTTTCGATCAACAGACCTAATAAAGTGAAATTACTATTAGAATAATGAAATGCTTCTCCTGGAGCACACAGCGGTTTTTTACCCCGGATATAGTCGAGGTTTTCCTGTGGCAGCCAAATCTTTTCCGGTTTGACCCTCTTACCGCGAGCATCATGAATCCATGAGTGCTGATCTTCCCAGCTGGGTATACCTGAATAATGCGAGAGTAAATGCCTTACAGTCACGCTTTCTGCATTTGCGACGTCTGCAAGGACATTTTTGTCCAGCCAAGTTGATATAGGTTCATCGAGAGTGAGATAATTTTCCTCGTTTAACTGGAGAATTAACACTGCAACAAAAATTTTGGTTATGCTGCCAATACCAAAAATCATTTCTGGATTGTTTTTAATTTTATTTTCAGCATCAGCATAACCCACTCCATGCTGCCATATTGTTTTGTCTCCTTTGCCAATAGCCATAGTAAGGCCCGGAAAGGTTTTCAATGCCATCTGATTAAGCAGATTTATTAACGCAATTTCACAAGGACTCATTCTCTCCATTCCTTTATTTTATCTATTATTTTATCTATTCCACTGCGTACAGTAATTTTAAGCCACCAGCAGGTAAATACCGTTTGTCAGCGAATCAACTTAATCACCCCCGCTTTCTTAACTGCTCTCACATCCTTTTGTGATCAACAGGCTCAGGCCCTCGAAATGCCCGACGCCATTCGCTTGGGCTGACACTGAATCTCGCTTTAAAACTCTGGCGAAAAGAGATGGGCGACTGAAAACCAGCCATTTCAGACACGCTTTCAATACTGCTATCCGTTGTTTCCAACAGTTCCTGGCTTCTTTGAAGGCGCTCCGCGTTCAGCCATTCTCCGAGTGTCGTTCCGGTTGCCTTGGAAAAATGACGCGTCAGCGTTCTCCGGCTCATATTGGCAAATCCAGCCAGCGAGTCGAGATCGTGCGGCTTGTCCAGATTGCGACGCAGGTATTCAATCAGCTCGTTGATTTTGCTGTCTCGCGTCGAGGCCGGGACCGGGCGTTCAATAAACTGGGCCTGCCCGCCCTCCCGGTAAGGTGGCACAACCATTCTTCTTGCAACGCGGTTGGCAATTGCAGAACCGTAATGGTTACGAATGATATTCAGACAGCAGTCAATACCGGCCGCCGTGCCTGCAGAGGTAATAAGACGTTCGTCGCTGGTATACAGCGAGTTGCTGTCAAGATGAACGGCAGGAAATCGTTTGATGAAGTCCTTTTCATATTCCCAGTGTGTTGCAGCACGGTGCTGATTAAGTAAGCCTGAATAGGCCAATACGTAAGTGCCTAAACAAAGACCCACCACCTCAGCGCCACGCTGCCATGCGCTTATCAGCTTATCCAGCAGAGCCTGCGAGGGTTTTTCATCAGGATTATGCCAGTAAGGCACAATGATGATGTCTGCAACGTCAAGCTGCTCAAGTCCGTGCTCTACGTTGATGGACAGCCCAATATCAGAGAGCACTACAACGGGTTTTTCGGCACAGATTTCCAAATGAAATAAGTCTGGCTGCGGCATCGACTGCCCAAAAAGAATACAAGGTACTGAAAAGTGAAACGGGCTAAATCCAGCCGTGGCGATCACGGCAACCGTCAGAGCAGACATGAAAGTCACCTTACCGTAAAGAATAACTACCGGCTTACCGGCAGATAAGTCGCTGATAGTTTAGTTTAAAGAGGGGAACAGATAGCACTGCGTGAGTGTATGCTCCCCTCAACCGGGCGGAAAGCGCTATTAGAAAGCCATTGTCTCACCGTCTGCCGGAATAAGAATTTTATCCTGAATGCCGTGCTCAAGCGAAAACTCGCGCAACTCAGCGCGGGTGAGAAGACAGTGATTTATTGATTCCATGTGCGAGGCCACGACGGTCGCAGTTGGCAACATCTTAAGCGTGCGCAATGTGTCTTCTTTGCCCATGATAATCGGTCCGTAAAGATCGTTAACAGCATAGCCAGTGTTAAGCACCACAACCTCCGGCTGGAAACGCTGCAAGCTTCTTACATAAGGTTTAACCCAGACGGTATCACCTGCAATATAGAGAGTTTTCTCATCATGATGTGTGAAGACCAACCCACACGCATCGCCTAGCAAATCGCCCCACAGCGCATCGGCATACAATTCGTTACTGCCGTGCTGACCATCGGTTTTATAAATAGTCAGCCCATCGACAAAATGATTTTCTTCTTTCAGAACACGCACATTAAGAAAACCCTGCGAGCTAACCAGCGCTGCGTCACTCTCGTTCTGCGTATAAACAAGCATGTTTTTAGGTACTGCCTGCTGCGCCGCTTCGTCCCAGTGGTCGGTATGTGTATGTGTCAGGATAACAGCATCTACAGACAGTAAACTCTCAACATTAACCGGCAAGGAAACCATAGGGTTGCGAAGATGGGGTCGTGCATTCCCGGCAAAGCCATCCCAGGCTTCTTTCTCTGCCAGCATCGGATCGATAAGGAACTTTTTACCGGCATATTCCAGCACAAGCGTAGCATTGCGGATTTGTGTTAATTTCATTTATTACCCCAGTGATTAATCAGATTCAGGCTCAGCCCTGTATGTGTTGTGGTACCGCAGCTGCCTGCGAGATGGCTTACTCTAAAAGGAAAAAGGGAGGATACGTGACAGGCTCTCAGGCCATTAGTCGATGAAATCGGGTCAATATCAGTGGTCCGTTTTTGCCGCGCATTTGTAAACAAGCAGCAGGCTATACAAGGTGATTCGTGTTATTCCTGAATCAATAGCAGCGATTGCGGTCAACGATCATGAAGGCTTAACAGAGCAAGGGAAAAGCTTGCGTTGAGTTAAATTGATTAATTTATCCTCAGTAAATATCTATTGATCACTCAGAAGAAAAATCTTCTTGCCTAAAGGCAGCTTTTTAGCTAATTATTTAGGAAGTGATCATTCTATAAATAGATTGTGATAGTTCATGCCAAAATCATTTGCAGTAAAAATCCGTGGTCGGGTACGGATTTTCAATAAACATTGACTTTTAAATCAAGGAATTATGCTGCTTTCCTTTGCGGGTTACTCAGCAGTGAAAGAGATCCATACAAATTTGTTTGCTTTGAAAAAGCGATGACTCACCCACTAACCGTTTACAAACATCCGGAATTAATAATGCAAAAATTTGATATGCCCTCTGCGCCTAAAGGATTCGAGCACAAATTTGTGCGCGTCAATGATTTGAGATTCCATTATGTTGATGGGGGCGCGAATACGTCTGAAACTATCGTTCTTCTCGCTGGCTTCCCGGAATCTTGGTATGCGTGGAGGCATGTTATGCCCACGCTCGGTGAGCAGTTTCGCGTGTTAGCGATTGATTTACCCGGACAAGGAGACAGCGACAAACCTTTAGATGGCTATGATACACAGACCGTTGCAGAACGCCTTCATGATGCTATCGCCTCGCTAGGTCTGGATAACTATCATCTTGTCGCTCACGATGTGGGTGCCTGGGTCGCTTTTCCCTATGCATTAACTTTCGGTAGCGAAGTCAGTTCTTTGGTTTTAATGGATGCAGGCATACCCGGCGTCACAATGCCGGAGTTTCTTCCCACTTCTTCTGATAAATCATGGAAAACATGGCACTTTTCATTTAATGCTCTGCCAGATCTTCCCGAAGTTCTTTTACAGGGACGGGAGCGTGAATATCTCGCATGGTTTTTCCACGAGAAGACCGTCAATCCTCATTGCTACTCTGAAGAAACGTTAAATGAATATGTTCGTATTTTCAGTGCGCCAGGCGGTATGCGAGCAGGATTGAGTTTTTATCGGGCGGCCGCAATGTCTACGTCTCAGAATAAATTATTGCTGAGCACAAATAAGCTGACCATGCCGGTACTCGGATTAAGTGCGGACCAGGGATCGATTCCGGATATCGCAGCTGCGGTAAGACCCTACGCAACAAATATCAGAGGCGATTTGATTAAGAATTGCGGGCACTTTCAGCCAGAAGAGCAGCCGCAGGCAGTAACAAATGCTGTTCTTAAATTCATTGAAGACGTTAAAGCGCATGAATAATTAACACATTATGCAAAAGCTGAGGCAGATTATGTGGGCGGTTACGAGGCGGGATTAAGGCATTTTTTTGATCAGCCTGCGCATTGCTTTCCCGGTCGCAGACGACGATAAGGCATTGTTCCGAACTGACAACAGACGAAATAAAGCAGGCTGCTGCCAGGACACGGGCACCTGCAAACCGAGATGCGCTCATCAATCATTTCATGGCGGCCAGCGGCCTGCTCAGCCATGATTATGTTGTTGCCTGCAACCGTGCCCTAACTCCCTAAATGCACCGTTGCTCCCAAGAATCATTGAAGAGAGGTATTGATGGCTAACGTATTTATCATTGGTGGTGCTGGGAACATAGGTTATCGCCTGTCATCCCTGCTCGCCAAAAAAGGGCACACTGCTCGCCCGCTTTATCGCAAAGATGACCAAGAGCCGTCGTTGCGCCAGATTGGTGCCGAGCCGGTAAAAGGCGACCTGACGAAACTGGATACCGGATCACTTGCATCGCTGATGGCAGGAAGCGAAATTGTGGTTTTTCAGCCGGTGCAGGGGGAAAAGGCGGAGAGGAAATGACGAATGCTATCGATGGCGAGGGGTTAAAAACCGCCGTTGCCGCTGCAAGCCAGGCCGGGATCACGCGCTTTTTGCTGGTCTCCGCATTCCCGGAAGCCGCCAGAGGAAAAGGCCTTCCGGCTAGCTTTGAAAATTACATGCGCGTCAAAAAGATGGCAGACGTCGCGCTTGCGGAAAGTGAACTGGATTGGGTGATTTTACGGCCCGGAACGCTGACTGATGAGAAAGGTAGCGGACTTGTTCGTGCCGGCCTGGCGATCCCCTATGGCGATATTTCCCGTGATGATGTCGCGATGACACTGCTGGAAATCATAGAACAGCCTGATGTCAGCCGCATCATTATTGAACTGACGGGTGGAAGTGTACCCGTGCGTGAAGCTATGCAGCGGATGGCAGCGCGATAAAATGTGCCTTCCGATGTCGCCACCAGCAAGTATCAGTCTGCTCCTGCATGGAGCAGACTGACGGGTTGGCAGCGCCCTTTTACAGCAGCTTGCTAAGCTCGCTAGTGTCATTTTCATTGCGCCCAAGTGCAGCAATTCGCGAACCGATCCGGTTTGATAAACCCTCATTGGGGCTTCAGTTCCCACAATGAGCGATCCCTAAATAAGAACAGGGATGCTGCTGCGCTTTGGGTGATTTAACGCATTAGCGATATCGCTCTACCAAATTAATGATCAGTAAAGTGAGCTCCTGAAGACCTTCCTGTTGAAGAATATCGCCACAGACAACCGCATTTGAAATGGCGTCCGCCGCACCCAGCATTCCCCACAAACTTGATTGTGGGATGCCGGCTGGTTTAACAAACTCAGCAAACCAGTTGCGAAATTTTTCCATAAAGTCGCGCTGATATTTGAGCTTGATTTCAGCAAGTTCTGGCGTGCTATCCAATGCTGACAGCACATCAGGGATTTCACGCCCTTGCGTCAGCACGCAGTCAACATAGCGTGATGCCACTACAGCTGCCTTCTCTTCCAGGCTGTTGTCCGCAGCAGCCATTGCGGCATCGATAATCGCAGTCTGTCGCACATCAAAATCTTCATAAAGGGCTACCAGCAAGCCTTGCCGTGACTTGAAATGGTCATAAACCACTGGCTTACTCACACCCGCTTCAATGGCCAGACGTCCCAACGCTAACGCATCAGTGCCTTCATGGCGCACGAGATTCCAGCCTACGGTAAGTAACTGTTGTCGCCTTGCCTGATAAGTCATGCGCTGACGAGGAGCCTGGATCATGCGGGTTCCTTTTGTTCAAAAAGCCGCTCGCCAAGGTTATATGCCAGAGCGTAATGTGAGTCAGGAAAGTTTTTATCCGACGCTAACAGTAATTCACTGGTCACTACCGGCGCACCGCAATAGCCAAAAATTCCGTGGTCAATTTGCGTGCGCATACTGCCGAAATAACCGTGGCGAACATAGGTACGCTGGCTCGCTGCGCCCACCGCAATCAGATGCACCTGTAAATGTTCAAGCTTCTTGATAACATTCTGGCCCGTATCGTCGTACGCCCAGCCTTGTGTAAACACTCTATCAATCCACCCTTTTAGCAGGGCTGGAAATGACCACCAGTAGATTGGATAAACCAGTATCAGTGCATTCGCGCGATCTACGCGCACCTGTTCGGCAATGACGTCAGCAGGTGAAGCTAACTTGCCCTTAAATTGGTCGAAATCCGCTTGATTGAAACGAGGATCAAACTGTTCAGCTGCTAAATCAGCATGCTCAACGGTGTAATTGCCGCTGGCAACAACGCCTTTGGCCAAGTGTGATGCCACCGTTTGGGTATGTGAATTGCAGTCAGGATGGGCAGTAACGATCAGTGCGTGCATGTCGGCAATCTCCGTTAAGGCATTACCTACTAGTAGTAACCTACGATTGGTAGGTTGTCAAACCACGTCTCAAACAGCAAAGGCTAAATAAACGCTGTTTTTCTTTTATCCCCGACAGGCTTGATGTAAAGCAGCAGCGTTGATTTAGGGCAATTTCGCCCTATTCAGATAGGTACAGAACATTATTATCAGCTGTTCCTGCAACTGACTGTTGAGAAGCTCCGGCCGATTGCGGTCAAAAAAGTCCGCACGGTTCCAAAAAGCACGTTCAATAAGGTCACGTTGAGAGAGGAAAGGTTCTGAAATTTCGCATCCGATGCTGAAGCAAGCATCCCTTCACTGGCTACCTCAATGCGCCGACACATGCTTTCAACAATATCACTCACGTCGATTTCAGCAGCTGCGCGATAAAGTGCGCAGGTAACGTCATAACGTTCTGTTTTAATGTTGATGTATTCACTGATAACGCCCTGAACCATTTGGGTATACGGGGCGCCCTGCAAGGTCTCACATACTTTTTCAATTCGTCCGGCGAGATGGTCTAAATAGTGATCAATCAATGCAAAGAACAGCGCCTGCTTGTTAGGAAAATATTGGTAAAGCGAACCCACCGACACCCCTGCCCGCTCGGCTACTCGCGTAGTGGTCAATTGCGAGGTTCCACTACTCAGTAAAACCTGAATAGTGGCTTCGAGAATAACGTCGACGGTAGCAGCTGATCTTCTCTGGCGCGGTGATCTACGCGGGTTATAGCTGGACAGGGTTTTCAACGTCATACGCGAATTCTTTTTAGTGAAGGATTATTCATATTATAGAGGACACCCTCTTCACTAATAAATCTAAAGGAGTAAGCGATGACCGTTTCACTTGCGCTGGTCACGGGCGGCAACAAAGGTATCCGCTATGAAATCGCGAAACAGCTGGCGCTGGCGGGTACCAAGGTATTACTTGGGGCACGCAATTCAGCCCGCGGGCAGGCGGCGGCTAATACATTGATGAACGAAGGACTTGATGTTTCATTCCTTCAAATTGATATTTGCGACGGTGAAAACATCGCTGCGGCGGCGGAACACATCGAAAATGCATACGGTCGTCTGGACATTCTGGTTAACAATGCCGGCATTGCAGATGCCCGTGATGGTTTACCGGGTAGCACTTCGCCAGACACAGTACGTCATGTACTTGAAACCAATTTTATCGGACCGCTGGCTGTTACCCAGGCGATGTTGCCTTTGCTGCGTAAGTCATCAGCCGGGCGTATTGTGAATATCTCAAGTAGTCTTGGTTCGCTTACGCTGAATAATGATAAAGAGTCACCGTTTTATAATGTGAAACTTATAGGCTATAACACGTCAAAAGCTGCACTGAACATGCTGACTATTCAGCTCAACGCAGAACTGAAAGATACCGCGATAACCGCTGTCTCGGTTTGCCCCGGATTAGTTAATACTGATTTAAGCGGGCATTTGGGCGACCGCACGCCCCATGAAGCAGCGGCTTTCCCGGTCCGTCTAGCTTTGCAAACGGCGCCAAATAATGATGCCGCGTTTCAGAATGAAGCTGTCGTGCTGCCCTTGTAACTCTCTGACTGTATCCGTGATGCTTTTCCGTATTAATCACCGCTCACAAGTCTTTAGCTTTCCACATCTATGGATAACAGGAAAATCTGCTGCTACCCACGGTAGTTGGGAAATATCACTATGATATTCACCTGTTTTGAGGCAGTTCAGATCGGGCAAAAGGCTCCTTACGGAGCCTCATAGCATAAAGTGTATTAAAAGCGGTTTTGAAAAGAGTGAAATAACTGGCCGGATTCCCGGCCAGAATGGGGATGCAAGCCTGTTTATTGAGAACTTTTGGTGATATTCACAGGCTGTCTGGTATTTATTTGGCCATCATTTGGTGTATCGAATATATTTCGGCACACGGCGCTATTACCCCAACACTGCTCGTAAACGTGTCCCGTAAGCTCTTCGATAACGGCGCGAGCTTCGGGGTCAATTTCACTGATTTTCCCCCTGCTTTTATACGCGACACTTCGTTGAGAACCACCAGATGTGTTTTGCGATTTAACTTCATTTGATAGCTGAAAACCATCGACATAAAAGCAAGGCTGATCACGCCAATGCCAAAGACCATGGCTATCGCCGTGACAGCACTTTCAGGCTGGGTATGGGATTTAGACTGGAAACCGTAAAAACTCAGGATTGCCCCCATTGCGAAGACAATGACCGAACGCATTAACCTTCCTGAGAAGGTCATCGCTCCAGCATAGATGCCCTCACGACGGCGGCCAGTAAATACTTCATCAATATCTGCCAGGAATGTGTAAACCGTCCAGGGAATGTAGTACACACCGCCGGTACCGATACCGAAAATTACCGTGATAGTTAACATGGCTACAGTGACATACTGTTGCGGTAGTTTAAGGAAATGCAGCAGGCTATAACAAATAACGGCGAATACAACAATACAGAGTGCCCAGATATAAGGTTTACTGAAACCGTGCTTTACACAGATACCGATAAAGATCGCTGTAGAGAATAATTGAAGAATGGAATTAAGGCTGTTAAGCCCAGCTACCATGGCGGGATCGTACTGTAATACGAATATTATAAAATAGGTGAAGACAGAGGCAAATAGCCACTCTGCACCAAATCCGCAAAGGTACATTCCTAAGTGCTTACGAAAAACGCGCAGATGAAAGGTCGATTTCATGTCCCGCACCAGCGTTATTGCTGTTTTCGCTAAACCTATTTTCTTCTCTTCGGCTATCGAGGTTTCTTCTACTGGCCGTTCCCACGAATAGAAATAGAGTAACCCAATAGCGATAAACAGAATAACGCCATAGGTTAAAGCGGTAAAAAAGAAGGGCTGCGCAGAGTCTTTGCCGTAGATCAAAATGAACTGGCCCGGAATTAAAGCAGCCAGGAAGTTAGCTATCTTACCGAAAATGGCTTTGTAACCGGTAAGTTTAGAGCGAGCGGAAAAATCGGTCGTCATTTCTGTCGCCAGCGTTTCATACGGCACCATCACCGACGTATAAATCAGCTCGAATAAAACATAAGTAGATAAGTAATACCAAAAACCAAAGCCCTCTATCCACAAGAATGGATAGAACATCATCAGGGGTATGCCGAGTAAAATGAAAAATCGACGTCGGCCAAAACGTTTGCCAAGTCGCGTTTTGCCAAAATTATCAGAAAGATAGCCCATCAAAGGGTTACTTACGGCGTCAATGATGCTTGCGACAGAGAAAATAACTGAAGCCTGTAAAAGCGTCAGCCCACAGAAGGTGGTGTAAAAATACAATAGCCAGATGCCGGCGATAGCCAGAGCCCCGCTACCGAGTAGATTCCCTCCTCCGTAAGCAAGTTGATGTCTGAATAGAATTCTTTTTCTACGTTCATCCTGATACCCACCCAGATAGTATTTGCAATATGAAACACTGTTTCATTTTTATTGATAGAGGGCTTTATATGTCAATCTGTGATCGATAGCTGTGAATGACTTCACATTAAAGAGATTGTTAAACAGTACCTATGGGTTGAATCTTTCGTCATTGATAGCTAAATCATCGACTATTCATGTTCAGAGCGAAGCATATAAGTGAGCTGATCCCGCTCATAACGGTTATTGAGAGAATAATTTCTACAGGAGAGCAGGATTTTAAAAGAAATAACGCCACGAAAATATTGCTTTTGAATCAGTTTTAGGACGGTACAAATAATTATTTGAAATGTGATCGACTCTACATTTTCAAGGGTGATTAGCGTCTCATGGAGCAAATCGTTAATGTATTATTATAAAAATGAAACGATGTTTCAATTTAAATTATGTAAATTATCCTATTTATTTCAGTGAGTTAATGTAAAGCCACTCATGGAGAACATCATGGCCAAGGGTTCAAGCATTCAGTTTAACTTCTCTACATTTAAGGATCCGAAAACCGGCGCCTCTGTTACACGCTTAACGCCTCCCGATGTCCTGTGCCATCGCAATTATTTCTATCAGAAATGTTTTACCAACGAAGGTAATAAAATACTTTTTGCGGGGAGTTTGATAAAAATCGCAACTACTATCTTCTTGATTTAAGTTCGCAAAAAGCCATTCAACTCACAGAAGGGAAAGGTGATAACACTTTTGGCGGCTTCCTTTCACCTGATGATAAGTTCCTCTATTACGTTAAAAACGAACGTAATCTATTACGCGTTAACTTAGATGATTTAAGTGAGGATATTGTTTACCAGGTACCAGATGAATGGGTTGGATACGGTACTTGGGTGGCAAACAGTGAATGTAATAGTTTAGTAGGCATTGAAATCAGCCGTGAAGACTGGAAACCGCTGTCTGACTGGACCATATTTCAGGCGTTTTATCACAGTAATCCACATTGTCGTCTGCTAAAGATTGATCTACTGAGTGGCAAATCGAAGGTAATACATGAGCGAAATGAATGGCTAGGACATCCCATTTATCGGCCGTTTGATGATAATACCGTCGCATTTTGTCATGAAGGACCTCATGACCTTGTTGATGCACGCATGTGGTTAATGGATTCAGAGGGCAATAATGTCCGTAAGGTAAAATCACATGAGTCCGGTGAAAGCTGTACACATGAGTTTTGGGTGCCTGACGGATCGGCGCTGATTTACGTGTCGTATCTTAAAGGTCAGCATGACCGATATGTGCGCCGCTATGATCCGGTCACTCACGAAGATACGTGCTTGATGAAGATGCCTGCATGTTCGCATCTCATGAGCAATGAAAACGGCACAATGCTCGTCGGCGATGGCTCTGGTACTCCTGTGGATGTACAAGATACTACCAGCCATACGATTGAAAATGATCCGTGGTTATATTTATTTGATGTTAAAACACGCCAATATACGCCGCTTGCGGCACATAATAGTTCATGGCGCGTTCTAGATGGCGATCGCCAGGTCACTCATCCTCACCCTTCTTTCTCCCCAGATGATCGTCATGTCCTGTTCACCACAGACTATGAAGGATTACCTGCGTTATACCTGGCAGAAATCCCTGATGCGATGCGTCAAGCTCTCAGAGAATAACAGCGACAATCAGGTTAAGCTCAATCAAACCAATGGCGACGGTCATCACCGTCGCGTTTTGGTAGAGAATAGATGTTATGGATGAGGTACCCGCTGACATCTCTCTGCTATTAAGCGAATTTAATCAACACCATGCCCACTAATAACAATCCCACGCCTAACCAGCCTCGGGAACTCAATCGTTGCCCGAATAAAATCCAGCCAGCGGCGACCGTAGCGACCAATCCGAAACCGCCCCAAAGCGCATAGGCGACAGACAAATCGATGCCTTTTACGGCCTGAGCCAGCGCACTGAACGCGGTCAATACCGCGATAAGTGACAATACACCATACAAAGGGCGGCGAAAGCCATGGGAAAACTTCAGAAAAACATTCGCTATGATCTCTAATCCAATCGCCAAGGCTAACCAGGCAATATGCACCCAATTAAAGGTGGCCATGTTGCACCTCCTTGCGCGCTAGCGTGCCAGATTTAATCAATACAATGCCCGCAACCAGTGTCAGCAATCCGGCGATTTTCATAGCGGATAACGCTTCCTCAAACAGCATTATACTAAACAACGTAATAAACAGAATGCCAACACCTTCCCACATTGCGTATGCCACACCCAGCGCAATGCGCTTAATGGCAAACGACAGGAAAATATAAGAAAGCGCGATCATCACTAACATAAAAATATAGCCTGCACTGCCACCATTAACAGTGGCCCATTTCATTGAAACGGTGCCAATAATTTCCGACGCAATTGCCAGCGCTAATAAAACCCAATAGAACATGATTTCTCTCCTAAATGATAAATAATGGCCAAGCACGCGAAAAAAGGCGCATTAGCCCTGTTAATTTTAAAAAAACAAAAGGAGAGAAAGGAACTACAGTCCGAAACGCCAGTGCTGATCGCAGATCAGGCGGTTTGAGCCAGAGAGAGATAAAGAGAGCTGAGCCATTATTGAAGCGAACATTTTGTCCATAATTTTACAACTTATCCACGTTGTTGCTTTTCGTCAGTGTGGATGAAAAATTGTCCTCTGTCGTTATACACGCGCTTATTCTCGCATATGTGAAATTATATTTTAAGGGACTTTCCTTTTTTTACGTCAGCTCGTTTAATAATCTGCGCGTCGGTTCCCTTCTTCCATTCTAATTAACCAAACTGAATAATAAACATTAAAATTCTAACATTTTTAACATTCAGGCCTGTTAAATAAAATTTTAATAACAAGAAGGCTCAGGCGACGTCAAGTCATGCCACAACACACTACGATCTTTGCTTCATTTTCAGTACTTATCAAGCGCACCAACAGAGTGACGGGGTCAGCCTGACACGATTGATAGGTTGTTATCTTAAGGACAGTTCCCCTATGCTAACCTTGAGCGACGTCATTGAGCCCAGCATTAACCTGAATTTCTGCACTGGCCCTGTTCACCAAACAGGGCCAGTGCAGCAGGTCGCGCAACGTTTCAGCGAAAATCCACAACGCAATATCTTGTATAGGCTGAGGCGTCCTAATAGGCGTTTTTCAAGATATACAGGGCATCACGCCCAAGTTGCAAAAGGCTAAGTAACCCGTTTGTGTCATCATTCAGGTATGACCGAAATCCGCCTTAATGTCGTTTTTTTAGCGAACGTTACTTAGGGACATAAGAGAGATAACCCGCCACACCGCCCTTCCCACCATCTTTAGGATGATTATTCCCATCACTTACAATGACCGATGTAAAGTCAAACGGCGATATTCCTTTAATGCAGGCAACATTGACACCAAATTTTTCAGGATCAGAACGGCTCTGATGAAATGTATAGATACCGCAAACTGAACAGAAATAATGTGCAACTTCTCGACTATTAAAGCGATATTCAGTGAGTTGGTTTCGCCCCTCTGTTACTTCTACGCCTGCGGCATAGACAACCACGGCACCACGCATACGGCAAAAAGAACAGTTGCAGCGCCGGACTGAGTCAAACCCGTCTATCAGTTCCACAGTGAAAGCGACCGCACCACAATGGCACTGAGCAGACATTTTATCTGGCATAGCAATCTCCCGGTGATGTTCGGTGAAATTATTCGAAACGCCATAACAGGGCTTACTTCTGTAGCATTGGCGTTTTAGCTAATAATCTTATGCTGAGTAAGGCAAAAGATACAAACGTTATACTCACGTGTTCACGTTGCAGACGTAGTGTTACTATCTTTTAGCGCCGTATTAATCTTATACTTTTTGTGCTGGCAACTATCTGTATTCAAAGAATTTCTGGTATAAAACATTTTTCGGTCAGAGTTAAAATATGAAAAATCCTCTTTTTTGCCAGAAATAGCATGGGATTTAATAAATCTTAGAAATTATTATATAGCTCATGCCTTATATAGGATTTTTCATAGATACCCGTTTGCACGCCTGTGTCTCTCATCAATATAAACTCAGATGGGCAACTATTGTGAAATCAATCTTCGGCATAATTTTCAGGTAATTTATAAAAAAATAAACCAATGAGAAATAAGATAATCACATGGCATTGAATTATGATGTTAGATCTGTGATACAATCCTGTTTATAAAAAGCCAAATAGCGACTTATAAAAAAGATAATCTCTTAAGATGTGATATCGGGAATGTCGAAGCGATCGCCACGCGTGGTAGGTTGAGAGATAACAATAAACTCAACCGGGTTATTTGAATCGTTTCTGGCCTGATGTTTTGCCTCGGGAGGGATTTCAATTCCCTGCTGGGCTCCGATCGCATGTTTCTCTCCTTCCAGTTCCATTGTCAGGACGCCTTCAAGAACGAAAAAAACTGTCTCGATACAGCGTGATAGTGCCTTTTTTCTTGTGTACCGGCAGGCATTTTCTCATGAATAACGAGCATATCCTGGTGTTTGACCAAATACCATCCGTCGCACTTATCACCCCAAACGTAGTGCTCTGCATTATCCTTAGAAATCATATTCACCTCAATTATGTCGAATTTTTATTTCACAAAATCAGTGTTTGCGCTAAACATCGAAAGCCTGAACGTCCCCGCATTACTAAGAGTCTTTCTTCAACGTTTAACCGAAACAGCAAAATCCTTGTTCTTAAGCGCTTACGCTGGCCAGGCCTGCATAGCAGCCTGAACGACCAAATCGAGTTCGGCGCGTTCTGCACCATCCACCGCAGCAACCGAAAGCCCTTGTAGGACCGTTGCATAAAAGCGGGCGAGCGCAGCCGAATCAACAGTAGGCGGCAGTAATCCCGCCTCCACGTCGCACAATATACGTTGCTCCAGCGCCTCGCGTAGTTCCGCTCTCATCGTGCGCAACTCCGCTGCGATATCCGCGTTTTCTACGCCAACCATGAGCATTCCGCTGGAAATCATACAACCAACCGGTTTGCCCGGCTGCGTCACCGCTTTAACGCCGAACGCCAAAACGTTTTGTACCGCTGAACGGGCAGAAGGCATCGCCGCGATCTCCTCTACGGTTAGATTGCCCGCGGCATAAAGCCGCAGAGCACTTCGATAGAGACCAGCCTTGCTGCCAAATGCATGGTAAAGACTGGGCGGCGCTATGCCGATCGCCTGACACAAATCGGTTATCGACACGCCTTCATAGCCATGCCGCCAGAAGAGATTCAAAGCAATGCTGAGCGCGTCGTCCCGGTCAAACGTGGACTTGCGCCCAGGGGATTTAGAATCAGCTGTGGGAGAGGTATTCGTTGTCATTTGCGCATTATATCTGCTTGACACCTCTGCGCAAGAAAGTATTGTTTATCGATCACTAAACAATAAGGGCGCCTCAGTACCCGCGCCACATTTTGAAAAAGGATGAAGATTTTATGATGAATGATCAGCAGGTTGTGATTATTGGCGGCTCAGAAGGGATTGGTCTTGCCGTCGCTAAAGCCGCCACCGCACTTGGCGCACGCGTGCTAGCCGTCGCAAGGACAAGGGAAAAACTCGAGGCCGCACAAAGAGCTGTGAATGGGCTGGAAATCCAGGTCGCTGACATCAACAACACAGAATCCCTTCAGGGACTCTTTGCTCAGCTCCCTTTTGTCGATCACGTTTATATTGCTGCGGGTAGCACCAAAGTAGGCAGTCCACTTGAAGCTGAAATCGGTGATTTTCGACATAAGTTTGATGAACGTCTTTGGGGCTCCGTTGAGGTGGTGCGTGCTGCGCATGGTCTTATGCGGCCTAGTGGATCATTTACATTTACCGGTGGGCTCTCATCAGACCGCCCCGTCAACGGCGCATGGGTATCTGGCATTGCCACAATGGCAACTGAACAATTGGCGCGCGTGCTGGCGCTGGAACTCGCTCCCCTTCGCTTTAACGCCGTTGCACCCGGTTATACGGACACGCCAATGTGGGACGCTATTTTCCCAGAACTCGGCGTGCGAGTACTCGATGAGGTCGCAAAGAAAAATCCTGTTCCTCGTCTGGTAACTGCTGATGAAGTGGCGCAGGCGGTGTTGCTCCTTATGCAGAACAAAGCCATCACCGGTGAAACCATTCATGTGGATTGCGGAGCCCGCCTGGTCTGATCCCTCTAAAAGCCATCAATGCTTTAAGCCATGCCGATAGATTTCGCTGAATGGAAGGAGAAGACAGCATGAATATTGAGAGTTTCGAACACCGTAGGGTAGTAGCTGGCGACATTAACATTCATGCCGTGATTGGCGGTAGTGGATCGCCACTTGTGCTGATTCACGGTTTTCCGCAAACGTGGTGGGAATGGCGTCACATGATGCCGCAACTTGCTAAACGGCACACTGTCGTGGCCGTTGATCTTCGCGGAGCCGGGCATTCTGAGAAACCTCAGGGCGGATATGACAAGCACAGCATGGCCAGTGATGTTCACGCCGTTATGACAACATTGGGTTTTACGAAATATGCAGTCTGCGGTCATGATATTGGGGCGATGACGGCTTTGGCGCTTGCCCTGACGCAGCGGGATGCCGTTACGCACCTGACCGTGTTGGATGCATCTCAACCTGGCTGGAGCCGTTGGGTGCAAAACTCGCATGAGCAAAAGGTCTGGCATTTCGCCTTCCACATGAAACGTGATTTGCCAGAGTTATTGATACAAGGCCGTGAGCGGGAGTATGTCTCTGCCTTTATCTACGATCGGGCGTTTGATCATGGCGCGCATTCGGTTGATGAAATAGACACATTTGCGCGCGCGCTGGCACAGCCGGGAAACCTGAGAGGCGGTCTGGAATGGTACCGCGCCTTTCCGCGCGATCACGAGAATGCCCTTGTCTGGAAAGAAGAGCGGCTCTCCATTCCTGTGCTGGCGCTTGGGGGCGAGCATTCGTACGGTTCTCTGATTGTGCCAATGCTGGAGGAGTTCGCATCCAACGTGCGCGGTGGCAGCGTTTCAGGCTGCGGCCACTGGCTACCGGAAGAACAACCTGATGAAGTGGCAAAGCAGGTAATGCAGCTTTTGTCCGCGTAATAGAGTGATGGCGCCGAACAGGTCGCCGTCATCCCTTCTTGTCGCCGGTTGCGGCCAGCCGCCAAATTCGCTCCCGAATCACCGTTTTCTCATGTTCATTCGTTTCAGCTTCTATTTCCCCAAACAAACCCCAGATTTCTTCTTCCAGTTTATTGCTCTCCTCATTGGACTTACTGGTTTTATCGACATGCTGAATCGAAAACCCATTACAGGGCATCACGACTACTGCATCATGCTTGATCATCATCACTCCCCTGATGCCGGTCATCGGCCACGCCAGATGCATACACCGTTAATCCCGGACATCATCAGATGTCTCAAGGTTAGTCACCGCAGGGAATCCAACAAGCGTAAGCGCAAAGAATATCTGTGTCTGTTTTTGATATTTATCCATTGAGAAGGTAATGGCTTAATACCAGCCAGGTGAGGTGGAAGAGATGCTCTCTTGATGTTACCTGCCAGTGCTCGGGAACAGTCAATCCTGGCCTAATAACAGCGGGCGATCCTGAATAACTGTCTTCATCACCAACGTGGAAGTTAAACGTTGCACTCCCGCCATACCTGACAGCTTTTCATCATAAAGTTGCTGGAACGCCGGTAAGTCTCGCGTGGTGACGTGTAACAGATAGTCGGGATCGCCAAACAGACGTTGCGCCAGCGTAATCTGCGGTACCTGTTTAACGGCTTCCTCAAAAGCGTTTACAGCTTGCCGGTCGCCATCCCGTAATGTCACGAAGACAAGGGCTGTAAAGTTGTATCCCAGAGCGCCGGGATCAAGCTGCGCATGATATCCCCGTATTACGCCACTTTGCTCCAGCGCTTTAACTCTTCGATGGCAGGGCGACAAGCTGAGCCCTACTCGTTCTGCAAGCTCAGTTATAGATAATCGACCATCACTTTGCAGCGCGGCAAGAATATTGCGATCAATGCGGTCCATTTGGAAAGATCTACCTTTAGCGAAGGTTTTATGCATAAACATTGGAAGCACATTTTAATCAAGTAAGGATATTCTTTCCAGCAACGGTGTTTAGCCATTAGGTAGGGAAATGTTCATCATCACGCTACAAAATAAGCCTCCATTTCATTGCATCATGCGGACGATAAAAATGCATGAGGTGCAGACATGGCGGTAAGTTTATTTGCAGCCTTTTGGGGTGTTTCGATCTTATTTGTTATCACGCCCGGCGCGGATTGGGCCTATGCCATATCGGCGGGAATACGGGGTCGTGTTGTTCTCCCCGCTATTGCCGGATTACTAAGTGGTCACCTGCTCGCAACGCTGATTGTGGCAACGGGCGTCGGCGCACTGGTCACCAACGTGCCGATCATCATGACAGTATTAACATTGGCTGGTGCCGGTTATCTGTTCTGGTTGGGTATCGGCATGATAAAACACCCTTCGGTACCGACATCCAGTGAAACGAAAGAGGTCGGGACAGGGTCGAATTGGGCCTGGAAAGGACTATTTATCAGTGGGTTAAATCCCAAAGTCTTTTTGCTTTTTCTGGCTTTATTGCCGCAATTTACCGATCCGGAGAGCAATTGGTCGCTGTCGCTCCAGATGATCGCTTTGGGAATGGTGCACGTTTTTAACTGCGCGGTAGTCTATTTGATTGTAGCCTGGGGTTCCCGGCGAGTGTTACAGACCCGCCCTAAAGCAGCACAGCGTGTGAGCCAGATTTCCGGCGCCCTGATGATCCTCATCGCGGCGTTTTTAATTACCGAATCGTTCATGTGAGAAAATAAAATGCCCGGTATCACCCTTACGCATCTGCAAAAAATGAAAGTGAGTGGCGAGAAAATCGCCATGCTGACGTGTTATGACGCTACCTTTGCCCATGAGGCCAGCCATGCTGGCGTAGACATGCTGCTTATCGGCGATACCCTCGGCATGATCCTTCAGGGTCATGACAGCACCCTGCCCGTCACGCTTGAAGATATGGTGTACCACACTGCCAGCGTGAAGCGCGGTAACGCCGGAAGTTTTATCATTGCCGATCTCTCTTTCATGACTTATTCCAATCCTGAGCAAGCGCTTTATAGTTCAGGGCAATTGATGCAGGCGGGTGCGCAGATGGTGAAATTAGAAGGCGGAGAATGGTTGTGCGATTCGGTGCGTCAGTTGACGCGCAACGGCGTACCTGTGTGTGCTCACATTGGGCTAACGCCACAATCGGTAAATATGTTCGGTGGATTTAAAGTGCAGGGACGTGGACAACAACAAGCACAAGCATTGATTGATGCCGCCATAAAACTGGAAGCGGCAGGTGCGGCGATGATCTTGGTTGAGGCCGTTCCATCCTCGGTGGGTAAAGCGCTGAGCGAGTCAGTAACAGTCCCTGTGATCGGGATTGGCGCGGGTGTTGATACCGATGGTCAGGTTCTTGTCCTGCACGATATGCTGGGTCTGAGCCAGGGTGGCAAGGTACCTAAGTTTGTGCGCAACTTTATGGTGGGACAGGAAAGCATTCAAGCGGCGCTGAAGAGTTATGTAGCAGCAGTGAAGGAAGGGTCGTTTCCCGCATCTGAACATGCTTATGCAGAACAGGTTTAAGGGATAAGTTCAGTGAGAACTTTAATTCAAAGAGAGCGGCATCGGCATAAAAAGTTATCGTAAAACTTCTCTTGCTTATCTGCGCGATGAGGATCTCACTCTCGCGTCAATGCCAAGTCGTTCAGATAGCGCTAATCAGACATGCCATGAGCTTGGTCTAAAGCGCGAAGCTGGTGCTGCTCGAATAACCTTGGCGTTGCGACAGGCTCTAATGACCTGTCCTGTTTTATCAAAATAGTTGTAATGGCCTACCCCAGTGCGCTCATTCAGAAACAGCGCGGTTCCCGATATGGCGAACGGCGTACCTAACTGCACAATCATAGCTGCGTTCCCGACATCGGTATAGGTCATACCCAGGAACAACAGCGAAAAATGCATCAGGCCAACACTCAGCGCCAGTTTGAGTAGCAGCGGCAGTTGTCTGCGTTTGATCCGGATAAACGGTATCAGTATAAGAACGCAGTGTGGTAAGAAATAAAGTGAACATCTCATTGACGCCCCCTTTGATCACCACGGCATTAAAAGCCCATGCGGCAAGAATGGCGAACACGAGCAGCAGATATCTTAACGGAACAATAAGCATCCAGTTTTAAACGATAATCAGGGATAAAGGCCACGCTCTTTGCGGGCTGTCAAAATACGCTCACAAGCCACAGCATAGGCGGCGGTTCGCAGCGTGACCTTAAGCGATTGCGCTTTTAGCCAGACGGATCCCAGCGCCTGCTCCATGATGTTATCGAGGCGCGCATTGATTTCATCCTCGCTCCAGAAGAAGCTGGAAAAATCCTGTACCCACTCGAAGTAACTTACGGTGACGCCACCCGCGTTACAGATCACATCTGGCACCACCGTAATATCGCGGTCTCGCAGGATGTCATCAGCAGCAGGAAGCGTCGGTCCATTCGCACCTTCAAGCACCAGGCTGCACATGAGCTTTCTGGCACGTTCAGCGGTGATCTGCCCTTCAAGTGCTGCCGGGATCAGAATGTCACAACCCTGCTCCCAAAATGCCTCATTGCTGACGGCAGTTGCACCACGGAAATTAGCGATGCTGCCATGCTGCTTTTGCCACTCAATCAGCGCCGGAATAGCGATGCCGTTGGCGTTAAAGAGCGTAGCGCTGTGATCCTGAACACAGATGACTTTCGCACCCGCTTCAGTAAAAAGCTCAGCAGATACGCTGCCGACGTTGCCGAATCCCTGAACAGCAACACGGCAATTTTCCAGCGGCAAACCCATGCGTAATGCCATTGCTCTGCCCGTCACGAATACCCCGCGGCCAGTCGCTTTTACTCGCCCCAGCGAACCGCCAAGATGAATCGGTTTTCCCGTTACGACGCCGGTTGTGGTTGCCCCAACATTCATCGACCAGGTATCCATCATCCACGCCATGACCTGCGCATTTGTGCCGACATCTGGAGCGGGTATATCCTGCTGCGGACCAATAAGAGAACCGATTTCACTGGTGTATCGGCGCGTCAGCCGCTCCAGTTCTTTAACGGATAATTCGCGTGGATCAACGCGAATGCCGCCTTTAGCACCACCAAAGGGAAGATTGAGCGCCGCGCATTTCACTGTCATCCAGGCGGACAGCGCCATCACTTCTTCCAGATTGACATCAGGGTGATATCGCACGCCGCCTTTCCCCGGACCGCGTGAGAGATTGTGCTGTACGCGGAACCCCTCAAAATGGCGTACGCTGCCATCATCCATTTCCAGTGGTATATCGACAATCAATGCTCGCTTGGGATGCCGCAGCGTATCGGCCCAGCGCGACAGCTCGCCCAGATAAGGCAGTACGCGCTCAACCTGCGACAAATAGGTTGCCCACGGTGAGTTTACTTCGTCAGAAACATAAGAAAGTGAAGCCATCATGCCACCTCTTTGGTGCGATTCAGGGCGCACGAAGCCCTCATCGCCGATGTGATGATAAGAAGAATTTTCAGGAAAATGGCCGCTAACGCGGCCAGGATTATTTCGCTCTATAGGCCTCAACAGAGAAGTTGTTAGCCATTGCGAAACCGCGCAAACCGCCGACCAGCACTGACAACAACTGTGTGCCAACCTGCTTTTCAGTCAGGCCGACGGTGTCCAGCAAATCGAAAATTTCACGCGGGTCAAACAGGATGTTCCAGAGAAACACCGCTTTGTCGCCAATATCCGGCAAATCCATCTCTTTCATGGCTTCGCGCAATGCCGGACGCAGCGCATTCGCCTGCACCAGCAGATATTCAGCACCTTCCCACAAACGCTCGAGGTATCCACGCCGGTTACGCATTGGCACCATTGCTGCACCGCGTTCTCGCACTAATTTGATCCAGTAACGGCTGACATTCTCCAGTTGCTGCAAGCCGCTGCCGGTCTGTTTCTGGCTGAATTCAAGCAATAACAGACCCACATCATGACGGTAGGTATTCAGCACCTCTTCGACCGAGGTGAACTGCCGATACGCGGTCGCCACCGACACGCCAGCTTCAGCTGCGATTTCTGTCATGCTGATCGGCGTTTCCGATCGCTCGAACAGCCTTGCCGCTGCCTGAATCAGGTTTTTACGGTTTCTTTCGGTGTCACTGCGCATGATTTTTCCCGTCATTGTCGATCTCTCTTCCAGTAAAACGTACTGCTATTTCAGCCCAGCCAAACCGCGTTTCAGACGGCGAACACCTTCACTGATCGCCTCGCTGCTGGCAGCATAAGAGAGACGTAAATGTCCTTCTCCCGCCGCGCCAAATTCACTGCCCGGCCGTACGGCGATGCCCTGCTCTCGCAGCAGCGAAACCATATCAATTGCCGGAATCGGCAGCGAGTAAGAAGGGAAGCAGTAAAATGCCCCTTCAGGCTCATTCAGTTTCAGCTCAGGGATCGCCGCCAATCCGTTCATCATCAGCAAACGACGTTCACGGTAGATATCATACATACGTTTGACATCATCTTTGCACTCGGTGAGCGCAACCAGCGCCGCGCGCTGCACCGCACTGTTAACGGAACCATTCACGCTGTTGTGTACGCGTGCCGCTGCCGCAATCATTTCCGCTGGTCCCGCCAGATAGCCCACGCGCCAGCCCGTCATGGCATAGCTTTTGGAAAAAGTTTGGCAGAAAAGCGTTCGCCCAGTGAAGGCCGGAACCTGAAGCACTGAGGTAAAAGGACGATCGGTAAATACCAGATCACTGTAGGCTTCATCGGCAATAACCAGCGTATCATGACGATTCACCAGTGCGCCGAGCGCTTCTATCTCTTCACGGCTGTGAACAATACCGGTTGGGTTGCCAGGATTACAGAAGACAAACAATTTTGCCCCTTCCAGCGTCTGATCAAGACGGGTTAAATCCCAGTGCAGATCGGCACGACACGGCATCGGTATACAAATCCCACCCGCCATATTCACCAGATCGGCGTACAACGAATAAGTCGGATCTGGAATGACCACACGATCGCCGGGGTTCACGATCGAGAGGATTGCTGCCGCCAGTCCCGCCGTTCCGCCATGCGTCACCAAAATTTCACCGGCCTTGACCGAATTGCCACTTTGCGCCGATACATCCTCAGCCAGTGCCTGACACAGCGCGTTGTCACCCAGTAGCGGTGCGTAATGAGTGTATCCGCTTTGCAATGCATCCACCGCAGCCTGAATAATGCGCGGCGGCGTGTCAAAATCGGGCTCGCCCATGGCCAACGAGACCATGTCGGCATTCGAGACGGGTTGTTGCACGCGCAGCGATGTGCGTTCGATGCGCAGCACTGCCTCAGCGGCTTTAAATGATTTGGAAGACATAGTTTACCTTTCTTGTAGGATTCAGCGTTTGTTCTCACGCTCGGCATTGCACTCTGCTGGCGCATTCTTCCAGCGGCTCACTTCGATATCGCCGGATACATCACGGAGGAAGGTCGGCGCGACAATCAATTCTTCAATTACCGTGCGCGCAGGCAAGCTGGCACACAGTAAAATTGCCTCGGCCACATCTTCCGGCTGCACCATCTGGTCACGAATACTTTGCAACGGCGGATTAGCACGGTTATCCATGATGGGCGTATTCACTTCGCCCGGTAAAATGCAGGTGGAACGAATGCCATCATTGCGAAAGGTGTTATGCAGATAAGTCATGAAGTTGCGAACGGCCGCCTTGGCAGCACCGTATGCTGCGCCGCCTAGCAGGTTTGGTCGCAGCGCCGCCAGCGATGACACGGTAATGATGGTGCCGTTTTTACGCGCCAGCATGGTTGGCAGCAGTGCTTGCGTCAACAGGAACACCGCTTTCATATTGACGTCCTGCACCTGATCCCACTCTTCCTCTTCAATCCAGCGCGCATTCAGGGTCTTGCTGGCGCTGCCGGCGTTATTCACCAGAATATCGACGCCGCCCAGCTCGGTATTCGCCCAGGTAACGAGTGTGCTCACGTCACGCTTTTTAGCGATATCCGCCGCATACGCCCAGGCTTCACCGCCCTGCAGTTGCAGTGTTGCCACGACGTCATCAAGCACGCTCTGACGTCGCCCAACCAGTACCACACGTGCGCCACGCGCTGCGAATCCCGCAGCTGCCGCTTTACCAATGCCGCTGCCGGCACCGGTAATCACTACCACTTTCCCTCTTAACGATGCCATGTTCTACCTCCTTTTCAGCTCAGTAACGTCAACGCCGTAATCGCGCAGCGCGCCCGCTTCGGTGATGTAACCTTCCTGCAGATCCCACAAAATCGCCTGCTGATCACGCTCGCCGACCGGCATTTTTCCGCCGCCGCCGGGCATCTGAATGGTGATTTCATCGCCCGGTAACACGTCATGACGACCCACCGGTTTTGCCAGCGACTCGCCATTGATGGCGACATAGTTCGGCGCGCCCGCAGACGCACCCAGTACACCTTCAGCCGCGTGTTTCTGTCGCGAATAGAACATACTGTGAGAAAGCGGAAATTTGCTGGTATTGCGAATCACCATGCGCTGTGCCACGCCGCCGCGATAGCGCCCTGCCCCCGGAATCGGGCACAATTGCTTTTTGCATGAACAGCAACGGTGTAGCCGACTCGATCAGCTCAACCGGTGTTGATGACATATTGCCTGGAAAGCCGGTCACAATGCCGTCAGCAGCAGGACGGGCGCCGGTTCCGCCGTTAACGCACAGGCTTTCAACAAAGCGCCGACCATCATCAAACTGGCCGGCGAAAACGTCACAGGTCACAGGCGCGCTGCCGGAGTGTCCCATTACCCGTTCGGGCATGATTTCGGAAAGCGCAGTAAAGATCGCGGCGTGCGCCATGTGCCCCACGCGGTTACGCATCTCCACGGCGCAAGGCGGTCGTGCATTGGCAATAGAGCCTTCCGGCGCTGTCACCCTAATTGATTTAAAACAGCCTTCGTTGTTGGGCAAATTTGGCTCAAGCAGGCACTTCAGTGGGTAGACGCTGTAGGCATAGGTAAAGGACATTGGGCAGTTGCTGCCGAACAGCGATTCAGCCGATGAGCCCGCATAATCAATCGTGATATTGCTGTCATCGACAATTACTGCCACGTTGAGATGGATATCACCTTCGTAATCGCCAATGTCCACAGCCGCTTCGTAACGCCCGTCCGGCACCGCCTGAATCGCTTTACGCATCGCATTTTCTGTCAGCGCATGGATCTTCTCCGCCAGCGGCGTGACAGAGTTCAGTTTCAGATCGTCCATCAGCCCAAGCAATCCATTGGCACCAATCTGGTTGGCGGCCAGCATTGCGTGCAAATCACCCTCAACCTGATCAGGTGAACGCACGTTGGCGAGGAACAGATCCAGCAATTGCTGGTTGACCTCTCCCTCGATCATCAATTTGCTTGGCGGGATCAAAAATCCCTCTTCAAACATGTCTCGCGAGGACCCCATATTCAGCGATCCGCCAATATCAGACATGTGCGCAGCGGCGCCAGTGAAAGCCACCAGCTTACCGTCACGGAATACCGGCGTTACGACGGTGACATCATTTAAGTGGCCAGTGCCCAGCCACGGATCGTTGGTGATTAGGCTGTCACCAGGCTTCAGCGTTTCCGCCGGAAACTTCGCCAGCAGATGTCGCACCGTAGCGGGTAACGTACCAATGAACACCGGTACGCTGGTTTTAGGCTGTGCCAGCGAACTGCCGCTGGCGTCCATCAGCAAACACGAATAATCACCCACTTCGCGAATGATGCTAGAGAACGCCATATTCACCAGCGTGGCCGCCGCCTCTTCGGAAATACTCACCAGGCGATCCCAGGTAATGCGCAGGCTGATCGGGTCGTCCAAAAACGCAGATTATCGGGGGTTGCAACAGTCATCAGTTCAGCTCCATCAAAATATTGCCTTGTTCATCCAACTGCGCCCAGGCGCCCGGACCGACGTAGATAGCACACTCTTTTTCCTGCAGCAGCGCCGGTCCCTGCACCGCTTCCCCGTTACCAACAGGCTCCGAGGGATAACGCGACAGGAACTAAAACCCTGTTCACGGCCCAGATAGACCTGCAAGTTTTTTCCACAGCATCCGGTACTGGGTGGCTCAGTTGATCAGTGGTGTTGAGTTTTGGCGGCGTGGTTTGCACTCGACCGCGCCAGTTCACCACTTCAACGCCCTGTCCCGGCAACGTACGGCCAAAGCGCGTCAGATGTGCTGCTTCAAACGCGTCGATCAGCGCCTGCACATTACCCTCTGTAAGGAAAGCTTCGGGTAGCGTTACTGTCAGTTCAGAACCCTGACCGACGTAACGAACGCCAGCCAGTTTCTGCTGCACCGCGCTGGCGGGATCGGCATTGGCAGCAGCTAACGTTGTCATCGCTTCATCAAAGCCTTCTGCGAACACCGCATTGATGCGCGTGATATCCACACCGGGTAACAGGCGACAGCGATCGCTTCGCACAAAGTCAGCGCTCGGCGGCGCCGTCAGCAAGCCAAACGCGGAATAGACGCCCGCACCATTGGGGAAAAAGACCTTTTTCACACTCAGCTGTTTTGCCAGCGACCAGGCGTGGCTCGGACCAGCGCCGCCAAAAGCGAGCATGGTCATCTGCGACGGGTTAACATTTTTTCCACCGAATGGGTGCGCAGCGCTTCGGACATTTTACTGTTGGCCACTTCATGTATGCCCCACGCGGCATCTTCAATGCTCAAACCCAGCGGTTCTGCAATGCGGCGAATCGCCTGGCGTGCAGCGTCAACGTCCAATTGCATACGCCCACCAAGAAACGCATCCGGATCCAGCAGACCCAATACCAGATTGGCATCCGTTACCGTTGGACGATCGCCGCCTCGGGCATAGCACGCCGGGCCAGGCCAGGCGCTGGCGCTTTCCGGGCCAATCTCCAGCAGCCCAAGAGAATCGACACGGGCGATACTGCCGCCCCCAGCGCCAATCTCAATCATGTCCACCACCGGTAACTTCACCGGCAGCCCGCTGCCTTTCAGCAGACGATCCGCGCGACCGACTTCATAATCCGTGGTAATTGAAGGTTCGCCGTCGCGCACTACGCAGGCTTTCGCGGTGGTGCCGCCCATATCAAACGCCAGAACCTGACGCTCCTGATTTTTGCGGGCAAACGCCGCAGTCGCCACAATGCCGCCCGCCGGGCCGGACTCGATAATCCGCGTGGGATAATCCGCAGCGACCTGTGGCGCCATTAATCCGCCGTTAGATCCCATTACCAGCCAGTCACAGGTAAAGCCGCCTTCGCGTAGCTTGTTCTCTAGCCGCGCCATGTAGCGGCGCGCTTTGGGCTGAACAAAGGCATTCATCGCCGTCAACACGCCACGATCGTATTCACGAATCTCACGTGACACGTTGTGTGATACTGAAATCGAGATGCCTGGCAACTCGCGGCTGAGAATGGCTTCAATTTGATTCTCATGTTCCGGCCAGGCATAGGCATGCATGCATAGCACCGCGACCGCTTCATATTTTTGCTCACGTAACTCAGCGGCCAGCCGCACGACCTCGGCCTCATCCAGCGGCGTGATGATTTCACCCCGCGCTGTCACGCGTTCGGAGATCTCATACGCCTGCGAACGGGGCAGCAGCGGCTGTGCCGGTGCGCCGTTTAGGTCATAGATGTCGTAGCGGTATTCACGCCCCAGCACCAGCACGTCCCTAAAACCTCGCGTCACTACCAAGGCGGTTTTCGCACCGTGCCGCTCCAGTAAAGCATTGATCGCCAGCGTGGTCCCGTGAGTGATGGTGTAAATGTCACTTGCCTGCAAACCGGCCAGCTCAACGAGCTGCGTCAGGCCGGTATAAGCGCCTTCAGAAGGATCCTCCGGCGTGGTGAGCGTTTTATGACGAATGGCTTCGCCCGTCGTGTCATTTAGCAGCACCAGATCGGTAAAGGTGCCGCCGATATCAAACCCTATACGCCAGGGTGACGCGTTTTTCATAATGACCTCGAATACCAGAGTGGATACTTTTCTTGCAGCAGTTACTCGTCACAGAGCGGCTTGCCGGCAGTTTCTTTCAGATAGAGGGCACTGATCAAAGTCAGTGCTGCCGTGAACATCACCATGTAACTAGGGATGCTAGCGATACCGGTCAGGCCAATTAACCAGGTCATCAGCAACGGCGCTGAGCCACCAAATATTACCGTTGAGAGGTTAAAGCCGATGCTGTATGCGCTGTAACGCACGGTTGTCGGGAACATCTCAGCAAGCGTTGCCTGAATGACCGCGGCATGTCCGGCAAAGGCGAAGGCCAGCAATATCGCCGCCATGCACGCCAGCGGCATCATGCCCAGCGTCAATAACCAGAAACAGGGCCACGCCAGCAGCGCCATAGCAATGGCCGAGGCAATAAGCATGGGTTTGCGTCCCAGGCGATCAGAGAGCCAGGCCATCAGAGGAATGGTGGCAACGATAGTCAACAGGCCACAAGCCGTCACCATCAGGCTCTGTATCTGTTGGAAATGCATGACTTTATTCAGGTAGGTCGGCATGTATACGAACAGAATGTAATAGCCTGGTCCATTGACAGCAGGCAAGGTGATGGCAAGGCCAATCGCTTTCAGGTGGCGCTTTGAGGTGAGCACTTCTTTAAGGGGATTACGCACCACACGCTTGCTGGCTTTCACCATCTGAAAGTGCGGCGTGTCCTCAATGCGGGTACGGATATAAACACCAATAAGCGCCATCGGAATAGCCAGCAGGAAAGGCACACGCCATAACCAGCTGTTCATTGCGTCGGTGCCGAAAATGTTAATTAAACTACTGATTAAGAGGCTGCCAAACAGCAGTGCAATAAACGATCCCATTACCAGCGGCGACATCACCACGGCGCGACGATTATCTTCCGCATATTCAGCCACGAAAGACCCCGCTCCAGAGACTTCTCCACCCGCAGAAAAACCCTGCACGATGCGCAGCAAAATCAGCAATGCGGGTGCAGCCCAGCCGATGCTGGCATAAGTCGGTAATAAACCAATCGCGGCGGTAGCCAGCGAGATCATCAACAGCAGAATGGCGAGCAGTTTCTGGCGGCCCATTTTATCGCCCAGATAACCGCAGATAACGCCGCCAAAAGGTCTGACTAAGAAACTCACGGTAAAACCGACATAGGTCAGCATTAAGCCAGCATCGGTTGTACTCATATCACTGGCAGAAAAAACCAGCACTAAAGAACTGACGAGTAAGCCGTAAATCCCATAGTCATACCATTCCACAAACGAACCCACGCCACCCGCAATCGAGGCGCGGCGCACTACGTTGTTCTTCGTCTTTCCATCCTTCGGCAAAGCGTAATCCATAGTTACTGCATGTGATTTCGTCATTTTTTTGCCCTGAAAATGTGTTGGAATTACCCCGGCGTTAACGCAATAATTTTCACAGTTCCGTGTTACTGATACTGCTGCGTTACTTCAGCCGTCATTTCAGCTTCACGACGTGCCACTTCTTGCACCGCTGCCAGCACGGCTTCAGCGCGCCAGAATGGAATAACAATGATGCCGTCTTCGTCACCCACTACGATATCTCCGGCACAGCAAACGACGCCGCCAATTGCTACCGGCTCACCAATTACGCCCGGACCATTTTTGAATGGCCCGGCAGGAGTGGTTCCACGGCTGAAAGTAGGCAAACCGGTAGATTCAATCACTTTGCGATCGCGTATTGCGCCATCAATAACCTGTGCAACAGCACCTGCATGTTGAAAACGTTGGGTGAGCTGTTCGCCCACCAGTGCACGGTCGATATGGCCTAATCCATTGATCATCATCACGTCACCGGGCTGGATGTAATCCAGCGCTTTGATTACCGCAGCGTTGTCACCCGCAGTGACCAGCACGGGGAAGGCAAAGCCGACAAAGTCGGTATTGCTGCTGATCGGCACGATGCCTGCATCACACATATTCAACCGCTCCATGGCATCGCCAATATTGGCCACAGGAAATTGTGCAAAAGCAGTAAGCCATTTTTTATTAGGGCGATTCCAGGACAATGAAATACGAACATCAGCCGTTTCAAGAGCCATAATCTTTAACCTCAAAAGTGAAAACTACTTATCAAGTGAGAATGTTTTATCACTTTAAAAAATCTTTTTGCAACGTTTTTTTCACAGTTTCATGACGTCATTAAAATAAATTTATTGCCCTTAACTGTGTTATTTATTTATCATGAAAATTTTCAAATTACTGATTTGTATATTTTTTATTGGGTAAATAGTAATTAAACCACAAGAAAACCTCTCTAAGAAACTGCTGAATAGTCCCAAAAAGACAAACATATGGTTTACTTATCTCCTTTAAAAAGAATAAGCACATAATTAGTGCAAATTAACATTTATTATCGATCGCGATCACAATAATGGTGCAATCACATAGCGGAAAATATAAAAATTAAATAAAAGTCGCTCTGTAGCAATAACTGCCGTCGCAATGAGCGTTATTAATTTGCATCATTTTGGTGCCCAATATCGGGTAAGCCTTGACGGGCAAGTTTAACAAGTATGAAGAAAATTCGATGAGGTAAAGCGATGCCGTCTCAAGCAGTGAGTGCTGTTGTTATCCATAAGGCTCACGATGTGCGATGTGAGCCCTATGTCATGCAGTGGAATGAAGATGAGGAAGTTTTACTGAAAGTTGAGCGTGGAGGGATCTGCGGATCGGACATCCATTACTATCTACACGGTCGCGCAGGCATGTCAGTGCTTAAGACTCCAATGATTCTTGGTCATGAGCTTATCGGCGTGATTGAACAAGCTCCTCAGCATAGCGGTCTTTATCCGGGTCAGCGTGTTGCTGTAAATCCGTCGCGGGCGTGCAATGTGTGTGCGCTGTGCCTAGCGGGAAAGCAAAACCTTTGCCGTTCTATGCGCTTTATGGGAAGTGCGCAATTTCATCCACATGTTAATGGCGGCTTTGCCCAATACATCGCCCTTAATCCGCAACAGTGCGTGCCCTGTCAGTCTGATGCCGATTCCAAAAAACTGGTCTTTGCCGAGCCGTTAGCCGTTTGTATTCATGCCATTCGTCAGGCTGGGGATCTGGTAGGAAAATGCGTGTTGGTAACCGGCGCTGGCCCCATTGGTTGTCTGGCCATTGCGGCGGCGTTGGCGTCCGGTGCAGCAGACGTTTTTGCTACAGATATCAGCGAACGCTGCCGCTCTCTGGCGCTGCAAATGGGCGCGACCTCTGCATCGGATCCGCGTGATGAGGAACAGTTTCAACGCTGGTCAGAAAACGGGGGATATTTTGATGTCTGCTTTGAAGCCTCGGGAGCAGTTGCGGCAGTGACATCCGTAGTGAACTTCACACGTCCCGGTGGAACCATCGTTCAGCTCGGCATGGGGTCCGCCAGCGTGGATTACCCGATTGGGAGCTTGTTGGTAAAAGAGATCACATTGAAAGGATCGTTTAGATTTACCGAAGAGTTTACAACTGCAGTGAAATGGCTTGAACAACAGCGAATAGATCCCTCTCCCCTGCTTTCTGCTGAAGTGCACATGGAAGATGTGACCCGTGCATTTGAAATGGCTTCAGACAAAGAGCGTTATGCCAAGATTCAGATTTTGTTCTGACTGAATTAACTGAAACACGCGCCGGTTTATGAAATAACTGGCGTGTATTTTCTCAGAAATGAATGAATGCGGATAAAAATGCTTTGCTTAGCGCAACCATTTACCCCTATTTCCAAAGCAGTGATCATCGCGCAACATACTCAGGATTGAGACTTAAAGTTGCGATAGCAAGCTCAGCGTGTCTCCCGTGGCAATTCATCCACATGCCCTGCCCAATTCACAATTGAAATGAGTGCGCTTTCCCGCCTCACTTTGCGGATAACTGTGATGAAATCCATGTCACCTAAACGTGGTTGTGCCGTATCAGTAAAAAAGAGGAGGAGCGCGCTGGCATGACTTAATTATGCGGCATCATTCTGGATGAGAGTTTTGACTTCAAATGCGAAAAGGCCACCCTATTGGCCAGCCTTTCCTGAATCAATTCTGTTTATTTGGTCAGTTCGGCTGATACGTAAGCTTTGTTATCAACTCGGGCGCCAGTAATTTTATATGAAGCGCCAATCTTATGAGCCTGAGCCGCAATTTTGGCTTCGGCACCGTCAAGTGTAGAAGCGGAAGCAGTAACGCTTTGTGCGAAGCTACCGAAAGAAACCAGGGTCAGGGCCGCAACTGCAACGAAAGTTTTGATGGATTTCATAGTCATTTCCTTAGTTAATTTTATACGGTGTGAGGCATTGTGCCTCGATGCAAACAATCATAGAGCTGAGGAAGCTTGATTAAAAGCAGTACTATTTGCTCAAATAAATCAAAAAATTTGAATATTCATTCGTGGTGTATAAACTTTAAAGCGTGAACACGGATTCAACACCAAAGCATGGATCGACGCCTCAGAGAATAAACATATTTGTTAGGTTCGCGAAAGTGATAGGCGTTAAGGTTGAGTGGACGAGAAGGCTTTAAGCTAATAAAGAACCCGCAACTGATTGTTGTCAGGATATAGGACGCGCTTAATGATAGAAGTCATGACTCCCAAACGGTGTGCTTTGATTTATTGGTAAGCGTTATGTTAGAAGCTGTGCCGAGACCATTCTGAGGTTAAATGCTCTGCGGCACGGTTCATTCTAAATAGCAGCTTAACTGTTACGCTGTAACCTGTACTTACCAGAGAGCTGCTTCAATGAGTTTATCTTGCGCGATATAGACACGTTGTTTTAGATCTTCACTTTCATTGAAGCCCAGCTTTTCGGCCGCAAACTCTTCATTAATGAGCGCCAAAACAATTTTAGTTTTATTTTTTAACCCAACATGCCAGTTACCGTCGGGAAAAGTCGCAACCTGATTCTCTATCATTGATACACACTCAACTGCACTTTTACCCGCGGTAGAATTTAAATACGCACACATATCTACCTCTTTAACCAAAAGAAAAAATTATACCTTAGGTTGCCCATTCGAAGGGCTCTTTTATGAGCATTCACACCTTATGATTACGCTCAATTGAAGACGCGTAACTTGAAATGCCACTAACATTTTAAATTATCAAAACCAATAAAAAACCGGCTCGTAGCCGGCTTCTTAAATGTAATCATAAAGCAGAGAACTCAGCACCTTCCCCTGCCCTACTCAACGGCGTTATTTCATTGTCGCCAAAATTTCTCTAATTGAGCGGTCGATCTGATCTGCAATCTCTTTCGGCAAACGGCTGAACTCATACTGCACAGTGCGCTTCTCTTCATTGGTTTTACGACGTGCATAGGTATTAGCCGTGGTAAAACTTGCCAATTTTTCTGTAACTGCTTTATTGATCTTAACAGGCGCTTTTAGTTGCCGTTTCGTCGCTTTGAAGAATCCCAGGATTGCAGACTTCTTCTCGTCAGCATTGCTGGTGTTTGGCAACTCAGCTTCGGTGATCTTTTCCTTAACCTTCGCGATTACATCTGTAATGTCGACAGCTTCCGCTTTCGCCTCTTCCCAAACATCCAATAGCAGTTGATAGTCCTGAAGCGTCAATTCTGAAACCACCGGGAACAGCTCAATAAATTCCACTGGCACTGCGGCGGCTTGAAAAGCACGCGTCACCTTGGCATTAGAGATACCTTCAGCTTTGGCAATATCGCTTTTGCTCATGCCTGCTTCATGCAGCAACATGAAGCGCAAACCTAACTCGCGTAGGTTGTGCTCTTTAGCTGTCTGTATATCTGCAGCTAGCTGGCGCGCATCGCTGATATCGAGTTCGTCTACGGTAGTCAGGACTTCAAGGCTGGCACCGGAGAAAAGACAAGCCGCTCGACGACGCGAACCATCCATGATTTCAACACGATCGCCCTTCATACGGCCAATCGCTGGAAAGAACTGCTGTAAGGTGATAGTCCGCGTAATGTCTTTAACGGACTCTTCCGTCAACGTTTTTTGGTCACGTCCATTGATCTGCGGATCAACAAAAGTTTTCGCTTCAATATCATCATGTGGCACTAACTGACGAACAAAGGTCGCTGTTTTTCCTGACTTCAGCGTGAAGACGCGAGACTGGCTACTGCTGTCGATCATACTCGCGATCGCTGATTGGCCAAGGGTTCGGCCGATGCGCTTTAGTTGTTTTGGATCGCTCACAGCGTGCTCCTGATATATTCAATGCGGTCAAAAACAGCCCGTGAGAACTGCTCAGCTTCATGTTTGGCTTTACGTAATGCGTCCGCACTACCAGGATAAGAAGAAGGATTTGCACTTATCACAGTATCAAAGGATTCACCGCAGCGCTCAAATCCATCCAATCGCGGTAAACCGCAGTCCAGCATTGATTTGGTAAAAACTTCGCGCGCGTAGCTCTGAGAGGTTAAATGGTCATGCTTAGACGTCATCTTCGACATAAAGCCAATATTAGCTTTAAGTCGCGGCTCAACCCTTCTGACTCGATGCGCTCAAGCATTTCCGGTAGGCGCGTCAGGTACTTCATCGTTGAATGGAAATCAACTTGTGCAGGCGGTGTCGGTGTAAGCAGAACATCACTGGCGGCGATGGCATTCAACATAAAGGAGTCAAGATGCGGACCCGTATCAAGGAAGATAAAGTCGTAGTCGCCTGCCAGGCGATCAATCACATTTCGACGCAACACTTCTGAAGGTGCAACTCCTGGTAAATGTTCCGCAACCAGCTCTTCCCAATCGCTGGCCACAAAGCCGTCATCAATTGAAGCAGGTATAACATCAACGCCTGGCATGACTGTCGGTTTGATGAATTGAGCACGCAACTGATCCGCATCCAGATCGTTAAGCATCGCTTGGGCAGCCGTCTCGAGTACAGAACCGACGCTGTTGGTATGGCTTAAGAACATGGTGCTGGATGCCTGCGGGTCAAGATCGATGACCAAAATGCGCAAATCGTTGTGCAGCATGGACGGATGGGCGCGCATACCATGAGCAAGCGTGACAGTGCTGACGGTTTTAGACACGCCACCCTTGAGGCTCACCACAAATACAACGAATGGCCCTTCATGCTTATCGCGGTACTTTGGCACTTTGCGATGCTGATAGATGTCGATGACGTTTTGTAAGCTCAGTGCGTATTGTGAAGTGCTGCCCGTTTGCTTTTTACCAAACTGATAACCGGCTTCTTCCATATCATTTATGGCAGCAACGACAGCGTGTTTACTCAGCAAAGGCATGTTAGCTACAGCGTTGCGGGAAAAAGTTTGATAAAAGCTTGTTTGATTAAATTCCTGCCGCTGCTGTTCAATGTGACTGCTTAACCCGTGCAACATGGAATTAGCACGCGTCGCCATCTCCAGCACACCACCGTAATCACGCTTCATAAGCACCTCAGTATTAATGTTTTTTGGCATACTACACAAAAAACTGAAATCTGCCAATTTTTTAGGAAAATCCCAAAAACTTGGATTTTTTCTGACTAGGTGGATCAAAGCATGCGGTTCATTATTAGATGATTTCAAATTACTACTTTTGAATTAAAAGAAAGAAACTGACATTTACCCTAAATAAGGTTCATAACGATATAACGCTAAGTCGCGTAACAAGGAAAATGCACATCTATTATTGACCTTTTCTTACAACAACAATTTGGCTGGCTGTTCTTACTGAAGCGATTTTATTGCTTTGTTGCAGTTTCAACACGCTTATAAGCAAGAGCTTTTCAGATCGAGAGCATTTCTTCTCTTTAGGGGAAATCAATGCTTCTATCTGTAATCATTTTAATACAGTAAATGATGCTTAGAAGGCTGCGTGTTTCGAGCATAACTTTGTGGGTTTATTCATAAGAGGGGGTATCCAAATTCCGCTATCGTAAAGTCTTAAAGACGAGTGCAAAGAGGTGTTTTCATCATGAAAATTATAATATATTCCTTTAGATTCAATAGCATATAATTAAAATGGTAAGGTGATATATTTTATGAATAATGAGATTAGAAGTATGGGAATCAAATGCGATTAGTCTCGAGGGAAGGCTGTCGGTATTCGCTTCTGAGGTAAGCTAAAGAGGATTACGTATCGTTTAAGGGCTTCAAAAGAGGTAATGGCAGATCAGGTTTGTTTGACTACTTCACAGTAGTTGTCAACGTTGTAGAAACTCTACGCAAGTATCTTTACGCCGGTTAATTCACAGACGCCTTGGGTCGTATTTTTTCTAGTCAACTTTGGCTTATTCGGTTTAAGTTGTAAAAAACGCATTCATGAGATGAACTACAATTTAAAGCACAACTATGTTGAGCGTCACGTCAAATCCTTCTCAACTATTCAAACGGTACACACACCTTATTTAATTGCTGATAACAACCAGGGAAGTCATGTAAATTTCGCTGACTTATCACGCTAAAGTTAATTTGAAGCATGGAACTGCCATCAATAAGTAAAGTTTAGCTCCTCAAGGTAAATTTAGCAGAGAGCAGTGCGGCTGCGCTTCAAAAAACAGAATAGTAGGAGCATATAACGTATGAGTGCTTATGAAGATCATAGCTACTTAACAAGCGTGCATTTGACAGCCATATCTAATCCCGCAAACTAATTCCACCTTTATTAACAACCGGGTCAAAGCAGTGCTACGCAGGATAAAGAACGTGTAACGCTCAAAGCTTAATTCAATTCATAGTGATCACTTAAATCATTGGGTTGGTGAAACGAATCTGAAGTTCACGTTTCGTAGACTACCTCTATTCTTTCTAATGGAAAATAAAGAGTCTGATGTTCACTTCACGCTGTGTTTGCGAGTTATTATTGCTACATTCAGCAATATTAAAAAAGCATGCGGCTTGATAGCTAAGAGAAAAATTATCTAGAGTCTGGATCTGGCAACCTGGCCTGATGATGCTGAACGATAATAAATTTTTTAAAAAAACTAAGATGCGAGCAAGTAATATTGCTGTGCCGTTCACATTTGCATTACCTCATCAAATTAAATCTGCTTTAGGTAGGTATACGCAGATATATATCTTAGTGAGTTTGAGCCACCAAACTGCAAATTGGTGCAATGTACCCTGATTATTCGTACGCAATCGAAAAATTCAAAAGATTAGTTAGGGTATTTTCATCATGAAAATCTCACAAAAACCCCTTATTGTCATATAGTTAGCAGCATATTCAAAGGGTGAAAAAAATGTTCTGCTGCTGGCATACGATTCTGGGCAATCGCTTTCTGCTGTAAATTACTGCTTTCAAAAGCTTGTTTTGTACGGCAGTGCGAGGATCTATTAAGTGATGGTACATGTATAGGCGTCACATAAGGATGAGCAAAGGGGAGGGCGGTTCATTTGGATTTAACGACATATTCAATAGAGAAGATAAGCAGTGTGTTAAGCAGTAGATAGGTTTAACGAGTTCTATTTCTAAAATGATCTGTTCTAATTTTTTAGTCTAAGCATGTGCAACACTTTCATGTCGGCGTTAAAACTGTTGATGTACGTACTGATGACGGATTTATTTCTATACGTAAAAAAGTTTTATCCACAAAACGAGTGAGAGCTAAGCATGATAAAAAGTGTAATGCCGTGTTGAGCGGGTGAAACTTACAGAGGCTCGACATAAGTGACCTGTATCTGAACATTTAGCCTCTTTGCAAAAGAGAAATCATATCGTTGATCCCCGTCATCAAAAGTTCTTCTCGCACCAGTCTGATCAATCCTATGTTCTCCCTCGTCTAATTTCAGAAAGCCGAAGCCTTCCTCATTACGTTCGTATATGCCTGTAAAGGGAAAATATCGTTATAAAAGTGTTTTTGGTTTTGCTCATCAGAAACGGCAAACTCAGGAACCAAGATCTTCCCATTTTAAAATGTCTATTGTCGTCATCTTTAAACTTAATTATCAGTAAGTTAATACGTTAACTTCACAGATATAATGAGCCATTATTTTAATTATTAACATCCTTTAAAAACCACATATTTTATGTGGTTAAAGAGGTTGTCGATCAGAAAAGCATATTTGATGTATTTAAAAGAATTCTTTTGCCCGGTTTCAAACAATACAGGTTACGTTGCTCGTCATGCATGGACCTACCTTTGCGAAGGTAAAGTTTCAACGAATGTCACCTTTTTGAACAGAGTAGGGCGGTGTCAAAAACTGAGCGTTAAGGTGAAGGGTTGTTCAATCTGAAAAAATGTAGATTCACTGCCAATACAGGCCGTTAACTTTGCGTCTTGCGTTGTCTCTTTTTGTATATCGCTCTCAAATATTTATGAATCACTTTTCCCCGTTATTCACAGGCTAGATCCAATCAGTCGATCCTATATAGATCATATATAGATCCTAAATAGATCCCCGTACCTTGGCAGCCCTTGCTGTATAAGGCCTTTAAGGGCTTCTATAACCACTATGGAGAGAAGATTAACCACTATAGGTAGTGAAACAACCACTGTAGCGAGTGTTACTAACCGCGCTGGAGAGTAGATGAAAACCACTATAGCGAGTAACTGTGCTTTTATCCTGTGCTTAACTTCTGGCTACGAAATGAACGAAATAACCCATCGCGGTTGAGCCTTGCAGTGAAGGATATTGAATTCGAAGAAAGTATGATGAAGATATGCACAGTTTCTGGTAACTATTTGAGCGAGTTATTCAATGGGTAGATCCAATAACAGATCCTCATAAGATCCCTATAGTTCCTATAAGATCCCCATGTGCAGCCATCCCTTGCCCTGCCTGCTCTGAAAGGGGATCACTATCCACTGTAGTGAGTAAAGCAACCACTATAGCGAGGAAATAAACCACTGTAGTAAGTAGCCTAACCGCTACAGTGAGTGCTAGTATCCACTATAACCAGTAACGGCGATTATTAATTGTTCATATCACGGAATTTCCGATGCCGAAAAAAGAACAAGAAAACAATATGATAGCGGAAGCGTTTAGCGAAACTGACAAGCGAACCGGTGAAGTTATCAACCTTACACCCAATAGTAACAACACAGTTCAGCCCGTTGCCCTGATGAGACTGGGTTTATTTGTCCCTACGCTGAAATCCACGGCTCGAGGTCAAAAGAATCAACTCTCTTCAATGGACGTTACTGATGAGCTAAAACAGCTGTCGATCGTCAAATCTGAAGGCTATGAGAATATAAAGATCCTTGGTGCCCGGCTGGATATGGATAACGATTTCAAAACCTGGGTCGGTATCATTCATGCCTTTGCCAAATATAAGGTTCTGGGAGACAGCGTAACGCTTCCTTTCGTCGATTTCGCCAAGTTATGTGGCATACCCTCTGTGCGCTCCTCTGCGAAGCTCAGAGACCGTTTAGATTCGTCCTTGAAGCGTATTGCCACTAACACCATCTCTTTTTCAAACAAAGAGGGTGATACTTACATCACTCACCTTGTTCAGTCAGCAAAATACAGCGTCAAAAACGACAGTGTAACCTTGCAGGCAGATCCCAAAATCTTTGAGCTCTATCAGTTCGATAAAAAGTCCTTCTTCAGCTAAGGGCCATCAATGAACTCTCTCGTAAAGAGTCTGCACAGGCGCTCTACACTTTTATTGAAAGCCTTCCTACCGATCCAGCCCCAATATCAATGGCACGCTTACGCGCCAGACTTAATCTCACCTCACGTGCTATTACGCAAAATGCCACGGTCAGAAAGGCGATGTTGCAGCTTAAAGAGATTGGTTACCTGGATTACACAGAGCTAAAGCGTGGCAATACGGTTTACTTTGCCGTGCATTATCGCCGGCCAAAACTCAGGCCTGCAGACCTACCGTTAAGCCTGCCTGATATTCATGATGATGAGCTTGATAACGAGCCGGACGTGAATGAGAAGGGCGGAGAGATGGTGATGCTTTCACGTGAAGAGATGGCGCTGCTTGAGAAAATCAGAAAGGGCAAAAAGAGTTAGCGCTTTCTGCAGAGAGTAAGCAATGCAAAAGCTATCCATTGTAGCGAGAGTAAGAAGGCTCACTAACCACTGTGATGAGTATTTTTGATCTCTTATCAAGTAACCGCTATAGCGAGTAACCAACCACTGTAACGAGGTATTTTACTCTTCATAGTGGTTATTCTTTTAAACCGCCCTGGTAACTACTAACCTGCCAAGCCATGTCACTACTCATGTTAGTAATCACTAACATGACAACAACCACGCATTCATTCTGTAATTTCTCACTATAGCGGTTAGCTTGTTAGGGCAGTAACTTCACTCGCTACAGTGGTTATACTCGTTTTTATACTCCCTACAGTGGTTATCCAGGCAAACATTGCTCATCATGACTACCGCATGAGCAGGTTTACTCGCTACAGTGGATAGTTAGCAAGCCCAGATGCCGCTATTTACTCGCTATAGTGGATAGCCTCTTTAGATTACTCGCTACAGTGGTTATACATAGCGATCTTCTCGCTACAGTGGTCATTGCAGAGAATCGGTCTGTATATCTTTGAGTTGCATAGCCATATGTTCCTTAGTGATCAGTACTGGCCGGATCATCCCCTTTGCTTACGCACTTCTCAGGCCTACACAGTAAGAGATAAGCTTTCAGTAATAAACTCATGCGATTCATTGCTCAAAAAGCCGATTAGCCGCTCAAAAACTCATGACAGAAGTGGTAAAACGGAAAGGAGTAAGTCGAGGATCAATTAGTACGCATTCTCCTTGATATCTGCATTTAGCGGGTCTTCTAATCGAATTTTAGGTGAGGAGCGGACTTAGTATTCAACTTGGAGTACCCTGTTAAGCAAGCTAGCCAGCTAACAATCAAATGTAAGATTAACTCTTTATAACAGGTGACATCGGTAATGGCTCTGATTCCAAAAAACTACACGCGGCTGGAAAATGGTTACCGCGAAAAAGCATTGAAAATCTATCCGTGGGTTTGTGGACGCTGCGCGCGCGAGTTTGTTTATTCAAACCTCCGCGAATTAACGGTACACCATATTGATCACGACCATACCAATAACCCGGAAGACGGCAGTAACTGGGAGTTATTGTGTCTGTATTGTCATGACCATGAACACTCGAAGTACACTGAAGCTGATCAGTACGGGACAAGCGTTGTGGCGGGGAGGACGCGCAAAATGATGTTGATGCAGCAACCTATAATCCCTTTGCCGATTTAAAGTCGATGCTGAACAAGAAGAAATAAGGTTTGATATGTCCGCTGTTGACACCAAACTGCCTCGGACGGCTATGAGCTAAGAAGAAACATTGGGAAAGCAGTGAGCCAACGCGATGCGCATCTTTTGAGTCCCCAATCTAAACCGTCAACGGAAGCTCATAATGAGCCATCCGTTCTTTTATCGGCTGGATATCTGACCTAATCGATTATCTCTTTGAACGCTCTAATACAGGTGTTTCAGTTGGTTATTCTGAACGCCTGTTTTAACAAGATACTGCCTGTACTGTCAGCATAATCTGTTCAAGGGTTAGATACCTCCATCAGTAAAAAATGCCGGTCTTAATTGACGGATTCTCCGTTTCGCAACATCACTACAGGCGCTAATAGTATTAGATAATTTAGCGTTGCATGTAGCCGACGTTCGTTGTTGTGCTGCCGCCAGTCATAAATGATGTCAGACACGTGTTGTTGCGTCAGGCTGGCCGCTTTCGGGTACAGCAGCGAAAGCCGCTCAGTGGCAAGTCACTTGCGACGTGTGCGTTTATGGCTTGGCCGCTGAGATGATAAACGACATGCTTCGGATTTGCGTAATGGTTCTCACGCCGCCGAAGTTGCCAAACGCATCGCTAACCGAGACGCCTGCGTGCTAGCGCCAATTCAGTTATGCTTGCAGATAAATAAGCACCAGCGTCCGGGTGCTGTGACTTATAGCGACATGTTAACAGGGCCAAATCTGTCAGCCTGCAGACATGACGCTGCAACAGAACTGTCGCATTACACATTACTCGCCTCTCGCTTTTGATCTGTCGTCAGTACTCTTGCCCTAAATCCACCTGAGGCATCTCCTTATCCAGTAGGGTTCTGGCAAGCAGCCACTTCAGGCGGGCATTCTCTTCTTCACGAGCCTTTAGGCGTTTAACTTCGACACTTCCATCCCGCCAGGTTTATTGCGGCAGGCTTAGAAGATGGATCTGAGGTGGTATGTTTACAGCAAAGCCTGCAGGCAGAAACCCCGGTTTCGGCTTCATGAAGATCTGTTCCTCGGAAAACGCTTTTCCAAAGGATGCCCTCACGTGATTGATGATGACATGGCCAACATCGCGGTGTGCTAACCATCGGAGAGCAGGACAAGACTTATGCGTGTTCTGATCCTGTCATTCAGCAACATGCATTTTATTCAACAAGACCAGCATAAGTGGCAGATTTTACGCTGAGGGAGACGTCCATCACGCCCCAACAGTTAGCCGCTCTACACCCTATGGACTCCAGCTTTAAATCATTTCGATCAGGGTTTCTGCCGCAATGCCTTTGCTTACCGCACCCCCAATCATGAATAAGACTCATGTTTAATGAAATTAAATCACTTTTACTCACCCAGTGAGTCAGGCATAAAATATGCTCTGTAATTAACTATAGATAATATAAAGGCTACTGAATGAGAAAACCACAAATGAAATTTAGGACATGCTGAAAAGCAATGAAAAAATCAGGTTTTTTTATCTCAGAGTTTAGGATGCCCGATTACAATGAATAAAGAATTTACTTTTACTATTAAAAGCATTCGTTTCGACGAGAATTATAACCCCTCCGAAAGTACGCGTATCACTACTAATTTTGCTAATTTGGCTAGAGGTGAGAAACGCCAAGAGAACTTGCGTAACGCCTTAGTGATGATTGACAATCGGTTCAACGCATTGGCGCATTGGGATAACCCCAAAGGCGATCGTTATTCTGTCGAGCTTGAAATTATATCCGCTGAGTTGAATGTTGATGCTGACGGCAACGGTGATGCCTTCCCAGTTATTGAAATACTGAAAACAAATATCGTTGATAAAAAAACCAACGAACGCATTGATGGTATTTTAGGGAATAATTTCTCCTCTTACGTACGTGATTATGACTTCAGCGTACTACTCCCAGAGCACAATAATAATCAATCCAAATTTAGCACGCCGGAGAGTTTTGGCGTTTTGCATGGTAATATCTTTAAAAGATTCATTGGTTCAAAGGCTTACAAAGATAACTTCAATAAAACACCTGTTATATGCCTAAGTGTTTCAAGCAAAAATACCTATCATCGAACAGGTAATGAGCATCCTGTATTGGGCGTCGAATATCAGCAGAATGAATCTTCTTTAACTGACCAATATTTTACGAAAATGGGGTTGCAGGCTCGCTATTTTATGCCGCCAAATAGTGTTGCGCCTTTGGCATTTTATTTTGTTGGTGATTTACTCAGTGATTACACGAATCTTGAGCTTATCAGTACCATCAGCACGATGGAGACTTTTCAAAAGATTTATCGACCTGAGATTTACAATGCTAATTCTGCAGCAGGAAAATACTACCAACCAAACCTGAATCATCAGGATTATTCTATAACGCAGATTGTTTATGATCGAGAAGAACGTAGCCAATTAGCTGTTGAGCAGGGAAAGTTTACTGAGAAGCACTTCATCAAACCTTACCAAACTATTCTTGAGCAATGGTCTGCTAATTCCGTTCTTTGATTAATCAAAATACAAGGTCATCTATTATGAAAAAGTTACTTCCCACTTCGACTGCTGGCAGTTTACCTAAACCTTCCTGGCTTGCTCAACCCGAGACACTTTGGTCTCCCTGGAAATTACAAGATCAGGAATTAATTGAGGGCAAACAAGATGCCCTGCGTTTGTGCCTGGAAGATCAACAACAGGCAGGTATTGATATTGTTAGTGATGGCGAGCAGACGCGACAGCATTTCGTCACTACGTTTATTGAGCATCTCGACGGCGTTGATTTTGAAAAACGTGAGATCGTTAAAATTCGTAATCGCTACGATGCGAGTGTACCGACCGTCGTGGGTGCCGTGTCTCGCCAAAAGCCCGTTTTTGTTGAAGATGCCAAATATTTACGTCAGCAAACCAAGCAACCCATTAAATGGGCCCTACCAGGTCCCATGACTATGATAGATACGCTCTACGATAGTCACTATAAAAGCCGCGAAAAACTTGCCTGGGAATTCGCCAAAATTCTTAATCAGGAAGCCAAAGAGTTAGAGGCTGCTGGTGTCGATATTATCCAATTTGATGAGCCCGCATTTAACGTTTTTTTGATGAAGTAAACGATTGGGGTATTGCCGCTTTAGAAAGAGCAATTGAAGGGCTTAATTGCGAAACTGCCGTACATATTTGCTACGGTTATGGCATTAAAGCCAATACAGATTGGAAAAAGACGCTGGGAACAGAGTGGAGACAATATGAAGAGATTTTTCCTAAACTACAAAAATCGAATATCGATATAATATCACTGGAATGTCAAAACTCTCATGTACCAATGGAACTCATTGAACTCATTCGAGGTAAAAAAGTCATGGTTGGGGCCATAGATGTGGCAACCAATACCATTGAAACACCAGAGGAAGTTGCCAATACTTTGCGAAAAGCACTACAGTTTGTTGACGCCGATAAGCTCTACCCTTGCACCAACTGTGGCATGACGCCTTTATCTCGTCGAGTAGCAAGAGGCAAGCTAAATGCTTTAAGTGCTGGTGCAGACATCGTCCGAAGAGAACTGTTGGCTAAATAACTTCGCCAAATTTTATATCCCTACTCAGTCCGGGTTGAGCAATGAGATCAATCATCAACTATCCCAAACCATCATTCGGACTGAGCGATGATGCTCATCGCAGCAATCATTGATAAGAACAATAACGATTGAGTAAAGACGCTAAACAGACTTTTACCGTGTCTCGGCCATGGTTTTCTACTGATTGGCCTCTATTGCATGTCATTATTCATCACTGTCATTAACTACTTGTGTTCTACCAGAAGTAAAAATAACGAGAAATTTTTCATTATGGAATAACGGGTTATTTAAGCTTATGTTTTATATGACTGCATGTCTTTTTTTAGGTGTGTCCTCTTTAAATTTTTCGCGAATGTATTTTACCTAAGACGTTTATAAAGGTAATGGCGCAGCCTTGGATGAAAATGAAGCTACTACGCCATTTTTGAGCGAGCTCAACCTTTTAATTTTCTCAACAAAGGCGGCATGCCGCTGAATTGCTGAATTGTGGCCATCAGCCTGACCGTCATAGTTATATGTCTATGAATGATAGTAGTAATATCAATATGTTAGTGTTATCCCCAATCGTTGCCTATTACCTGAAATCACTGTGTTCTGACAGAGTAAATGGAAACGCATTTTTCTGTTCCACTTGTAAATCTATTTATCACCTTTCTCTCTATAATCTTAGCTGACTTCCTAAAATAAAGTCTGCTTCCTGTAATGTTACATCTAGTCCCGCTGAAGGGGTAAATGTCAGCTCCCCAAATATTACCTTGCTATTTAGAAGGTAGAAGTCAGCTCGGACAAACTTAAAGTCAGAAGCTAATTTTGCAGCATACTCTTTCATTTTATTAAAACCATCAGGCATTTTTGGGAAACGTTTTTTATTTATTAATTCAATGGTATCCTCGAAAGGTAAAGGGTTCCAGTTCATATCAAAATAGTAAAACTTAGGTATTCCCTTTTCTCGCCCTATGCATACCATTACCGCGTATGGTTTTCCATTAAAACAGTAAAATTTGTAATCATCAGGAAAGCCACCGCTTTCATTTTCAATATACTTCTCGCACAGAATTTTCCTTTCTATTTTTTTATACTGAGGCTCAATAAAAAGATTAGAAAAATCCTGTCTTAACCATTTATTTAGTTGTCTGTTTGTCTTTTCAATGTCTATTGATGATTTATTATCACATATTATATTATAACCGGCTCCATGGTTGCATTTTAGCGCAAACTTTTCAGGTAATGTATTATAATCAATGCTTTGTGGGTTATCGTATACGCCGTATAAGTCATTAAGGATTTCATCACACCCTTTAGATGAAACATACTCCCTTACTTTATATTTATCAGCACACATGGTGTAAATATCACCATTCAGTTCGTTGAATTTAAGCCACTGTATTTTTTCGTTAAAGTTGGTGGGGTTTGTTAAGTTAAGTTTTTTCTTAAACTTAATATAGTAATGAGCTTTAGCACAAAACTTTGGAGAGATATTAGCATAGATGTTTAAAGCTGATTTTACTGTGTGTTTTATCATTTTCATTTAAATTATCTCGTTTTGAAAATGTTAAGATGCATTTTGATGATTGTTTTATTTCTGAAGAAATAATTAAGTAAAGTGCAAGAGAGTATCTCTACAGTTAAAAAACAATATGCAGCACCATTAATCCCGAATGAACTAATCATTAACCAGGATAATGGTATTGTTAATATACAGCATAAGATCATTTTTTTAGCCAGGTAACTATACCCAGACTCTTTTATCATATATCTATAACAAATTGTCCCTAATGAAGAGAACATTGTGCCAATGATTATTATGGGGATAATGTTAACCGAATCCATGTAATTATCGCCATAGAGTAAATGTATAAAATAACCTCCAAAAAGATAGAACCCACCTAAAGCAATAAGTGATAATAGAATCACGATTCTGTTTATTTTAATGAGTAATTTCTCAACGGTTATTTCATTCTTTTCACTATAAATCTTTGAGAAAAACTGGTTACTAATGACAATACAATAAACGACCAAGCACCTCCTATTGTTAACGCTACGCTATAAATTCCCAGATAAGAGTAAGACATTATCTTAGTTAAAAAAATGCTGGATATCTGAGTGTATATATCTGCTGATAAGCTTGATAAGATTAAAGCACCACCAGCGTATAACATGTGACGATTATATATGCCAGCCACCTTACTGTTTTCTTTTATTTTTGTCGTGTACTTAAAATAAATTAAGCGCATAATGTAAGGTATGAGAGGGATAATGACAATAGGTATTGTGAAGTAGTGAACCGGCATTTTAAAGTGAGCAATATAATATCTAATTAATAGGGCGAGAGATAACCCAATTACATTCGTAATTGTATTTATTTTTGATTTTAATTGAGTGTTGTTGTAAATGGAAAAAAAGTCCATCACAATATAGTATGTGGCAATGCAGTTGGCCACGCCAAATAAAAATACAATTAAATCAGTAAAGAAATAGAGATAAATTAAAACTGAGCCTGATGATACGATAAAGAAAATACGCCGTAGATTTTGAGTGTGTATCGCCATGGCGATTCCAGACTTTGTATTTTCACTCATGCGTTTAAATATAATGTTCTGACCACCAAACCATGATAGCGTTTGCACAAAAATAAAAATAGATGTAGAAATATTTATTTTGCCAAAGTTTTCTGGCCCAATGTACTTTGCCATAAGCGAATTAATATATATCAAGCCGATTATATTAACTGACTTTTCTAGCATAATCCATATCGCGTTAGAGTACATTTTATTTCTCACGTAAACATAGTTTTTTGATGTCTGTAAATTTAATCTATGATTTTTTGGATAAAGTGGTCCTTTGTTATGAATAATTTCTTTATTTATTGTTGGGTTTTTCTTTTTATCTAAATAACCATTCGCGTCATTTTGTTGAGTTGTTAGTGTGAATGCTTATATAAAAATAGGAAAGTTTTTTTGAATGAATCAGATTAGTGGCAGTATTTCATAAATAATGATTCCACTTATTTTTAGTGTTTTATGGGCAGGTAATGCGATAAATGGAATGGCGATCACAGGTTTTGAGTTGGGTGTCACCAGCATGAATTCACATGCATTTATCATAAAAAAGCGAATGAGCAAGCGCATCATCAACGGCCTGTTAAATTTATGCGCGGGGGCTGCTTATTTTTAGTATTAATACCAGTGTCATCTAAAGTATTCGTCAGGAGCAATGCCAATACACGGAGGAATAATTCGTACGACGATGGCCCTGTTGGCCTGTAATAAACACGACTGTCACGTCGCCTCTCGCCTTTGCTGTTATGCCTCATCCCACTATTTGATTAAACAGGGTACATCGGAGCATTACAGTAAGCGGGAGTTAATTCAAATGTTCAGACCAGTAATTTCGATGACCCTTCAGCATTGAAGAACAGGAAACTGAAATATTGCCATTCTCGTCTTTGATAATGAATGGAAGTAAAGCAATAGTCTGAATGATCGGCTTAGGAAAAGGGATGATTTCGAGTTTTATGGCCTAGCCATGCCGGGGACGAGGCGAGCTGACTCCGATAATTTCTGAGTCTACCGCGGAGCGGCAAACATTACCGTCCTGTGGCCTTAGCGCTAGCCTTCTAATCCTGGGTACGTGCTTTTCTGGATAGGTTTTTTTGTTCCTGCTTAAAGAGGATGATCTGCACCCATAGATTAACTCAGCATGGTGTTAGCAAGGACCGCTTCTGGCATAAAGCAGGAAATAAGGAACGTTGTCTGACCGCTATGAGCGAAAAGCAGACCTGAGGCTCACGGTATGTTGAGCGATGCAAGTCATTCTGTTCAAGTGTTAGAAGCTTAGCTCTAATCCAATATTGGTCGCTCCGACAAGTTCGGGAATGCCAGGAGACGGGTAATGCTTCAACAGTTATCACTGTCAGCAGGGGTTTTGTATGCTCATCGTATAGTCTGGACTTAAGCAGTTGCGTCATACTGTGAAGGCACGTCATAAAGCGTATCCGTAAAATTTCCTTTTCTTCCTTGCGGAGCCAGTCAGACAAAGGCATTAACAGAAACGCCATGAGATCTTCAGGGCTGTAGCTGGTATTGACTTCCCCAGATAACCAGCCTGTGTTTCATCGGTTCCGGATAGAAATTGAAAAAATAAATTCCTGCCTGCGAAATTTCTAGCCGCTAGGCTGATACTGCCGCGAATCATTCAAGAGGGGTAATCTTCATGCTCAAGGCGCTATAAGCACGGGCACCCTTTAGACTGGGAAACCCGTGCTTACGCACCGGGTGTCTTTCTCCGAATTCACTTTTTCTTATAAACATCTGCAGTAGCATGCATTTTGTTTTTGGTATTGCCGGATGTCAGGACATAAATATCTCCGCCTTTCTTATCGGCAAGTTCAGAAAGCTCAGTCTTTGCATCGGCTGCACTGGTCTCACCTGAAGTTGAAATGCTGCCAACCTTTTCATATTGCCCCTGCACCTTTTCAAAATCATTTTTCGGCATCATTTCTGCCGCAAATGAGCTAAATGAAAAAACGCACGCGGCTATAGCGTAAATGAATATTTTCATCTGATAACTCTCCTGTCTGGTTTAGTATGAAGTTAATATTAATTACAAGGATAAATATATAGTCAGCTTCAGGCTTTTGCCTTAGGCATTAAATTTATTTTTCCTTTTTGTGATGAGTGATTTCTTCAGAGCATATGAGCTACTGCTTAAAAGGGGATTCGTCGCAAATAGCCTTAGTAAAAGAAGAACAACTTTGGGGGGATTAGCCAGTATTGAATGAGGTTATATATTTTAGAGTGCTAAAGGTTATAGGTTTTTAGAACTTTCAGAAGAAATAAATTTAAGATAAAGACAGGTTGAGTTAAATTTTTCGGCGCATGACTGTTGCTTTCTTAATTTCCGCTGTAGGTTGTTGTTTTAATAAGATGATATTTGTTAGAGTTGCAACATGATAAGTGTCTTATAATTCTTAATGAATTTAACTGGCAATGCGTTATCAATCATATCCCGGGGGAAAGATGATTATTCCACAGAAGCTCGAATAAAAGTTGAGCGCCATTAGAATTTTTAACGCTCTCTGGTTTTTTTGAATGTGGCAGAAACCAGTCAGTATTCAGGTTTATGAGCTTCTTCCGGTGACGGCCGTTGTTGCGGGGACAATGACCGGAAAACGCTCACAGCACACTTATCTTTTATCGAAGCCGTATTGACAGACGTCACGACGAATAAGCCGGTCATAAAAGTAGTCAGAAAAGCGTACGGTGGTAAAGCTTCTAACAGTCAGTCTCAGATAAGCAGGGATGACTTAAAAAGTGCAATCGATGTCATGGTTGCTGATGTCGTAGATTTTCCGGGAAAATAAATACGGAGAGGGCAGTTTGGCTTATGCTGAATCCTGTCCGGAGATTCATGTGGCCTTTTCTGAAGAGGGGTGTCTGTTAGCTAAAAATCCACTCTGAAAATAGTGTTTAATATTTATCGCGTAACAGCGCGTTATTGATATTTGAAATGAGCCTTGCTGCGACCTGTTACGCTTTCGTCAAAACAGAGTAGCTGGTTTCTGCCTGCCTCGCATCGACCGGTAGTTTAACCATAAGGGCTGCTGGACAATATCTATTATCTTCTAACAGGCATTAAATATGAGGACGTAGCGAGCCGATATGCCGCGCTGAGATGACCGCCTGCGCGGAATATTTCGTCGCAGTTATGCCTATGATCTTATTCCGTCAAAAAAACAGAGCTGATTTGGATAACACATCGACTGACTGCGTTCAGAGTTAAGATTTTTTTACGAATAAGCCCGTTTGGATAGGTCGTATCAGCCCGGTAAGAAGTTCCTGCGCTTTTATAGATGGGCTAATACACGTCGTTTTAGGAGCCAGAAGCAGGGATTTCGCTGTTCACAACCTCAGGCCCGACATCAGGTCGGTAAAATCAGCTTGGATCCATTCGTCTCGGGCTTGGTAGCGATTTTTTCTAACCGGAAAAGCATTTCCCTTTCTTCATAGTCATCTTATGTGATTGAAAAAATTGTCAGCTGAGCTTGCCCCTATTACTGGGGAGAGAGGCAAGAGCATTTTCCCAATAGACTCAATGAATAAGGACAGATCGCTGTGGGGCGACGGGCTTCAGTCCGCCCATTCCAGCGCCGCCAGCTCGTGAGGCTAAACCCTACTTTCCGACAGGCGGGCAGCAGACGTTATGGCTTCACGTAGCCACCGGAGCAGTTGCGCGCGTTCGTGAGCGGTATGCCTCCAATCTGACCTTCGCCTTGAACTCCGCGCTGTGCAGTTTCCGCTTCTTCGCTTCCGTCATATCCTGCCGTCCTGCGTTGAGGACAATGAGCGTAAACTGCTGTCTCACATCGTTGCTCCACTATACTGACCATTGCAGTAGTCACTTACATACGAGGCTGCGCACGGTTAATTACCGGGTGCTAACCTTACCCATGACCATCAGGAGAGCAAAATGCAAAAGAGTAAAACCTTGAAAGCCCTGCTAGCCGTAACGGTAGTGGCAGCTATGTTCAGCTCTGTCGGCGTGCAAGCCCAGACCCCGACGAGCGCCGCGCAGAATGGTGCCGCTGGCCAGACCGGATCGCGCACCATGCTCAGCTCCGACGACGTAAAAGCGTTGAAGGACATGGCGCAAGCTAATATTAATGAAATCGCCGCCGCCAAAATCGCGCTGAGCAAGGCCCAAAGCAGTGAAGTCAAAGCATTCGCTAAGCAGATGGTCGACGACCACGGCGCTGCCTTGACCAAAGTACAGACGGTCGCCCAGCAAAAGGGTGTAGCACTGCCGACTGAGCCAGACGCCAAGCACAAGGCTATGGCCACCGAGCTGGAAAAGCAGAGCGGCGGCGCATTTGACAAAATGTATATGGAAAACGCCGGCACTAAGGACCATAAGATGGTGCTGTCGACGCTGCAGAGTGACTCCAGGAAGATCAAGGATCCGGATGTGAAGGCCCTGGCCGACGCGCACACGCCAGTTGTTGAGCAGCACCTAAAGTCCGCCCAACAGATGTCGATGTAAGCAAAGTCAGTAAATAGATCGTTCGATGGGCACAAGGTGTTGCGACGTGGATTACCCTTTGTTCAAAGTGATGCCGAAAATCACGGCGGTAATGTAACTGTTGACAGTGCTGAATAACGGGGACGATTTTTACAGTAAATGTGCCGATCGATGCTCGCCCATGTGCATTACAAGCTGACACTTACTCTACGTGTGGGCGGCTACAATTGCCCCGAAGCAGCCGTTCGATAGGCTACATGGCGCAAACATTGTGAAGGACCGCTTCTGGCACGAAGCGGACGGCTGAGCGAAGCGCCGTATGCTAAGAACCAGAAGCGGATCCCCGCCAGAGAAAACTTTCAAACATTGCAACGAATGCACATCAAGTCTGGTTTCTTCTTTAACTTCCTAGACAGCCGTCTGTTCACCGCTTTTGCTTTTTGAACGTGTTATGTCCACTTTTGGCACAAAGCAGCCGGACGCGGACGCACCTTCCGCTGTGAGCGAGGATCGGACTCGCAAGCCTTAATGTGAGATGCCGAAATAGGCGGATTAAATCCCTCAGTGACCGCGAACGGTCAATCCTACAAGTCGGATAACAATCGGACGTACAACGAGTATGCAAACAAAGGCCGCTGGCATAGCAACCTGATAAGCATTCATCACATTTGTCATGTAATGCGGCCCCCTTCCAAATTCCGCCAGAGTGATGACCAAACTCATCAGAAACGCCATGATGGTTGCCATATAAAGAGCAAATATGTAGGGCGAAGCGTGCTTGGGTAAGCGGAATTTTGCTGTTTTTTTAGCGATTGAATGAGTCATCGAGTTGTCCCTTTTAACAAAGATTAGCGAAACAGCGACTAACCTAACAACCTAACGAGGACGAGGGTAGAGCGGTTATGCTTTAATCATTACTAAGTAAAAGTAACGAATCAAGCATTGGGGATGATATGGACGTGTTAGGGCTGATTAGCACTTTTATCCGCGTGGTGGAGAACGGCAGTATTGCAGCGGCGGCACGCGCTAAAGGTATGAGTCCAGCGGCAGTTAGCCAGAGCCTTTCTCGGCTTGAGACCCATTTGGGTGTGCGCCTGATTTCGCGCACCACACGTAGCATGACACTCACCGAAAATGGTAAGCGTTATTTCGAGAAAGTACGCCATATTCCCCATGATATCGAAATCGCCTCGCAGGCTGCAGCGTTTGAAACCAAACCGCAGGGTCCTCTTTGTATCGCTACGACGGCTGCGTTTGGTCGTTACGTTCTCGCTCCACTGATGCCCGCTTTTCAAAACGCTTTTCCTGATATTAATATCGAATTGATTAGTACCGATCGCAACGTCGACCATCGGTTGGAAGGCGTCGACGTCAGTATCCGCATTGAGGCACAGCTGAACGATCAACTGATTGCCAGGAAAATCGCATCGTTACCGTTTATCTTCTGTGCGGCCCCTGCTTATCTGAACCATGCGGGCATCCCTCAAACTCCCGAAGAACTTAGCCAGCACGCCTGTCTGGTTTTCCGCTATCCCACAGATGGTCGTTTTCTACCCTGGACTTTTATGATCAATGGCCAACCGGTTAACGCGAAACTCAACCCCACGTTCATTAGTGACGATATTGATATCATTGCAAAAATAGCGGCAAACGGAGGAGGCGTTGCCCGACTGGCAAGCTTTGTTGCTCAGCCGTTGATAAACAATGGTCAACTCATGCCTTTGTTCTGCTCAGGCCACCGTGGTGAGAGCAAAATAGAGTCTTTACCGATGAATATTTATGCCTGCGTCAACGAACGTTCGGCACTTAATTCAAAAGTCCGAGCCTTTATTGAGTTTTTAGAAAGGGCGATGTAGGGCGAGGCACAGTTGTTTTATGCAGAACCAAAAACTGAGTGCTTTTAAGACAAACGATCAACGGTAAGTTCAGCGGGTTACGCATGGCTATCTTTAAAAAAGGTGGCCGAGCATGACCGATTGAACACACAGCATAATACTGGCTATTAGCGAAAAGCGGACGTATGAAGGACAGATCAGGACAAGAGATGTCGAGAGTATAGAATTAATGAATCCTGTCTGGTAATCATTATGTTGATGAGATTAAAGCACTTCTGCATAAGGCGGATATATGGATTTTTATTGCAGTAAAGAATTCACTGGCTTAAAAGCCTGGGACTCTCAACATGTTGCCAGCTTCGATAATATCAGCGTAAAACTTCACTGGACCGATCAGCCTTACAAATGGCATATCAATGACGGACAAGAGGTTTTTGCTGTTATGGATGGTTGTGTTGAAATGTTTTACAAAGAAAACGGGGAAATTAAAAGCAGGGAGCTGAAAACAGGAGATATTTTTTATGCAAGTGAAGGGACAGAACACATTGCTCATCCGCAAGGAATAGCACGCGTTCTTGTTATTGAAAAAGAAGGATCAATCTAATCCTAATTTCAAATAACCGGTTTAAGCGATTTGATCTGTCACGTACCAGGGAGGTACTGGGTTATCAGCCAGCCGATAATGCCTTGCAGGCGTTTAAGCCGTGTTCACTTCTATACTGACATCAACAGATGTCATATATGGCCGGGGCCAGGCCAGTTGTAGGATGCAGGTTTCATTAAAGATCATGGGTAAATCAGCCGATAAACGTAGACTACTCCTTCTGACCTTGTATTCGTCATAGAGAATTTCCCGCTCATTTCTGCGGGCAAAATGGCACCGTAGAAGTGCTGTTGATCAAGCTACAGTGTCAGCCACCGCTCATGACTGACATTCGCGAAATTGAGAACCTCTTACCGACGCACTTCCCAAGTTTCTGAGGCAGCAATTACGGCGATCAAAAGGTCGGTAATGACCAGTATCGAGCTTGTTCAGTATTGTCAGCAAACAACGGATCCGACCACCATGAACACTGTGATCAAACCTACCCTTTCCGCCGTTTGGTCCATGGACGCACAAGGCATATGCATCGCCAGTCAGGAAAGCCCTGCGGGCCTAATGCCCGCACTGAAAGGCGTCACGCTAAGTGCATGGCTGAAGCTCGCACAGGCTGATGATGATGCTAAGATCGCGCAGCAACTTACTGCGGCATTGGAATTTGTGACACCTTTTCATCTCGAAGTACCCATCCATTGTCTGGATGGAACAACGCGGCGTGTGATTGTTTCAGGCCTGCCGGATTGCCAACCTAGTGCTCCTCATCTGCAGTACAGCGGCTTCATTGTTGATATAACCGGGCAGCGCAAAGCACTTGAAGACGCGCTGCGCACGGCGGCGGAATACCGTTTGTTGATTGAAAACAGCACCGACCTGATCGCCCATTGCGACACGGACGGCAGATACGTGTCGATCTCGCCTTCTTATAGCAAAATGATAGGCTGGTCAGCCGATGAGATGACAGGCCAACGGGTCGTAGATTTCCTGCATCCCGACGACCGCGCATCCGCCACGGATGTACTGGTACATCTCTTCAATGGTGGCGTGCGGCCGGACGTAGTCGAGGTGCGCAAGCAACATCGCGATGGGCACTACATTACACTTGGCACCAAGGCCTGCGGCGTCAGCGATCCTTCCACAGGCAACAACATCGGTGCCGTGTTGATTTCGCGCGACATTACGCGTGACAAGGAAAAGATCCAGAAACTTGAGAAACTGGCCACCCACGACACATTGACCGGGTTGCCTAACCGAGCCTGGATCAATGACCAGGTTAGCTGCATGCTCTCGCAGGGCGAAGATCTGGCATACACGACAGTCCTGTTTATCGATCTGAATGGGTTCAAAACTGTCAATGATTCGATGGGACTCGCGACTGGGGATGCCTTGCTGCAGCAGGTAAGCGAACGGCTACAACGCTGCATGCGCCCGGGCGACTCTGTGGCACGCCTGGGCGGAGACGAGTTTGTGGTCGCAGCGAAGTGCAACAATCGCGAGGCGGCGTCCATAATCGCCCAGCGCCTCATTGACAGCCTGAAAGAGCCATTTTCTATCAATAGTCTGGAAGTACCGATCGGAGCGGCGATTGGCATCAGCCTTGCACGGTTTGGGACAACATCGGCCAAGATGTTATTTGAAAATGCCGATAAAGCGATGTATCAAGCGAAAGCATGCCGTGATAGTTCATATCAGTTTTTTGAGCCCACAACGCGGCCGTTACGTGATTAGGATAGCCGGCTTCGCTTTCTGCCCTTGTCTGTGATTCACCATGGTGTCGTTTACCCTAATGCCCGTTCGGCGCATTACCGTAGAGCGCTTCAGCGCATATTTCCCGCCTCAGAAAGATGCGCTGAATTTCGCAAATGAATCCTGCGCTTAAGCATAGCTAAGCAAAAAATGTATAAGAAATGACGTTAGAAGCTTCTCAGACATTCGCTATTGGCACAAAGCCGTCTTACGCGAGCAAAAGCGGATATTCTGTCTGCGATCTTAATTACAAAGCTAACGGATGCCGGTATGAAAGATCACCCGAACACCAACTCTATCTTTTTTAGGTAGTTGCAGTGCAAATCGTTATGTAGTGAAATATATAGCGATAAGGATACTGAAAGAGGGGTTCAATGAATCTGTATATGTTTTACATCGGTGGAAACGCCGGTAAATCTAATATTGAAGTGCATGACATCCAGTTTGTTGCAGCCAAAGAACCAAAAGATGCTTGGCCTGCTCTGCGGGAAGCATGGTTTGGTGATAGTGATAAAATTCATATTGACGGCTACAGCCGTATTACCTGGGCTGATGGATATTCCGTCAAGCTCTCTGCTGAACCATCGCAATTTACGAAAAAGTTATTTTTCGTAAACGCAGGCGGTTACAGACCTGACAGGCTAGCAGAGTTACATGAATTCGATTTGTTTGTCGCTGAAAATGCACAAGGTGCCAAAGACAAAGCACTACAAACGTTGCTCTGTGGCGTCGATCATCAACATAAGGATAATTTGAAAGATGTTGACGATTGTTTGTTACTTGAAAAAGTAGGGGGTTATTTATTCATCTGGCTCCCTGCGATTCAGGAAGTCGTGATCAACCCGAATGGCAGGGCTATCAACCGATAGGTATCTGACATTGTAAAGACGGTCTTGCCGACTTAGGGTGAGGCTTGTCCCCGCCTTTAGTTTGGCACAAAGCGGTCAGGTACTAGTCCGAGTCTGCTATGAACGAGAAGCGGTCGCACAATAAATCTATCTTTGCGCGACGCGCCGCTACGTATATCGCAATCTATCTATTAACGGAAAAATTGCATTTTCAGTTTGGCAACGCACCTGCCCAGATCTCCGGACGCCGTCCACGCCAAGGGTGCGCACGTTCAATCTGACCGGCAAGACTGAGTAGTGCATGCTCGCAGTTGTATCCTGCGAAGAACTGCATCCCGATTGGCAGATGGTTTGATTCGCAGAAACCCAGTGGAATCGACATGGCTGGCGTTCCGCACACGTTAGCCAACGCTGTGAAGGGCGTCTGGCTGAAAACATGATGTAGCCAATCGCGGCCATCCATTTTATCCTGACCGCGATTAAAGGCACCCAACTTCGCAGGAACGTCAGGCAAAGTCGGGGTCAGCAACATATCGTATTCCCCAAAAAATGCCCCCATCTTTCGCGTAACGGTGTTTCTCATGTGCATTGCCCCAACAAGCTCAGTTGCCTTAAGTTCATGACCGAGTTTCCAGAGGGCAAGGTTAGAAGGTTCGAGGGTTTCGGTATTGATGGGCTTATTGTTCATTGAAGCCAGCGCATCGATCCAGCCTGCTGAGTTTGCCGCCCAGAAACACGCATTCATTTCCACAAATGCATCCCAGCTCAGCCCAATGTCTGGCATGACTTCTTCCACCTGATGGCCCAGTGCCAGCAGCAGCTTGACGGTTTGTTCAACTGCAGACACGACTTCCGGTGTGCTTCGTTTACCGTTAAGAGGATGAGTTAAAACGCCAATTTTGAGATTGCCCGGGTCGCTCTCAACGCTTGTGACTAATCCAGGCGTGGAGCGGTCAATGTTAAAGGGATCTCCCGGCATATTTCCCTGAACGGCTTCCAAAAGCGCAGCGCTATCGCGTACCGAGCGGGAGACAAAACCATGCACGGCGAGTCCCGACCAGATTTCGTCGACATCAGGTCCCATACTGATCCGGCCCCGACTGGATTTTAATCCAAACAGGCCGTTTGCTGATGCCGGGATACGAATAGAGCCACCGCCATCTGTAGCATGTGCAGCAGGAACGATACCGGAAGCGACGGCAGCAGCTGAACCGCCACTCGATCCACCGGCACTAAAATCACTATTCCATGGATTTCGTGTACCGCCATTAAACAGGGGTTCGGTAGTAATACTGGCAGCTAACTCAGGCGTGGTGGTTCGCCCCATAAGAACCAAGCCTGCCTGCCTCATTTTTACGGTTAGATGGGAATCATGAGGCGAAACCATGCCAGCTGCGAGACGGCTGCCGAGCTCATTGAGGCGCCCGGCGACGGAAATACCCAGATCTTTAACCAGCATCGGCACGCCAGTCATTGGCCCCGCTTGATTGTATTTTTCACCTTCCCAGCATTCTATAACAGCGTGAACATCAGGGTTTACGGCCTGATAAGCCCGCATGGCTGCGGATGATACTTCGGCAGGGCTAACTTCTTTTTATTGATCAGCTCAGCAAGACCGATGGCATCAAAAGACGTGTAGTCAGATAAGTTCATAAACGTTCCAGTGTTTTGAGTAAGACAGATAAGCCCGTGTAGGGTATACTTGGTGGTATCTTTTAATACCAATCGGTATCGTATGATACCAATCGGTATCATTGCAACCAGGAATTTACGATGCCCAGAGTCAACGAGCCACGCCTGCCTCCCCGAGATCGCATTCTTCAGGCGGCCGAAGCACTTTTTTATCAGGAAGGAATAGTTCGCGTTACCGTTGATGCCATTGCAGAAAAAGCGCAGTCAACGAAGATGACGCTGTATCGTCATTTTGAATCCAAGGAAGTGCTGGTATCGGAGTGGATCGGGTTGTTAATCGAAGATTACAGCCACGTTTTAGATCAATTGGCGGAAAGTCATGCTGATAGTGCGGCTGAACAAATTAGCGGGTTCGTACGTTTTGTTATCGACAATCTCTCTGGCACCTCCCAGCGAGGGTGCCCCTTTACCAACACGTTGGCAGAGATAGGTGATCAGTATGCTGATGTACGCGCAATGATAATCAGTCATAAAAAAAGGCAATATCAGCGGCTGGAGGCTTTATGTACCAAGGCTGGTGCAAATGACCCTGAATCTCTGGCAAAAGAGATAACGCTCATTCTTGAGGGGATTCAAGTGGTTGCTCAAAATGCAAGCTTCGAGAAGTCTTCAGAATTCACCCTCAATATTATTGAAAGCAAGCTCGCCCTGCTTAAATAATCTGTTTTAGAGGCCCCTGAAGGTAAACCCGTTTGCGGTGAGTATGCCTTACTTGTGGCCTGAATGTGTTGAATCACTGAATCGCTATGTCCGCTGCTGGCAAAAGGTAGCCTGATGGGGTGGCTCAGATTGCTATGAGCGAAGAGCGGACCGACAAGTCACGCCGTAAACCCCTAATAAATTCAATCTCAAATCTTGCTGCTCAACGTGGCTATAGAGTGAAATGTCGCCTACTGACGCAGGGGAAAGATTATTTCAGAGATATTCTGCGGCGTTCCTCAATCCTTCCTTTTTTACCCACCTTAGCCTTTCTCTGCCCCTAAGCCTTATATGAACCTTGTCACAAAACAGGCATGAAGTTTTTAGCCTTCATCAAACAATATTGCCCGGAGGGAAACTGTTGATATCCCGTTACAGCTTCTCGATCATCATTGTTAACGCTGATTCATGCACCAAACGCATCAACTCATGATTTTATTGCGCTTATTTACTTTATTTTCCTGATCCAGTCTGCAGCTACAGGCGCTGTAAAAGCGTCAAGACAAACTGGAGATAAAAATGCATTCCTCTAACGCACCCATGACGACTTGGGCAAGAACCAGCGCGATACTGCGTGTGACCTCTGGCAACTTTCTGGAGCAGTTTGATTTTTTCCTGTTCGGATTTTATGCCACCTACATCGCACATACATTCTTTCCGGCCAGCAGTGAATTTGCCTCACTGATGATGACTTTCGCCGTCTTTGGTGCGGGCTTTCTGATGCGTCCTATCGGCGCAATCGTGCTGGGCGCGTACATTGATAAAGTCGGCAGACGTAAAGGTCTAATTGTTACCCTGACTATCATGGCCGCAGGGACCTTCCTGATTGTCCTGATCCCATCCTATCAAACGATTGGCTTCTGGGCGCCGTTGTTGGTGCTGGGAGGGCGTTTATTGCAAGGTTTCTCCGCGGGTGCAGAGCTGGGCGGCGTATCTGTTTACCTGGCAGAGATTGCCACGCCAGGCCGTAAAGGCTTCTACACCAGTTGGCAGTCTGGCAGCCAGCAAGTGGCCATTATGGTAGCAGCGGCCATGGGCTTCGCACTGAATGCCATCATGGAAGAAAGCGCCATTCGCGAGTGGGGCTGGCGACTGCCTTTCCTGTTCGGCTGCCTGATTGTACCTTTCATCTTTTTCCTTCGCCGCAAGCTGGAAGAGACCGAAGAGTTCACCGCGCGCCGCAATCATTTGGCGATGCGCGACGCGTTTAAAACCCTTTTAGCAAACTGGCAGGTGGTTATTGCCGGTATGTTAATGGTCGCCATGACCACCACCGCATTTTATCTGATCACCGTGTATGCCCCGACGTTCGGTAAGAAAGTGCTGATGCTCAGCGCCTCTGACAGTCTGCTGGTGACCTTACTGGTTGCGATATCTAACTTTCTCTGGTTACCGGTAGGTGGTGCCCTGTCAGATCGTTATGGCCGTAAGCCGGTCTTGGTTGCCATGGCATTGCTGGCCCTCATCACTGCATATCCGGCGCTTAGCCTGCTTGCTAAAGCACCGAGTTTTTCCATGATGCTGACGGTACTGCTGTGGCTGTCCTTCCTCTATGGCCTCTACAACGGCGCTATGATCCCGGCATTAACGGAGATCATGCCAACAGAGGTCCGGGTTGCTGGTTTCTCTCTGGCCTACAGTCTGGCAACCGCTGTGTTTGGCGGATTTACGCCAGTTATTTCTACTGCACTGATTGAGTACACCGGCGATAAAGCCTCACCCGGCTACTGGATGAGCTTTGCTGCTGTATGTGCACTACTGGCGACGTTTTATTTGTACCGTCGCAGCGCATTATCACTACAAACTGCCCGTTGAATCAGGATTTACGTTATGCAAAAAATTTATCATTCACTCCTTATCACACTGTTATTTGCCTCTGTCAGCTCGGGAGCATTGGCTAAAGAAGTAACCGTCATGATTTCAGGCGGATTTAAAGCCGCACTGGAAAAATTGGCCCCACAATTTGAAGCTGAGAGCGGCGACAACATCATTTTGATATCCGGCCCCTCTATGGGTAAAACCCCTCAGGCGATTCCAGCACGCCTGGCCCGTGGCGAAAACGCTGATGTGGTAATTATGGTGGGTGATGCGCTGAAAAACCTGGAAAAGGATAAATGGCTACTGCCAGGCTCGCGCGTAGAGCTAGCTGACTCATCAATTGGTATGGTCGTCAAACAAGGTGACTCTGAACCGACTATCAAAAAGCAGGCAGATCTGCGCAATACCCTACTGCAGGCCAAATCCATCGCTTATTCTGACAGTGCCAGCGGCCGATATGTCAGCAGCCAGCTGTTCAAAAAACTGGGTATTGAAGACAAGGTAAAAGAGAAAGTGCACATGATTCAGCGCATTCCGGTGGCATCCGAAGTGGCGAAAGGAAAATATGCTCTGGGTTTTCAGCAGGTGAGCGAATTGATTCCGGTATCGGGCGTAACCTTTATTGGCGAGTTGCCTGAAGATGTGCAGTACATTACCCGGTTTTCCGGCGCGGTGACCGCCAAAGCAGAACACCCGAAAGAAGGCAAAGCGCTACTGAATTTCCTCTCTTCCGCCGAGGCGCAAAAAACGATTCGCGCCACCGGGATGCGATCGGTGAAAACTGAACGACCCGTTAACCCACGTGATACTGTTCAGTGATCAACTTTTCCAACTCGGCGGCGACGTAGGATTGCATACGTCCGCTGCGCCTGATCAGGCCAACCGTGCGCTTCACCACCGGATCCGTTAGCGGCAGGTGAGTCAGCAATGAATGCTCAGAAGTCGGCATGGACATAGTGGGCACGGCAGCAATGCCGACGCCCGCTTCAACCATACCTAGCATGGTCGTCACGTGACGGGTTTCGCAGATACTGGCACGCTCAGGAGTGATGTTTTCCAGCATTTTATCGAGCAAATTGCGGTTACCAGATGTCTTATCCAGCCCAACATAATCGTGTTGATAAAACTCGCGCCAGGTCAGGCTTTTTTGCTGGCTATTGGATGATCGCGTCTGCAGGCGGCAACGTAAGCATCTCCCACCAACGGGAGAAATTCGATATTGGGCTGCAGGTTTTTCGCAAAACAGATACCGAAGTCTGCCTGACCACTGGCAACCGCTTCAATGACATTACCGGCACTGCTATCAATAATCTTAACGCGTACCCGTGGATAGCGGACCTGGAAACGGCGAATCACGTCAGGCATGAAATAGTAGGCTGCCGAAGGCACTGTGGCGACAGTTACCAAGCCCACGCGATCCTGACCAACCTTATTGATATCCGCTAATACCAACTCAACATTGGCCAGTAGCTGATCTGAACGTTCAGCAAAGGTCTGTCCATATAGTGTCAGCGTGACGCGCCGGGTAGTTCTTTGGAACAACTTTATACCGAGCGCAGATTCTAGCTTCTCTATCCTGCGGCTCAATGCTGACTGTGAAAGGCAGATAGACTCTGCGGCAAGCCGAAAATTACCGTATTCAACCAGCGCTCGAAAGGCATAAAGATCGTTGAGATCAAAATTCACGGGCATAGTGGCAGTCAATCCTTTCCGAGCCGACAATGGCTTAAAGCAAGGATAATAGCGCTATATTGGACAACGGCAACTTTTTGAAGCCTGGCCGCTCTTTGCCGCCGGTGACACGTTGTCCGGGGTATCTGAAACGCGTGTCGCCCGCACGCTACGCTCAATTATCAGAGCCCGTCTGATTTTGCAACGGGCTGGAGAAAGGGGAAGGCTGAAAGTGAAGGGGCCGGTATGCTCTACTGAACTTTTCACAAGGCAAAAAAGCGATGAATTTTTAATGTATTAATCTGGCAACTGGTACTGAGCGGTAAGCCGACTTAACAGCCCACCGGTCCTGAGTGATGAGACTCATGCCATAAAAAAACGTCCGCGCGCGGTTTTTATGCATCAGGTAATTATTTTCTATCAAGATGTATAATAAATAGCGACTTACAGTGTGGGCAAATCAACGTCTTTTCATGGCAATATCCGTTTTACGACAATTCACGGCTAGCGACGAAGCGCTCGGTAATTTTAAATGGGCATCTTAGCGCGTAAATTAATCTTTAATCCGTAGTGGTTAATAATCACTATGACCCAGCCCACATAGTGCGGCCAGCACATCAAACTCTCCATCGTGACGAACTAACGGTTTGTAGGCCTGTTGCGGGCTTTATGTGAATGTGACCAGAAGACAGCATCCTGCCAGTCATTTTTTTAATGACAGCAGAAAATTAATTTTAGGCCCTAGTATTCATTTAATAGTCTCTGTGATTCGTTTTCTTCTATGTATTCAAAGGGAAGAAGGTGTGTTTGGATATTGTTGCAAAACCATGCGGATTCGTCTCTATGAAGAGTATCGCCGGGTTTAAGACATATTCCTGATGCTGCACGAACGACAGCGAACTTTCCATTATTAAACATGACATTATGGATACAAAAAGGGTGGCTTATCTCACCCATGCGCCGACTCGCAACAATATGTCCTTCAATAGGCATAGCATGCTTGATTTTCATGAGTTTACCTTTATTACAGTTGTAAAATTAATAAAAAAAATAATTGTGCATTGCCGTCGCGCAGTTCGCTTATTGCAAAAGAGAGTCAATTTAGGGCTGAATAAAATCTGTCAGCTTTCGGAGAGTCGACAAAACAACCCTCAAAGGAGGCACTCAAGACAAGTATCGTTTCCAATATTACCGGTTGTTTTGTCAATTATAATGTACAAAAGCACAGGTAAGCTTTTCACTGTTATTTTATTTTTCGGCAGCTGGCTAAAAGAATATAAATTAACAGCATAACTCTGCAATAAATAATCATACGCCGTTATTAAACAATGTTCTGTGATTTTTATTATTATCCTTGATTTCATCCTGATGCTTTCAGGGATGCCTTGGAAATTTATATGAAAAGCGCAAGACATTCCCGGCTGATACCCCAAAAAATGACCGCCAGTTAAAAAAGCATACCCAGAGAAGCCGTTCGGGTGGGGTAAGCAGGTTGACCCATCAAGACTCGTTTATTGCTTACATGCTTGCAGAGGAGCCAGGAAAAACAATCAACGAAGGGAGTGAAACTCCGAGGCAAATCGCAATTCTTCTTCCCAAGCCAATCAATGCATTAACGGCAGGCGTTAATACACTGATTGAGCCAGTATCAGTTTTGAAAAATATCGATCGTATGGTTATGCCCGTCATCAATCAGTGGAATCCGGTCGTGTGGCAGTATTACACCATCCAGGATGACCCGATACTCCTCGCTGCCCTGCGAAACGGTGATGTGATACTGACTTTGCCCACATTGATACGTTATGCCAACCGGTGGCCAGTCATGAGGTAAGTGGGCATGTATAACTAAATCTGCACCATAATGTTTAATCCCCAGTAATTCCTCTGTAAGCAGGCGATATGCCCAACCTGCAGAGCCTGTATACCAGCTCCATCCTCCACGCCCGATATGGGGAGCGACGCTGTAAACATCCGCGCTCATAACGTAAGGCTCTGTTTTATATCTTTCGACATCGCGGGCATTTAGCGCGTGGTTTATGGGATTGATCATCGACCACAGCTGCCATGCGCGCGCAGTATTACCCATTCGCGCAAAAGCCATTACCGCCCAGATTGCGCCATGCGTATACTGCCCTCCATTTTCCCGCACGCCTGGCAGATAACCCTGAATATAACCGGGATTCGGCCCATGGCCATCGAACGGCGGCGTTAACAGTTTTATAATCCCGGCTTCGTTATCTACCAGATGCTTATCCAGTGACTGCATGGCGAGGATGCTGCGCTCCTGACTGGCTGCCCCGGATAGCACAGACCAGCTTTGCGCAATGGCATCAATTCGGCAATCCTGTGAGGCTTTCGCCCCCAAGGGAGTGCCATCATCAAAATAGCCACGCCGGTACCATTCGCCATCCCATGCGGAGGCTTCAAGGTTTTTCTGTAAACGCGACGCCTCTGTACGGCACAGCGAAGCAATCTGGGTGTCCTGACGCTGTTCAGCCAAGTCTGCAAAGCGCTGTAAAATGTCGTACAGGAAGAAGCCCAGCCAGACGCTTTCCCCTTTACCTTCGATCCCGACTCGGTTCATGCCATCATTCCAGTCGCCCGCACCCATGAGGGGCAGACCATGCAGCCCGAACTGCAGGCCATGTCTGATGGCTTTCACACAGTGCATCCACAGCGTCTCTTCAAAGGTGCTGATAATGGGTTTATCGTAGACGGACTCTTCGCCGGGCTGGAGCGTCCGACCTTCCAGATAAGGTATGCGCTCTTCAAGTACGCCGGTATCCCCCGTGGTTTCAACATAGTGACAGACAGCCAGCGGGAGCCAGAGATAATCATCCGAACAGCGCGTGCGGACACCGTTGCCATGCGGAGGATGCCACCAGTGCTGTACGTCACCTTCTATGAACTGGCGCGATGCGCACAGCACAATCTGGTCGCGTAGCCGGTCCGGCATGGCGTGACTCAGCGCCAGCGTATCCTGCAGCTGATCGCGGAAACCGAACGCGCCGCCGGACTGATAGTAACCGCTGCGCGCCATTAAACGACAGGCCACCGTCTGGTACAGCAGCCAGCCGTTCACCAGTAAATTAACGGTGGTGTCAGGCGTTCTGACCACGACTTTATCCAGCACGCTGTGCCAGTACCGGTGAACGTTACCTAGCTCCTCGCGGACGGCATCTTCGTTCAGATAATGTGTGAGGCACGCCTGAGCCTGAGCCTGATCTTCCCCAATGCCCAGCACAAAAATAAATGTCTTCTGATCACCATCAATTAATGTGGCTGCAGACTGCACCGCACCGCAGGGATCGAGACCGGCTCCTGTTTTATCTGACAGGGCGCGCAGATTCATTGCCGCCGGTTTTTGCAGGGAACCGTTGCGGCCGAGAAACTCACGACGGTCGCCCGTCAACGAACAGTGAGCACCCGTGACGGCAAAAAATGCGGTACGTGCGGCTCCGTTACTGCCATAAAAGTTATTTGCCATTACACCGCAGCCGCCTTCGACGCTGGCCGCATGGGTAACAACGTGAAGAGCAGATTGAGTTCGTGACTCACCCAGGGTCCACTCTACATAACCCGTAACGCTTAGTTTTCGCGTGCGGCCGGAGTTATTACTGAGCGTCAGGATCGCAAGTTTGACTGGAGCCTGCTCGGCGACCAGCACCGTCAGTTCGCTGTCTATGCCGCTCTCCCGGTGGGCAAATACGCTGTAGCCAAAACCATGTCGGGACAAATAATCCCCCTGACCGCGCACCGGCAAGGTGGTCGGCGACCAGCATGCGCCGCTCTCTTCATCGCGCAGATAGAAAGCTTCTCCGCTGCGATCGCTAACGGGGTCGTTTTCCCACGGCGTCAACCGATATTCATGGGCATTCTCATACCAGCTGTAGGCCTGGCCGGATTCAGACAACACGCTGCCGAAACTCGGGTTTGCCAGCACATTTGACCAGGGAGCAGGCGTCGGACTGTTTTCCCTGAGCACAATCTGATACTCCCGACCGTCCTGAGAAAAACCGCCGTGACCATTGAAATGAAGGAGTTGATCGGTATCTGGCGTCCAGGGAATATGCTGATTGGTTCCCGACACAACGTGGGGAATAAACGGCCTTGGTAACGTTTTCGACGTCTGAATGCGCTGATCGAGCTGTTCATTAAGGCCGCCTGCGCGGTCATCGAGGTAGAGGTACGCCACACTCATCAAAAGCAGCTTGTCTTCGGCGGAAAGGTGTTCACCATTACGTACAAAAATCCCGCCAGATTTATCCAGCAGGCTGGCTTCAGATCCGGCGTAAATCAGATCCATAATCTGATTTTGCAGCGCCTGCTGGTAGCCACCCGGGTTGGCATTCAGGATCACCAGATCCACCGCCAGGCCTTTCAGTCGCCAGTAGCGGTGCGCTTGAATCATGGTGGTAATAGTAGGGATGTTATCTTCGCTGGTGACGCTGAGAAGCACAATGGGGAGATCGCCGGAGATGCCCCAGCCCCACAGGCTCGACTGACCCCGTCGATTACTGCTAATTATCCGGCTCTCAGCGCGGAGTTCCTGACAAGGGTAAAGGATCGCGCCCGCAAGCCGGTTAAACAACGCCGCATCATCTTCATTGGCGTTAATTTGTCGTAACACGACCAGACTGTGGGACCAGGCGAGTTCAAAAACGCGGTCAGCGATTGGATGATCGCGATATTTTTCCAGCAGCGCCAGGCTGAGCTGGCGATTTTCACTAATACCATAAACGATATCAATGATGACCGGTTTTCCGGGCTGCAGGGTCACAGACTGACGTATCGCCAGCATAGGGTCCAGTACGGATCCCGATGTGTTGCTGAGTGGTCCGCTTTGCCTGATACCCAGTGCATCAACCGGACGTTTGCCGCGACCGAGAAATTTCGCCCGATCGGTTTCAAAGGAGACGCTTCTTGAGTTGTCGCCATGCACCACCATCATGTGGAACAGCCATGGACTCTTTTCGTCTGGAGTGCGCGGACGCCGGTGACACAAAATGGCATTCTGGGCGGGAATAAGCTCAGTCTGGATAAATAAATTGCTGAACGCGGGATGCGCCCGATCGCTGGTGGCAGATGCCAGCACCACTTCTGCGTAGGTGGTGAGTTCAATGGTACGAGGCTGGCGACCACGATGAAGCAGCGTGATCCGACGCAGTTCAATATCGTCTTCAGGCGACACCACAACCTGCGTTTTGACGCTAAGAAAGCCGAGGGTACCTCTGAATTCAGCACCAGCTTCGGTAAATATTACTTCGTCGTTACTGTCGGCACGGCCTATAGGTTGCCAGGTATTGCCCCACACTTCACCCGTTTGTGGATCGCTGATATAGCAGAATGTTCCCCAGTTATCGCTGGTGGTATCGCTGTGCCAGCGTGTCAGGGCAAGATCGTTCCAGCGGCTGTAACCGCCGCCGGTATGGGTCATCATCAGATGGTAATGGCTGTTGGACAACAGCTGAACCTCGGGAACTGGACTCTCAGCGCCAGTGAAAATACGAGGTTCATAGCGAACCGGTTTGACTATCCCTTCATGAGACTCAAAATGACGGCGCGGGCTGTAGAGATCGACCGCATCCGGCACGCGTTCCTGTAACAGCATGCTCGCCGACTGGAAGGCCGTGCTGGACATGAATCTCTCCGCCATAGGGGCGCCAAGCAGCACGTGAGCCAGTGACTGAAAGGCCATTCCCTGATGGTGTGCCATCCATGACTGCACCACGGCATATAACTGTCCGGTGGCCAGACGCGACGGCGTGTAGTCCAGCGCTTCATAAAAACCGTACTCGCCGCGCGCGCCACTTTTTGCAGTCTGAACAAATTTTCACACGCTTTTTGCGGAGAGATCATTAACGCCAGCAGCGTGGCGTAAGGGGCGACGACCATATCGTCAGCCAATCCCCGACGAAGGCCGAGGCCAGGAACGCCAAATGCCTGATAGAGATAATTTTGCTGCACATCAAACGCGTGGTAGCCGGACTCAGATACGCCCCATGGCACCCCGCGCTCTTTCCCCCAGTCTATCTGGCGCATAACCGCCGACTGACTCATCTCATCAATCAGGCTACCGCGCCAGGTGGGCATCACCAGGTTGGGCATCAGATATTCAAACATTGATCCGCTCCAGGACATCAGTGCGGTTTCGTTATCAATGGTGGTGAACAGCCGCCCCAGAGCGTACCAACTTTTGAGTGGCAACTGATTTGTCGCGATGGCGAGAAAACTGGTCAGGCGAATTTCGGAGGGCAACAGGTCGTATTGACCCTTATCCAGCATATTGCTGTCACAGTTATAGCCGATGTTGAGCAGGCTGGTTGCTTCGCTGTACAGGAACGTGAAATCCATTTGCGCATGGTCATGCAGCCGCTGTTCAAGTTCAGTGATGATGTCCAGCTGCATACGTGCCTGCGCAATTGCCGATGCTGGGGGCGTTCCTTCTCCGGTAAATTTCGCCCGGGCAAGCCAGTTAAGGGAGGGCAGAGCTTCTGCGTCATATGCTGGCGTTAACCATCCAAGCAGATGCGCTCCTTCATGGCACAGCAGCGCCAGTTGCTTCTGTAAATGTTCTATCCAGCGCAGAACGAGTTTGTTTTCGTGACTGCATGCCTCCTGAAGATGGTTGCTTTGGGTATGCATATTTTTTAATGCGATAAACACCTGTGCCGGAGCCAGCGAGGCAGCATTAAGACACTGTTTACGCAGCGTTTGCAGACTGTCAGGGGCGTTCTGGCCCCAGTGCTTCTCCAAAATACTCAGTGTATCGTCCAGGCCCGCCAGCACCTGTACCGGGTTCAATACCGGCTGACTGCGCATGGCTGAAAGCCCTTCGCGAAGCGTGAGTAAATGGCCTGCCATATTGCCACTGTCGACGCTTGAAACATAACGTGGACTGAGTGCGGCAAGGGTGACGGTGTCATACCAGTTATACAAATGACCCCGGAAATGCGCCATTTTATCCAGTGTGTCCAGGGTAAGCGTCACGCGTTGCAATACCACACTAATCGGAATATAACCAAAATCCCATGCAGTCAGGTTGGCCATTAGTGAGAGGCCAATATTGGTGGGTGAGGTACGGTGTGCGACTACCGGCGGTAAGGCTTCCTGATAATTGTCAGGCGGAAGCCAGTTCTCTTTCGCGGTGACAAAGGTCTCAAAAAATGCCCAAATTTCGCGGCTGGTCTGACGCAACAACAGTTTTTGTTCTTTATTGGGTGCGAACGCATGCGGTACGGGTTGGCGGCTCATCCAACTTAGCAGAAGCGGTGCCAGACACCACACCACACCGACAGGTAAAGCGATTGCCAGGAATGGCGGTGCAAAATACGCGGTCAGGGCAATCAGTGCCACGCCGCTGACCACGTTCAGCCACATCGCCCGGTAAAACCGCACAGGCGAGGTTTTTGCCAGGTCATTATCCGGACTGTGGCTGGCCCACTGGCTGAGGTTACGTTGACTGTATCCCAGACGCCATAATGTTACGGCAATGGCGTAGAGAGCATAGCCGGCCTCATGGGGCAAGGTGGTAAAATTGAGCCCGATCCGGGAAAACCGCTTCAGCGCACCGGTAGTGACCAGCAGCAGATGCTGCCCAAGGGGACGGCGGGCAGGCTTATTGAGGAGATCATGCACAACAGCCAGCACTGTAGGCATTAGCCACACCAGCAGCAGTACACTTAGCCAATAAAACGGGTTTGGTACCCACAGCAAGCTACAAAACAGCAGTAGCAGTGAGAAAGGGGCCACCAGGCTGCGTCGCAGATTATCGAATAATTTCCAGTAAGAGAGTGCAGATAGCGGATTTTTATCCTGTGTTCCATCCGCTTTTCTGACGTTGGGTTTGAGCCAGTTAAGCAGTTGCCAGTCCCCACGGATCCAGCGGGTGCGTCGTGCAACGTCCGACAGATAGTTATTTGGGTACTGTTCATAGAGTAAGACTTCGCTCAGCAGACCCGAACGTGCATAACATCCTTCCAGTAAATCATGGCTGAGCACCAGATTCTCGGGGCAGGTATTTTGCGTGGCCTGAACAAAGATATCGACATCGTAAATCCCTTTGCCGATAAACGATCCTTCCCCGAAAAGGTCCTGGTAGATATCTGAAGACATCATCGAATAGGGATTATTACCCGCAACGCTGCTGCTCATGGCGGCATAGCGCCCCTGCCCGTTGCGTGGCATCTCCTCCGCCAGTCCCGGTTGCAATATCCCGTAGCCTTTAACCACCCGTTGGCGTGCAGCGTCATACTCGGGCCGGTTCAGTGGGTGCGCCATTGTCGCGATCAGTTTGTGCGCCGTATCGCGTGGCAGAACTGTGTCACTGTCCAGCGTAATAACGTACTTAATCCGCGCGGGTAGCTGGTCAGCTGGCATACCTGCCACACTGGAAAACTGGGCTTCGGGATGGCGTAACCAGCTGTTCAGCAAGGCCAGTTTGCCACGTTTGCGTTCATAACCCATCCATACACCCTGGAGCGGATTCCATTCTGGTTCCCGGTAGAGCAGATAAAAACGTGGGCGACTGGCCGGGTAGCGGCGGTTGAGATCTTGCGTTTGTGAAATGGCCTGTTCGATCAGTGCGTTATTTTGCGGAGAATGTTCATCTGCCGAATCAGTCACGTCGGCCACAAGGGCGAAACAGAGATTTTCGCTATGGTTGCCAAGCCAGCAGACCTCAAGACTGGTGATGAGTTTGCTGATGCTTTCGCTGCTGCTGAGCAGGCAGGGGATTACCACCATGGTGGCGGCTCCCTCCGGGATCCCGGTTGAAAAATCCATCCGCGGCAGCGGGCGCGGGGTGCGAAATCGGGTGGTCGCCTCACTCAGCAGGTCGGTCACTGACTGACTGATCACCACAATAAGCGGGATAGCGAGAAGTATCAGCAGCCAGTCCATTCCCTGGTGTGCCGTTTCTTGCACTATTTCGGCTGTTATCGCGGTGGTTAGCAGACACAAGCTACCAAGCCATGAAACCAGTGGGATCTGGTTGAAACTGTGCCGTAGACGGATAAGCCGTGAAGTATCTGCCGACAAAAGCGTTTCCAGCTGATGACGGCCTTCGCCCATCAGGTAATAGCCAATATGGGCGCCCGGCGTGTCAGAGGCGGCTTCCTTGGAGAGCGCCAGCACGCGGCGGGCGACTTCTGGCTCGCTGAAGCGACTCTCTCTGGCCAGGATCTCAATGACGTGGCGATAATGATCTCGCGTATCAAAGTGCATCAAGGGGTAGGTGCCCGCAGGATCAAGACGTAATGTCTGCTCCACCACGCTCATGGCCTCAGCGAAATTAGCCCAGTTCGTTTCACTCAGTAAACGTAAACCGGCGATGCTGTTGCTCACCGAGAGCTGGCTAGCGGCAAGTTGTTGATTGAATAAGTTTATCAGGGTATCGGTGGTCGTACCTTGCTCAGCCAGTCGCTGCTCAATCCAGCTCAGAGGCAAGGTCAGCATATTGCCGCGCCCCTGTAGACGGCGTACCAGTTCCGCAACAAACGCACTGTCCAACGGGGATTGGAGCGCGCCATATCAGCAATTACCATGATCAAGTCGGCGGGAGCATTCTCCGCGCATTTGAAAATTCGCGTTACCCAACTGTCTGCCAGCGTGCGTGCTTGCTGGGCTTTTACGACATCGATACTGACCCGACGGAGGTTCTCAATTAACGCCAGGCGCAGCATACCGGGTAAAGCCCAGACTTCGCCGAGCGTAAGCGGCGTCACCTGTTGATAGGCGCTGATATAGCTGGTCAGATTTGTTGTGTCCCAGCGCCCGTCTCCGTGAGCAATGGCTTCGGCAGCAATATCATAAATACGCGGACAGGAGTGTGGCGCGGCCAGCGCCGGAAGACCCTTGCCGAAATTCTTCGGCAAGTGCTGGCGAACGATACGGATCTGCTCCTCAATAAGATAGTAATTGTCCAGTAGCCACTCCCCTGCGGGCATGATGCTTGCCTTTTTCCCGGCATTGAGCTCGTAGCAGTTTTGCGTAATTACCGCCTCATTATTATCGAGGCGTTTGAGCAAATAATAGGGCAGTTTGTCAGGTGACAATTTATGCGAACGTGCCAGCTTTTGTCCGTAGCGCTCCATCTGTGAGGTCGAAAATAGCTCTGCTTTGAAACTATTTTCACTGCCAGGGTCATTGCTCGGAAGGTACGGGATGAACTCGGATGTTTGTGGCCGTGTAGAGAAGTGGCCGAGCCACTTCTTAAGCTTCATGTTCATAAGATGGCTCTGATGCAGCGTTAATGCTCAGGAGCAGTTGCGAAATCAGTTCAGAAACGTTCTCTCAGGATGGGCGTCGGGCATCAGGGATTTAACAGCTGCTGGTATGTTTTTTAAGTTCTGGTTACTGATTTTCGCCTGAGTATGTTTCAGGATCATCATAGAGCAACAAACAGGACTTCAAATCCAAAGCAAAGCATTGTTTGCGTAAGAAGAATTATTGAAAAGGGATAGGACCTAAAGGCTCTAACAGAGCAGGTAACAGTAGTTGTAGATTCACCACCAAGGTTCATTGCGAATCGATACAAGACATAACGATTAACCTTTCAATGAATGAACTTCATCCTACCATACACTGAGCAAAAAATGTGCGATGAATCGCAGGGATAATCCTGATTTGCCCGGGCTTATCCAGTTCCATACCATCCAACGCGGTGCGCAGTAGGAGCAGCGACGCGTCCAGGACGTATATCGGGCGGCGGTAGTCCGGCTGCGGGTAAGCGGCAGCATTGAAAATATTCAGAAAGCCGGGGCGTTTGTGGAGAGTAACGGGTTTCCGTCATATGTGCGGGCATCCGCTGAGAGTTTATGGCCGGATATGCCCTGTGTCGGGCATATCTGGGTACGGTGCGGGTGAGGCGAGGGCACACTCTTTTGTGAACGCAAAACGGACATGATAGTCCTTGGTATTAAAGGTCAGTGCCTTCAATCAACACAAAAGTTCCGGTCGCAGCGCCTGCTCGTATTGACCTGGCTGCCTGATATTTAGGGCTCTCATAAAAACGTTTGGCCTCGGCAAAAGAAGCGAACTCAAAAACGACATGCCGTTCATGGGATTCTCCCTCAAGATTTTCATACTGCCCAGACCAGGCAATGATCTTCGGATTGAAATCCTGCATTGCCTCCCCGGCAGCTTGGGCATACTCAGAGTATGCGACAGGGTCTGATACAGTCACGTGAGCGATTAAATAACCTTTATTCATTTCTCTTTATCCTGCGTAAGTGGTGTTGTATTTCAGCGTAAGCACAGAGATAGCCGTGAAAAAGCTGAGGTGATTTAAAGACGTTGGGTTTAATTCTGTGCTTTAGAGGTGAAAGGTTTCGGGTAGCGTTCTGCATCCTGATGGTCGATCATCCATCCCGGATAATGGAGAGGCATAGCGCTTATCGCATCAAGATGCTTCCCTTCCTCCGCTGTCAGAACGATGTCGGTAGCCCGAAGATTATCGGTGAGTTGGGCGATCCGTTTTACACCGATAATTACGCTGGTGACGCAGAGTCTGGCAAGTAACCATGCGAGCGCAATCCTGTTTACCGATACAGCGTGTTTGTCCGCTATGACCCGCATTGCGGCAATGAAATTCCAGACCCGATCGCGATCAACAGGTGGGAAATCGAATGTGTTACGGCGGCCTTCGCTTCCCGCTGATGCATCGGGGCCAAATGTAGCGACTGCGGCTACCATCCGTTCCGTATGCCCGTAGCCAGAGTGATAGATCACAACGGTGTTAATCATTTTCAGGGGATGAGTCATCTTAATTACCTTCAGACAGCGTTATGCGGGATACGCGGTGTGAAAGCAGTCTATTAAGTATTAAAATGGTAATAAATAACGGAAAAAATAACGCACTGTTACCCTGAGAGTGAACAATGAAGAATCTGGAGGCGCTGATTATTTTTGCGCGCGTAGCGGAAATGAAGAGCTTTACTCAGGCAGCTGAAAGTCTGGGTATCCAGAAAGGACGTGCCTCAATGGTGGTGCGTGAGCTCGAACATGATGTAGGCGCTACGCTTCTGCACCGGACAACGCGGACCGTGCAGCTGACAGAAGATGGGCGGGCTTTTTATTCGCGCGCGCGCGATCTCTTGTCGGAAGCTGAAGAATTGCAGTCAATGTTTACTGATTTCGGTATGCCACTGCGGGGACGGTTACGCGTTGATATGCCGACTGTGTTGGCGCAGAGCGTGGTGATTCCCGCCCTGCCACAGTTGCTGCAAGCACACCCTGAGCTGGAACTTGAGCTTTCAAGCACCGATCGGCGTGTTGATTTGGTTTTGGAAGGATTTGACTGCGTGGTTCGTCTCGGGCCCGTGGTGGATGAAACGCTTATTGCCAGGCCGCTGGGACATCTACGCATGATCAATGCAGCAAGCCCAGGCTATCTGGATCGCTTCGGTGTGCCGAAAACGATAGATGATCTTCTTAACCAAGGCCACAGGATGGTTCATTACATCCGGAATTTTGGTTCGAAGCCTGACGGATGGGCGTATCCGGCAGGCGATGGCTACAAATCGTTGATGCTACCAGGCGCAATAAGGGTCAACAGCGTGCCGGCTTATCATGATGCAGGACTGGCGGGGTTGGGCTTAATCCAGGGTGGGTATTCCTCGCTCTTACCGCACATCAAACGCGGCGCCCTGATTGAGGTTCTTCCTGATCTGCGACCCGAGCCGCTTACGGCATCTTTTGTTGTCGCGCACCGGCGTAATTTGTCGCAGCGGGTAAGGGCGTTTATGAACTGGACTGAAGAAATTTTAAAACCTTACTTTGACTGATGTCAGCATTAATTTTCGGGACTATCACGAACTCCTGTACTGAATGAGGGATGTGTAAAGCCCTCTCTGAGCGCCCGGTAAATAGTTACATAAAGATTATACGTGATACCTGTACACCAAAATCAGCATCCGGATTGGTCCTGTTGTCGCCGGCCCGCTCCTGAAATATGGCGGCTGCAAGATCCCTTCTTGTGGCCAGACGAGATGCCTCAGCGGATGCCAGAGCGGCGGATATCTCATCGTATTGCAGATCTGTACAGTAAACCGGAGACCCCGGCTGCTGACGCCAGGATTCTGTCAGACTGCCGGCATCATAGGCATCAAAGCCGGTATCACTGACCAGTTTCATAATCAGTTCGCGATGCTCCTTGTTATCACCCGCCACGGGAATGGCGATGCGGCCTTCTGCGCCGGCTGGCTTGCCTTTGGCTGCAAAAGATCCGGAGCCAATCGCATTCCATGCCTTAATAACGGGCCGGCCTAACTGCTTCTCAACCCATTGGCTTTCCACCTGACCGCCTTCAATCGCGTCAATTTTCCGATCCCGGTGCGGATAATAATTAGATGTATCAGCCACGATAACGTCAGAAGGCAGACTTACGATAAGCTGCGAAATCTCAGGGATCCGCATAAGCGGTACTGAAAGTATTAACACATCAACGTCGCTGACGGCGTGTTCAGCCGTAACGGGCAGAGCGCCCTTTTCCAGTGTTTCGGCCTCAATTGTTTCCGGACCACGCGAGTTTGCGACCTTTACGTTGTGTCCTGCGGCTGCCAGTTTACGTGCCAGGGTTTTACCTATGTGGCCTGTGCCAAGGATACCGATGCTGAGAGGGAAAGAATGATTCATCGTTTTCTCCTGAATGAATATTTGCTTTCAGAGAGAGGGCGTTCACATACAAATTGTGACGCCTCTGAAATGGAAGTCCGGCTGTTTAATGCCGACAGGTCCTGCGCCCCGACCTGTCATTATTTACTCAAAAAAGCAGGGGGCGAGGGCGCTAAGCCGTCACTTCTCTGTTACGTGCGATAACGTCTTCATGCGTGAAATTCGCACCGGGGGTCATAAATTCCTTTATCAGATCATCGCGGTTTTTCGGGGCGCGTGCGGCATCGGCGAATGAAAGGGCTTTTTTGAGTTCCTCTGTATCCAGCTCAGTGCAATAGGCAGGCGTACCGGGCTGCTGACGCCAGGATTCACTCAGAGGACCGGCATCGAGTGCATCAAAGCCGGTTTCGTTGACTAACTTAAGCACTACGGCTTTTGCCCGGGCATCATCTCCGGCAACGGGCAGTGCAATGCGATCGGGCGCGCCGGATGGAAGACCTTTATCAGCCAGCGTGGCGGCTAAGACTGCATTCCAGGCTTTTACAAGTTGTCGTCCGGTTTGCTCGCTCGCCCATACAGATTCCGGTTTGCCATTATCAACTTCAGCAATGGCACTGTCCCGGAAGGGATAGTAGTTAGAGGTATCAATAACCACGACACACTCCGGTACCTGGCTGAACAGACTTGACAGGCCGCGATGCTTTTCAAAAGGAATGGCAAGAATAATCGCGTCGACGTCTTTTACCGCATCTTCGCGCGTAACGGCGGTTGCGCCCACATCACGAGCCAAGTCACGGATGCTGTCCGGTCCTCTGGAGTTGGCGAGCTTTATTTCATGTCCGCCAGCAGAAAGCTTACGGGCCAGAGTTGCGCCAATGTTTCCTGCGCCAATGATGCCAATCTTCATATTAAGTACCTTGTTTATGGAGTGATGACACGCCGCTTATTCGGATGCCGGGTGGGACAAAGCATTCAGCGTGTCACGCAGCTGAGCCAGCCCTTCTTCGCTGAGCTGACAGGCGGTTTTGATTTTGTCGGTGATACACCAGAGTTCCTCTCGCAGGGCATCTCCGGCCTCGGTCAGGGTGATAAGCACCCGACGCTCATCAGCAGGATCGCGCGTGCGCTTTAACTTGCCGGAAGCCTCCAGGCGCTTTAGCAGAGGCGTGATGGTTCCCGTGTCCATATCAAGTTTGTTCCCTAACTCACCCACAGCCCGTGGTGTGCCACAGAACAGTTCAAGCATCACAAGATACTGGGGAAACGTCAGGCCCAGCGGGTCAAGAAACGGCTTATGGAGCCGGTTCATGCGATTTGCGGCACCATAAAGGGCAAACGACAGCTGCTTACCAATTTCCATATTTTCTTTAGGTTTCATATTTCTTAATCTCTGGTGCTTGATTGTCTAGTGCACTAGATAAAATAGTAGGCGTTCTTGCTCAGTTACGAAAGGTTTCACTATGGGTAATTTGTGCGGTAATTACGTTTAGCTGCCCAGCTGAGATGTCATGGCTTTGCAAAGGGGAGCAGGACTTACTTTCCCTTGCTTAATATACTTTAGCGTCAATAACGTCCGCTTCTGGCACAGAGCGGACATAAGTGCCGGGAAGGTTCGATTTGAGCGAAAAACGGACATTCAATATTCTAAAGAGGATACAGCTACTCCGTTAAACTGAGCAGGCATAACAAGCATTCAGTTCTTAAAAAATAAATCCTGTTCAGATCAATATATCTGTTTTTATGCATATGTTATTGACTCAAAGTTTGCCAGCTACGACACTTGTCTTAACATCGTATACAGGAATCACCATGCCGCA